>JACPBB010000003.1:119935-133321 GCA_016180525.1 Parcubacteria group bacterium | reverse complement strand
GGCACGAAACGTAATGATATATGGCACGATTGGTCTTTTCTTCATTGTTTCCGTTTGGGGAATTGTGCTTTTGCTTCAGCAATTTACGGGAGTACAGCCCGTCACATCTCCGCCAACACTTCCGCGCATTCCTTAATCTTTCTTAATTTCATAGCATCGTCATGCAATTTTTTTCTGTGCACACTGCCTATGCCGCAACAAACCCCGCGGTAACTGATGTTGTGCAAAAAATTAATCAATTTGTGCTCAATCCCATTATTGGTTTTCTTTTTGCCCTTGCATTTATTTTTTTTCTGTGGGGAGTTGCCGAGTTCGTATTTAGAGCGGATGTTGAGTCGGAGCGTACGCGAGGCAAACAGCACATGATATGGGGGCTTATCGGAATGTTTATCATGTTCGCTGCTTTCACCATCATTCGAATTATTGCAAATACGATCGGCGTTGATGCTCCCGGATTGCCATAACATATTTTAAATTCGCAAAATAAAAAAGGCGCTCCCACACTGGGTGGCGCCTTTGCGTTTAGATTTAAAATATCAGACCCGTCTCACTATTGCGTCTTTTTTGCTGGAGAAAAATGAATCGTAATCGGTATCGGTTCTCCGTATGGAGTTTTGTATCTAATTGATTCTACAGGATTGGGGAATTGTTCTGGCCTCGGCCTTGCTCCAGGACCATACACTTCCCCATCTGGAAATGTTTGAAATCGTACTCGGTCTTTCTCTTCATGCGTGCGGAATGTTTCAATGAAATCGCACCGGTTGGGTATTTTAACTTGGGCTTCAGGATTTGCCACCACAAGCGTGCTTCCGGGACACGCGATTTTTATCGGTTGTGCCGAACTTGAATTATCATCGGCAAACAATGTTGCAAGTTCATCTTTGAATAATGCAATGGCAAACAGCACAAGCACTGCAGTAAAAAGAAGTACTGGAACTTTTTTAATGACAGGTTTCTTTTCCATTACTCACCTCCTTCGGGTTTTTTTTCTTCGTGAGTTTGCGCTGGTTTCGCTTGTTCTGACCTAAGAACTGCAGCAGCGCCGATGAACGAATTGACAGGAGCGTCTCCAACTTCGGTTACCATAATTTCTTGACGAGGCATAAGTCCCTGTGCGTTTCCGTGCAATTTTATCGCTTCTGCTACAGGAATACCCAGGTCAGCGCTATAGTTTTTTATACGGTTAATATTGTTGCTTGTGACAATTCCGTCTCCGATCGCACGGAGAGTCTCAATCCCAATTCGCTCATGGGCGTCCAGTATTTTAGGATTCCACGGCTCAATTTTTTTGATGAGTATTTTTTTAACACAAATACCCAAATGGTCAGATTCTTTATCGGCTGCTTTTTGAGCTGCCCTAATGAGAAGATCTTTGTTTTGCATTAACTCTGTGTCATCGTAGCTCTGGGAAACTGTGATCATGCTGTCCTTCACGATATTAACGAGCGCCTCTTCGGCGTTTTCAATTGAAAGGCACCGCCACGGATCCCACACGAAAAACTGTATCGAAACTTCTACTCGCAGTCGAACAATGTCTTTTTTGTCTGGAGTTGTATCGGCGGGCGTTGCTGTTTTGTCTTGCTCCTTCTTTTTCCCCGCGCCGCTATTCGCGGCATTTACTGAAAATGCTTCCAAAGACTTTGTTTGTTCTTTCATGTTAACAATTGCAATGTCAGAGAATGGATAAAATTTCCAATGTTTTCCTTCTGTAAGAACTTTTTCCCACGGCGTATTTCGTTTTTCAAAGATTGTCGGTATTCCAACCGATCCGATGGACACATCTTCTAGGCAGAGGTAATAAAAATAGAGGGCAAGGAGCATTGCTGACGCGAATGCTGTTCCCCAGTTGAGTTTTGAAAATAGCCCAAGGGCAAGACAGAAAAGCACGAATAAGCCTATATTAACGATTACTCCCTGTATAAGTGTTTCAAGGGGAGTACAGGCAATTTCCTGCACCTTTGCAAGGCCTATTTTTGCCTTTCTAGGTATTTTATCGCCTCGTTTCATTCCAGAGAAATCCATTTTGCAATGTTTTCCCGGGGTGACTGGCGAGCTCGACCCCGTGAACCAATTTGGTAGTTTCATTTCTACCCCTCCATAGATGTCAAAGATTCGGTCACTATGACCGTTTCTGTGCTTCTTTTACCATAAATAGTCTAGAAAGTCAACATCTAGTGAAAGCGCGTGTTGATCCATCTTTTGGCATGGCTGCTTTTTAAAGTGATAGGCATCTTCACTACTAGGTCAAATTTTATAAAAGTTTCAAAATATATTTTATTTTATTTAGTTCAGAAGGGTTTGAATCAGAAATTTCTTGTTTTTTCTATTGGCATAAGTTACTATATTTTTTAGATATGTTTGACACACGAGAGGCACATGTCTCTGTATGTTGTTTTTGATGGCGGAAGTGGCTCAGGGAAGGGAACTATCATAAAAGCATTTCAAATGTTTTTGCATAGCAGAGGTCATTATAGCTGCGCTGTTTTGCGCGATAACGAATTAGATCCGCTTCGTGATATTGGAAAGAATATGCTTCCATGGTGTGAGCGGCATGGGATAGACCGCAACACTTTCTTGCTTCCACTTTTTGCCGCTGGAGGCGCGCTTGCAAACGCTCAAATTGATTTTGATTGCGGAATTGATTTTATTCTTCGCGACAGGTCGTTCGTTAGTTCTCTTGGCTACACTCCCGCATCTTCATATTCGCAAGAGCAGATATGGGATATGTATGTCAACCACATGAAGGTTCGTGTTCCTGATTTGGCGGTGATTGTAGATGCCGATGTTAACATTGCAATGGAGCGGGAAGCGAAACGAAAACAAATTGACAAGGGCCTTGGTGGCAAAATGTCCGGAGACAGAGAAAACAGAGAGCGGATTAGAAACAGCTTCCTGCAAATAAAAGAAGCATTCCTCGGAAGACTCAATGTGCTGGTGATTTCAAACAACGGACCATGGACAACTGATGCCGAAGTTATTGAGGGTCGGGCACGGGCATCGGTGGAAGAAATTGTCGCCCATCTCAAACAGGAGAGAGGAGTAGATCTATGACCGACATCTCTTTTGATGTTTTTGAGCAGGTATTTCGTGATAACATCAACACACGAAGCAGAACTGCGAAAGGAAAATCTGACACCGCATCAAGTTCAACAAAGAAAAAGTTGCTTTTAGAAGGTGAAGATTTGAAAAAACAAGTTGAACTTAACACCAAATTACTTATAAAGGGGACATGGACTCATGGAAATAACTACAAAAATACACTGATTAACGCCCTGCATTTGCGTATTATAATGGAAGGATGGTTTGATATAAATACTCAAGGACTGCAGAGACTTGATGTGTATAAAGAAGAACTCGCGGCTCTTGGAAAAACTGCCACTGAATTATCTTTGCGGTATGGCCGTAATTATAAAATTAACCGTCGCTATCGTGTGTGGCCGGTTTCTTACACAACTCTGAATATTCAGCCGATTGACCTAGAATTTTTCATGGATGAATTTTATGTGACGTTAAGTAACAAGATCCAGAAAGTGAGAGAAGGCAATCTTTCTCAAGCAGAATTACTGGCTTTTGCCGACCTCATGATTGATGGAGAAATTCATCCATGGAGTGATGGATGTGGGAGAATTTCTACCGCAGTTGTTATGTGGCTTTCAGTTGTTTCTGGTTGCTCAAAGCTTCCCATATTTGGAACGCGCGAAAAGCATTACGCGTCAATACGAGAGGTGGAAGGATGTGTTGCTCATGCACGATATTTTGAAGCATGTCTTAGGAGGTTTGAACAATAATGTTTATCCCCGTTCTTTAAGGCGGGGATTTTTGTTATATTTTAATATATGGGAAAAGAACTCCAATTTGTAAAAAAGAAGCACGGCGGTAGGTTTCGGGCTCGCGGGGTGCCTGAATGGTATCACCTTGCTCGGGTTTCTAATGTTTTAGAAATTGTTTTAAGGCGCACAAAAGAGGGGAACCCGAAGGAGCGCCGGACAATTGTTGCGGCTGCATTGGGGCACGATGTGCTTGAAGATACTGATGCGACAGAAGAAGAAATCGTAAAAATATTCGGAAAAAAGGGGCTCACACTTATTCTTGGAATGACAAACAGGTGGGGTGATGGTGAAAAGAAGCGCTATGTAAGACAAGTTGTCTCTGCCCCGGAGGGCGTCCGTCTCATTAAACTTTCTGATTTATATGACAACATTACAAGTGTTGTTTACAACTTAGACACTCTTGGTCTTTCGTGGACACATTCATATTTTTTACCCATTGTGACTCCAATGCGAAAAGCTATTCTTAAAACGAAATTTTCTCATTTTAAAAAAACAGCAGAAATTTTAAAGTCTATGGTAAATATTTCGGCAGAACTACTATTGTTGGAGATAAAACGATATGAGCATACAAAAATAGAGAAACACAAATAGTGCTATGCTCGGTGCAGCATTTCTATTATATTGTGCAGTTCTTCCCACGAATGAATTCGTCGCGCGATATTTTTTTCGGCAAGGTGAGTATTGTAGCCCCACGAAAATAAAAAAAGGTGAGGTACTACGCCAACAAGTGGCTCCAATTTATCTAAGTCATCATCTACAAATAAATCAAGACCTGCCGCGGCAGGTGCCTTGCTTGTTCCGCCTCCCACTCCAATAAAATCAAGTTCTAGTCCTTGGCGGGAAGACCACTCTTTCGCAATGTTTAATTTTTCTCCATCTCGTGAAGTTATGATACGGATTGTATGTCCACCGGCAATGAGTCGTGGGAGAAAGTGAAGAACTCCGGCGACTGGTTCCATTAAAAAACCCACTTCTCGTGTTTCATAAATAGTTTGTTGAAGCTCAAGATATTGTTCCTCAGTAAGATATTTTTCTCCGAGCACGATTTCTTTTTTAAATTTTTCCGGAGGAATGTCAACTCCATAGAGTCGCTTTGCTCCTTCAGATTTTAATTTTGCGCAATCTGATATAACACCATCAAAATCAAGCCCTATGTTCATATTTTTTTGTATATTTTTATTAATCCTAGTGGGCAGGGGGAGACTTGAACTCCCACGGGTTTCCCCACATGGTCCTAAGCCATGCGCGTATGCCATTTCGCCACCTGCCCAATATCAACATAATCCGCCCACCAGGATTCTTGAGCTACGCTCGCGGGTGATTTTCCACCTTGCTCCGCGCTGTTGGCGTAGCTCCTATGGAAAATCCCTTCGAATCCTGTCGCAAGTGAAGCAGTTCACTTGCTTGGGCGAATTATTTCGTAATCCGCCCACCAGGATTCGAACCTGGGACCATCTCCTTAAGAGGGAGTTGCTCTACCAACTGAGCTATGGGCGGATGATGCCCGGGGCGAGACTCGAACTCGCACACCAATAAGGTACTTGATCTTAAGTCAAGGGCGTCTACCAATTCCGCCACCCGGGCATGGAGGCACGGACGGGAATTGAACCCGTGCGTAGCGGTTTTGCAGACCGCCGTGTTACCACTTCACCACCGTGCCAATTTTTTTAATATAGACAGATCCGCCGCGCTGCGCTCTATAGCAAGCCTGTTATACTACCGAGGTATCCCTTCGCCATGAGGTTGTATATGAAGTCATATGAATATAACACCGCAACCCGCTTGCCTGATTAGCATAACACGATATATGTATTTTGATAAGATTTTAAGGAGTCTTTAATAATTTATTGATTTTCTCCCTTTTTTGCTCTCCCGTGTCTACGGTGAATGTGAGGTGAGGCACATATTTCATTTTTGTGTGCTGCCCCAGAAAATCATGTAACTCCTTTTGCTTTTCTAATATGAGAGACATTGTGGAATCTGTTTTATCTTCAGGATATATAGCAATAAATGCTGTTGCGTTTTTTACATCTTTTGCGACAATGCACTCCGTGACCGTAATAAGGGTATCTGTTACAGAGATGCTTAAAAATTGGGCAATTAATTTTTTAAAGAGCGCGTTTAGTTTTTCTTGGCGTAGGGTCATGGAATAATACAAATATACGAATTTTACCAATGATACCAATGGATACGAATATACCGCATTAGTATTATTCGTATCATTCGTACGATTAGTATATTGTTCTTTTACTTCTCCACCAATGCAAATGCTTCAAGTACATCTCCCGGAGCAATATCGTATTTTGATTCAATAAGCGCTCCAAATTCCAGCCCTGCCTCAACCTTCCCCACTCTTTTTTTCTGTTGCTGTAATTCCAGCATTTCCCCCTCATCAATTGCTTTTCCCCTGCGTACAATTTTAACCTTTCCTTTTGATGAGAGTTCTCCTTCTTGCACTTTTCCGCCGACGACCTGTTTCCCTTTTGTCGCACTAAATATTTTAAGAATTTTTGCAGTTCCTGTTTTTTCTTCCACCATTATTTTAGGGGTTCGTTTTTTTATTTCCTCTGAGAGCCACTCTGTTAATTTATAAATAATATTAAAAACCATAACGGTAATGTTTTGTTGTAGCGCTACGTGCTCAGCTGTTTTGCTTATTCCAACATGAAGTCCCACGACGAGCGCGTGTTTATTGGTTGCAATGGGCTTAACATCGCTCTCTTCTATGGGCCCTACTCCTTTTTGAACAATTTTAAGCTTGTAGCCACTTTGTTCAAGTTTTAAAATTTCGTGTTCAAGCGCCTCAAGTGACCCTGTTGCATCTGCTTTTATAACGAGAGGAATAAAAAAATTATCTTCTTCACCTCCTACTTCATTACTTTTTTCTGTACGAGCCGAGCTGTTTCGCAACGAGGATTGTTCTCTAGATTGTGCGGCAGCATGCTCTAAATATTCCAAAGCTTCTTTTTTGCTCCCGAATAGTTGTATTGATGCTCCAACATTTGGAACAGTATTAAATCCGGTAATAATAACAGGGGAAGAAAAAGTGGCTTCTTCCGCGTTGTGATTTAGGAACGCGTCAATTTTTCTGACCGGAGCAAAGGCATTTTCTGTTGCTATAAAAACACCACGTCGTAGCACGCCGTTTGTAAGTATAAGCGTTGCACTAATCCCTTCTCGTGAGCTTACGTGAGACTCAACGACAAAGCCCTCAGCGGGCGCGCTCGGGTCTCCTTTTAATTCTTCCAGTTCGGCAACTAAGAGCACCATGTCCAATAACTCGGGAATACCAACACCTGTTTTTGAGGAGACGGGAACTGACGGGACATTGCCGCCATATCCCTCTACAAACACTTCGTGTTCCGCAAGATTTTGCTTAATCCTTTGAATATCAACATTCGGTTTGTCTATTTTATTGATTGCCACGACATACGGCATATTACTCTCTCGGATTGTTTTTAAAACCTCCAATGTTTGCTCCTTTACTCCATCTTCACCAGAGACAACAAGTATCGCTATGTCCGCGAGATTTACCCCTCGCTCTCGCATTTTTGAAAATGCTTTATGCCCCGGAGTGTCCAAAAATGTTATGCGCTTTTCTTTACCATCGTTCGTTGTATGTATGACCTCATATGCTGATATATGCTGGGTGATACCGCCGGCTTCTTTTTCGGTAGTATTTGTTTTTCGTATAAAATCAAGCAAAGTTGATTTTCCGTGGTCAACATGTCCAAGTACCACTACAATCGGTGGACGTTCTGTGTTTTTTTTATTTGAACGGTTCATATTATTGTTATTATTCATGAGCTTTTTGCACCGCCTTTTTTTCTTCTGCGGAAAGTCCAAGCTCTGATTCATTGCGCGTGAGTGGTTTTGCAAATATTGTTACTCGGTCTCTGATGGAAAGACTTGAAAGTACAACGCCATTGCCGTCTTGATTTACGAACGCCGCTGAGAAACTTTGATTTCCACCATCTTTTTTACCAAACGGGTTGAATCGTACAACGCCGATACCGCGACTTCCTTTTTGAACTTTCTCGGCAATATGCTTGAGTTGTTTTTCTGTTTCTTCTCGAAATGAGCGCAGAGATGCTATTTCTTTTTCAGTGGTGACCAACGATTTTTCTAAGTCTTTTATGGAACTTCCTTTAAAAAGTCGCTTTAAACGAAACGTAGTATTGGCCGTGTAATATCCAATAATAATTGTTATTGCGAATAAGATAATGAGCAGAAAAAACAATATCTGTTCATTGGCAACAAACGAGAGCATTGGGGAATTATATATGATAAGGGTATTTTTGCAAATTATCCGCCGTAACGCATGTTACAATATATGCTATGAAAAAACAGATTTATTTAGATAATGCTTCAACAACGCCGCTTGACCCCCGTGTCCTTATGGCCATGAACCCCTTTTTAATTGAACACTTTGGGAACCCTGGTTCTATTCATAAAGAGGGTGTTCTGGCAAAAAACGCTGTTATAAAGGCTCGTAATACTATTGCAGGCATTCTTGGAGGGCACTCAGATGAAATTATTTTTACTTCAGGTGGGACGGAGGCAAATAATTTTGCCATTATGGGAGTTATTGAAAGAGCTCGCGCAGAAGGGATAGAGTTTAAAAACATGCATATTGTTACAAGCGCTATTGAACACTCGTCCGTAAAAGATGTATGTGAACATGTGCAAAAGTTTGGAGTTTCGGTTTCTTATATATCTGTTGACGAAAAAGGAATTGTTGACACGAAAGAGTTACAGAACGCGTTACGCACTGAAACGATTTTAGTTTCTGTTATATATGTGAACAATGAAATTGGTACGATAGAACCAATTCATGAAATTTCAAAAATAATCCGTGCGTTTAACAAAAAGCAGAGTACACAGATCCTGTTTCACACTGACGCAAGCCAGGCACCGGCATATCTTGATATTACTGTTTCAAAACTTGGCGCGGACTTACTCACCTTTGATAGTCAAAAGATATACGGCCCGAAGGGGATTGGCATGTTGTACAAAAAACGCGGAATATCGCTTGTGCCACTTTTCTTTGGTGGTGGTCAGGAGTTTGGCATGCGGCCAGGAACGGAAAATGTTCCCGGGATTATTGGGTTTGCCGAGGCTTTAAAACTAGTCACAGAAGAGCGAGAGAGTGAAGTAGAGCGACTTACTGCATTGCGTGATTATTTTATTAAACACATTTTAAAACACGTTAAAGGAGCGGAGCTGAACGGGGACACTCACAAGCGCGTGGCGAACAACATTAATGTTTCATTTCCCGGAGTAGAAAGTGAGTGGGTTGTGCTTCAGCTTGATGCGGCTGGAATTGCCGCCGGTTCTAAAAGCGCGTGTCTATTAAATGACGAGAAGGAGTCATATGTTGTCTCTGCACTCGGCAAAAGCGATGCGCACGCCAGAAGCTCTGTGCGGTTTACATTAGGGAAGAGTACGACAAAAAACGACGTTGATTATACAATAGGAATATTACGGCAAATAATAAAATAAAGGGTATTAATCCTTTGTTTCGTGTTCGCTCGGACAAAATGAAAAAAGTTTTTACTTTAATCCTTTCTTGCCGAAATAAAAGAAACGCAGTAACTTACGCTTGTTTAGCAAGTGTAACAATTATGTGGTATAATTATGTTTATCTTAAATTCTAAGTTTTTTATATGCAGATGCATGATTTAAACAATACGCAACTCATTCTACTTGCTCTTTTAGTAAGCTTTGTGACTTCTATTGCGACCGGGATTGTAACGGTGACCCTTCTTGACCAAGCTCCACCGGCGGTGACGCAGACGATTAATCGTGTGGTTGAGCGGACTGTTGAGGTGGTTGTTCCTTCTAAAAATCAGCCCCCCATTACACAAACTATAGTGGTAAAAGAAGAAGAATTTATCACGAAAGCGGCTGAAAAAAATGCTTCAAACATTGTTGAAATTGGACGACTAAAAAAACGGTCTCGCATTGGAGGAATTGGAAGGCCTCCGACCGAAGAGTATGAACTTGAACTATTGGGAACTGCGTTTGCCCTCAACAAAACATTCATTGCTTCTCAATATAAAGTGATCAGTGACACGGAAGGACTTGTTATCAGGACTACTCAAAATCATATATATCGGGCGGAGGTTGTACTGCAGGATTTCACCCACAATATAATGCTTTTTAAAGTTGGAGAACAGATTAAATCTGCGGAAGGTTTAGAGGTGAATGCCGCGGATGCGTATGCATTTGCAGAAACTCCGTTTGCTGAAATGAGCAGGGTTCAGATTGGGCAAACGGCAATAGCGCTTGGGGTGGGTAACGGCGTTGTTCTTTCTTTGGGAGTTATCTCTCAAGTACAAACAAAAGGAGGAACTATTGCAGAGGATGGCACGCGGACTCCAAAGGAGTTAGTTTCAATTCATACGACAATTGAGGCAAATAAACGATATGCCGGAGGGCCGCTTATTAATATAAACGGGGAAATTCTCGGCATAAACATCATAGCTGATAGTAATGAGTTTGTGACCGTGCCGATTCATCTTGTGAAAGATGCCATGGTGGAAGCCGCTCAAAAGAAGGCAGAATAGCTTTTTAAATACTTGACTTCAAACAATTAATGATGTATAATTAAAACGTATTATAATTATTATTTTGCATTTTTAACTTTTAATTTACTACTATGCCGCCATTTGGAAATTTTACAACAAAAGCACGTGAAGCAATCAGACGGGCACATGAGCTTGCGATTGAACGTGGCCAAAATCACGTAAATCCGATTCATTTGCTTACCGCACTTGTCCTACAGGAAGAGTCTATGGTGCTTTCTATTTTAGACAAGCTTGAAGTAGATACGGTTCTACTCACGGATTCTCTTTTGGAATTAATTGAATCGCCTGACGGCTCGCAGGTTATTGCACCGTCATATCAAATATATTTAACTCCCGAATTCGCACGGGTGCTGGAGAGTAGTGGCAAAGTCGCGCAACAACTACAAGAAGACTTGATTTCAACAGAGCATTTATTTATTGCAATGTTTGATATGCCAGGACCGGCACGGGAAGTGCTCTCTCGGTTCAGGATCAGTAAAGAACAAATTCTCAAAGTGCTTGATGAACTTAAAAACAGTTCAATTACCGATTCGGGAGCTCCCAAAAAGTTCCGTTCAATTGAAAAATATACCAGAAATTTAACGAAGCTTGCTCTTGAAGATAAGCTGGATCCTTTAATCGGGAGAGATTCAGAAATTTCAAGAATTATTCAGATTCTTTCCCGCAGAACTAAAAACAATCCGATTCTTATTGGAGAAGCGGGAACAGGAAAAACAGCAATAGCGGAAGGGCTTGCAGTGCGGATGGCGCGCGGCGACGTGCCCGAGTCGCTTAAGGGCAAAGAATTAGTTGCTCTTGATTTGGGTATGCTTATCGCGGGAACAAAATACCGCGGTGAGTTTGAAGATCGCCTTAAAAACATTATGAAAGAGATTGAACGAGCTGACGGTAAAGTAATTCTTTTTATAGACGAAATTCATACCATTGTCGGCGCTGGAGCGGCTGAAGGCTCAATGGATGCTTCAAATATGCTAAAGCCCGCGCTTGCTCGGGGAGAATTGCGCGCAATCGGTGCGACAACGTTTAAGGAATATCAAAAATATATAGAAAAAGATCCAGCGCTTACCCGCAGGTTTCAGCCGGTGCACGTCAATGAGCCATCCGTGGAAGATGCTATTGCGATTTTAAGGGGTCTAAAAGAGCGGTATGAGCTTTATCATGGCGTCCGCATTACCGATGACGCTATTATAAGCGCGGTTACGCTTTCAAGTCGGTACATTCCCGATAGATATTTGCCTGATAAGGCGGTTGACCTTATTGATGAGGCTGCCTCGTCGCTCCGAATGTCTCTTGAAAACAAGCCGCCCATGCTTGAAGAAGCGCATCGTAAAGCAATGCGGCTTCAGATTGAAAAGCAAGCGCTCAAAAATGAAACAGAATCTTCAAAGAGTAAAAAATTAAAGGCACGGCAGAAGGCAATTGATAAAGAACTTGCTAACCTAAAAGAAAAAACGCAGGAATTGGAACTTAAATGGCAGAATGAAAAAAATTTGCTTATTGAAATACGAAAATTAAAAAAAGATATGGATGTTTTGCGTCTTGAAGCGGAGTCTGCGGAAATGCAGGCGGATTTAGCGCGAGCGGCTGAAATTCGCTACGGGAAAATTCCAACCATTGAAAAAGAATTAAAGACAAAAGACGCTCGTCTTAAAAAATTACAGCGCTCTCGTAGAATTTTGAATGAGGAGGTAACGGAATCAGAAATCGCGAAAGTAGTCTCCGCGTGGACGCATATTCCTGTTTCTAAAATGCTTGAAGAGGAAGCTGAAAAATTGGGACGGATGGAGGAGGCACTTAAGAAGCGAGTTGTGGGGCAAGACACGGCAGTGCAGGCTGTCTCTGACGCGGTAAAACGCTCTCGGGCAGGTATTGCCGATCCGCGCCGCCCCATAGCCTCGTTTATGTTTTTGGGGCCCACCGGCGTGGGAAAGACAGAGCTTACTAAAGCGCTTGCGGAATTCATGTTCAATGATGACAAGGCGCTTATCCGTGTTGATATGTCTGAATTTATGGAACGGCATTCTATTTCTAAAATGATCGGCTCTCCCCCTGGTTATGTTGGTTACGAGGAAGGCGGTTCATTGACTGAAAAGGTGCGTCACAGACCCTATTCTGTCATTTTGTTTGATGAGATTGAAAAGGCACACCCAGAAGTATTTAATATTCTTCTTCAAGTTCTTGATGATGGCCACTTAACTGACGCAAAAGGAAGAGTAGTGAACTTCAAAAACGCTGTTATTATCATGACGTCAAATGTCGGCTCTGAATACATAAACAAAATGGAAAAAATAGGTTTTGGCACGAGCGCCGATGGTACTACGTTTGAGAATTTAAAAGACAAAGTTCTTGATAGTTTGCGCGAACGATTCCGTCCTGAATTCTTAAATCGCCTTGATGATATTGTGGTTTTCAACGTGCTTCCTCCGGAAGCGATAAAAAGTATTGTTGAGATCCAAGTAAGTGATGTGGTGAAACGGCTTTTAGAAAAAGAGATAAAACTTTCAATTTCACGTGATGTCTTTAAGTATCTTGCGGAACAGGGATACAATCCGCAATTTGGAGCTCGTCCTTTAAAACGGCTTATTCAGAATAAAATATTGACTCCAGTTGCCTCACTGATGATCTCCCACGGTGTAACTGAAGGGGGAGAGGTATCTGTCTTTATGAAAAGCGGAGAAATCGCGATTGATGTGAAGAAGAAAGCGACAAAAAACTCGCGACGTGTTTCTAAAAAATCAGCCGCTCCCGTAGTTGCGTAAACATGTAGCACAAAACAAAAAATCCCTAATAGGGATTTTTTGTTTTGTGCGCCGGGCAGGATTCGAACCTGCGTAGCCGCAAGGGCGCTTGGTTTACAGCCAAGTGCATTTGACCACTCTGCCACCGACGCAATTTGAAACAAAATCATTCTAACACAAAAAAACAAATATAAGTAGTAAGCAAAAAGGCCGCACCTACTTGGTAGC
>JACPBB010000003.1:0-119902 GCA_016180525.1 Parcubacteria group bacterium | reverse complement strand
TGTTCCATGATAAGATTTCCGACAGTTCTGTAATCTTCCACGGAAGGTTCTATATTATTTTTGAAACAAGGAATGTTGTCTTTTTGAATCGGCTCTCCGAACGTTACCGTAATTTTGTGTTTTCTGCTGAAAAATGATTTGGGCGTTACATTAAATGTTCCGGTAATGGCGACGGGGACGATGGTGGTGTTTGTGTGATAGAGCAGATAGCCAATGCCGGGGCGCGCCTTGCTGAGATTACCGTCTCTCGTTCGGATGCCTTCCGGGAAAAACAGCAAGCTTTCTCCGTTTGCAAGAAGCTTTATCTGATTTCGCAGAGCTCGTGCATAATCTATACCACCAGATTTATCTGTTTGTCTTGTATACACGGGATACGCACCAAGTACTCTAAAAAACCAACTACTCCCGTACAAACGCGCCCTCCACGAAAACTTTTTCGTGCTTTTGAAAATTTTTATTTCGTCAGAGGCGAAAAAGAGGGGCAAATATTCGCTCAGAAAACGAAACGCGGCATTAATAGCCGGAGGATCCAGCTCGCTTGCGTGATTTGCCGCGAACACAACACCGTATGTTTTTGAAACTTTTTTGAGATTTTTACGCCCGTAAAATTTAAATCCACAAAAAATTCCCAAAATGATTCGCGTTGGTAACCATAGTGAGTGCTGACAGATGCGTGGAGAAACCCAATAATAGGGTCCAATATCCCTATTTTTTTCTGTCGCCATTCTCTTACCAATTCAAAAAACAGTTTCTATAAATAGTATATAAAATAAAGGCATTTACGCAAGGTCTTTTGCATAGACACTTTGACATGGCTTGTTTGATATAGATTGGAGGCAGATAACAAAAAACCCCGCAAAGTAGGGGGATTTTTAAATGCGTAAAATTATAACATTTTCCTATATACGTTCGTTTCTCGTAAAGCATACCCGCGCCGCTTATAAAATTTATTGGCGGCAACTCTTGTGGGGTTACTCGTTAAGTCAATCCACTGTACGTGGTGCTCTTTGGCAATATTTGTAATCACGTCATCAGTTCTATCTGCAATCCCCATTCCTCGATGGTGTTCGTCAACAACAACTTGTTCCACGGTTGCCTTCCTGGTACCGTCGTCAAGGTTTGTGGTGTGAAGGCATGATTTACCCACAATGTGTCCTCGTGGGGGAATGCACTCTCCTTGCTCGCGGGCGACAACCAAAAAGACTCCGGGTTGTGCTAAAAATTGCTCTAATTCATCACGGGTTGTTTTCTTACTGTGAGAGGAGAGTTGCCTGTTTAAATGATTAATATCTTCAACATCTTGTGATGTAACAGGCGACTGTAAGGGTGCGACATGTATCATACTGATTTCTCGCCATTGTTCTTCTGTAACTATATAACAAGATTGGGTGGCACAGTAGTTGCTTTTTTGGTGATTTTATACTACTCTAAAACCTAATATCTATAATCTAATACTTAATGTATGGCTCAAAAACATTTAATAAAACTTGCCTGTGAAAAATGCAAACGGATTAATTACTGGAGCAGGAAAAACAAGAAAAGCGTAGAGCGCAAAATTGAACTCAAAAAGTATTGCAAATGGTGCAAGAAGCACACGACACACAAAGAATCTAAAAAATAAACCGCCCGGAAATGGGCGGCGAGTCTAAACGAATTTCTATATTGTCACTTTCTGTGGCCTGGTCTACTTGTTCTTTTTTGTTTTGAGCCCTGTGGCAGCGACCACGAAATTGGACAGTGCCACGATGTTGTAGAACGATATCCTGAGTATTGCGGCGTGCATCGCGACGAGCGGACTGTATAAGTGCATGGCGATTCTCCTCATTTCAAGATTTTTTAATTATATCACATTTTAATCTTTTTTGCAAGTTTTTAAATGTGATATACACTAATACATATTGGGTCCATAGTTCAATGGCAGAATGACGGTCTCCAAAACCGTTGATCGAGGTTCGACTCCTCGTGGACCCGTAAAAACAAAAACCGCACACAGGCGGTTTTTTTACTGTATATCTATATTAAGATACTTCGGCATATCGCGTTTTATTTCGTTGAGCGTCGCATACGGATCTGACGCAAAATATTCAGTCGGATACATTGAATTCACGTTTCCATTAACAAAGCCGTGATAGACACCAACTAATACTTTTTGAGCATCAATAATTGGTGACCCTGAAGTTCCCTTTGGCAAGTTGCATCCCCACGCGCGCTCAAAGACAAGATACCCATCCTTCTTGTTTATTCCAGTATATTGAAGCATGGTAAGGCACGACTCTCTCGCGGGCGACCACTCATATATTCCAAGCGTGTAATATATTTCTCCGACAACAAGTTCTTGATTGCCCTTGAGTGTCACATGGGGGGTTTCTTCAGATTCAAAAATGGGTCTCGTTGAAACAAGGAAATCATCAGGAGGTATATCAACAGAAAAATATTCCGGAGTCTTTACATACTGGTTGGTGGCAAGCCGAACGTACCTAGCGTTCGCACAATGTCCAGCGCTCATCCACGTCACAAAACTATTTTCATTGTTTGAGACATTAAAACCACGACATCCGCGAGTTCCATTTTGGTCAAAAAAGGTATTAAAGGTAATTTTTTTTAAAAACTGCTCCAACGCTCTTTCTTTTTGATTTTTAACAAGAGTTTGTTCGCTATAAACATTAGCTGAAATGTCAGTATTATTTTCGCTCGCGTAGAGAGTGGCGGGGGCAGAAAAAAAACATAGGAAACTCAAAAAGATTGCACCGCAGCAATGCCCCATTTTCTATTCTCGATGAAAGGAATATCTGCTGTAAATGTTAATAGTTACTCATCCATTGTCAATTGAATATAAAATATATCAATGGTATATTCTCAATAGAATATATATCTTGTAGGCAAAGTCATGGAAGATAAACATCTAGAAGATAGGAATGTTATTGCCTTTGTTCCAAGAAGTAAAAAGATGAATATGTTAGGCACATTTGAAAAAGGCGCACTTAAAACAGAAACCTACGTTTATACTCTTGTAATGCTTCAAAAAACGAAGATTGTTTTAGAGAATTGGCTTGTTGGATGTATAGAAGGAGATGCCGTTTCACTTACATTGCGTAATGAAAAAAACACAATTGTGCAAGGGGTGTTTCCCGGGCCAATTGCTGAATCTTTGTTTAGCGGCTTACTCGGTTCTAAGATTAGTTACACTACAGAAACAAAAGTGTCAGGAAAACAAGTTGGAGATATGGTCCCTAATGTGTCTGGGATGGTATGGTTTAAAGAGGAATTGCATAAAATTAAAGTTTTAGACGGAGTGTGCGCCGACGCGATTTTTATAGGCACCAAAAACACTCTTTCTTCAAAACCTCTGTAATGTTTAAATATTAAAAACTTCCCTGAAGGGAAGTTTTTACCTATATAGCGGTATAAGGCTTAATCGTTTGATATAATCATATTTCAAAAACAAATTTAACATTTGATACGGATCCGTTGCTCGGTAATGTGTATAGAATTCCGGTTCGGTCGGTTCAACTCCCGGAGGAGAACCGTTTGATACTCCAACCAATACTTTTTCTGCACTAATGATGGGAGAGCCGGATGTTCCCGGGATCATGGAGCAGCCTCTTCCTTGTTTAAAAACTAGATAACCTTCTTTCTTGCCGATATATTCCAATACTGATAAACATCGCTCAACGTCCCTCTTCCACTCAAATGAACCCAACGTGTAATACTGCGTTCCTTTTTGCAGATCAACTTCTTTTAATTCCGGATATTTTTCAAAAAGCGTCCCTCGTGTTTCTTTTGTTGAGATGAAAAGATCAATTGGTTCAATTTGCGAATGAAAGTGGTTAAACACTTCTCTGTACCCATCCTCGTTTGAATTTTTAATGAATTGTGATTTTCCGCAGTGCCCGGCACTTGCCCATAGAACAGCGTTGCTTTTACTTTCCATTAAATTAAATCCGGTACAGGCAAACGCCCCGAGCTCATTTTTATATGTCTGGAATATAATTTCTTTCAAAAACGTTTCAAGTTTCAATTCTTCCGCAGTAAAAGATTCTGAACAAAACATTGCCCCCGAAGGTTCTTGGTCAGTTCCAAGCGTTTGTTCATCGTTTTTGCATGCTGTTTGTGCTTGTGCCGGAATTGTGAAAAATAAAAATACAAAAGCAACAAGGAGTGCCCAAACAAATTTCATAGCAATCCTCTATCACAAAAAACCGTCTATCTTTTTCTAGAATATATTTTTCTCTTGTGCAATACAACTTGCGCATTGATTTAAAGCTGTGCTATAGTTTTCTCCAGAAACTATTGAATGGAAGGTCTTGTATGCGCAGTTTTTACGCCCGCGTAGCGGCCCTAGCTCTTTCTGTTGGAATTTTTACTGTTACTGCATCAGCTCAAGAGACACAAGGATTTAGCATAATCACTGAAGAAGAATTTAAATCAGAACTACCCACAAATTATACTTCGTGGTCTAGCTACAAAGGTGTGTGCAAGGTTTCTCATGAGGGTGGTTTTGATACATGGAACATTTCTATGTATGCTCCAAAAATAAGCGAGGCAAATAAATATCAGTTTTTACAAATAATTGATATTCACTACGCTACAAAAATTCCTCTAACTATCATTCACTACGAGGCTGGCCCAGCAACTGGCGCTACATTGGATCTTTTAAAGATGTATTTAAAAAAAGACGGAAGTGGAAAAATACAAAAACTTGATTTTATGTCACAACGAGCGTACGAGCGCATCCAAAGATTACTGTTTCAAATTGAATCTACTCTTGCTACCCGATGCAGAGATGTCTTTGATGAAAGGCTCAAGTTTCTGGAGTCAATAGAAAAAAATTAATATTTTACATTTAAGAACTGGCCGAATGCGGTGCCAGTTTTTTATGTTGCTTCTAAAAAACTATTTATTTTTGAATATATTTTTTTGTATTCATTTGGTTTAAACCATTGAATGTTTTTATCACGCTTAAACCATGTTTTTTGCCGCCGAGCATATTGCGAGATAGCAGTATTTAATTTGTTTATCATTTCATCTCTTGTTATTTTGTTTTGGAGATATTGCGCGAGATAGCGGTACTCAAGTCCCAACTCCTCCATTCTCCTCCACGACAGACCCCGTGCATGCAGTTTTTTAACTTCAGCAGTCATACCACCTCTAATTCGCGCGAATAGGCGAATAGATATTTTTTGTTTCAATTGTTTATTCGGAAGCGTAAGTCCTATTTTTAAGACATCATATTTTTTCTCTCCTGTTTCTGCCCCCGGGACTTTTCCGAGCGCATGAACTATTTCAAGCGCCCTAATCAGGCGCACCTTGTTGTGTTTGTCTATTGTTTTTGCTCGCCCACGGTCTCTCTTTTTTAACTCTTTAAATAATTGTGCGACAGTTTTCTTCTGGAGTCGCACGCGCAATTTTTTATTTGGCGGAATATTGGGGAGTATCACCGTTCCAAGTAGCGTATCAATATAAAATCCCGTACCACCTACGATAATGGGAGTTTTTCCTTTTTGTATGATATGTTGTATGGCTTTTTCTGCCTTCTGTTTATATTCCGCGGCGGTGAACTGTCGTTTAGGATTCAGCACATCAAGCATGTAGTGGGGGACACCCCGCATTTCTTTTTTTGTAATTTTTCCTGTTCCGATATCAAGCCCTTTATACACCTGTCGAGAATCAGCAGAGATTATTTCTCCATTGAATTTTTTCGCAATTTTAACGGCCAAATCACTTTTTCCAGTTGCGGTTTGCCCTAAAATGAGGATAATTTTTTTCTTTACTTTTGTCATTTTTTTGTTATTATGATCTAGCATATGATACACGAACAAGCGCCGGAGAAAAAGCAAGAGAAACAAAATATTTCTCAAGAAAAAATTGAGCAGATAAAAGAGAAATTTATTGAATTTCTTGAAGAACTTGTAACTAACCCCGAAACTGCAGATCGTTTTGGAGTTCCCACTGAAGCCCCCGAAATGATTAGAAGAGGAGAAAAAATTTATTGGCATCAAATTCTTCACGGCCGCTTATCGCTGATTAGTCAGGATTTTAGAACGACTCCGGATGAATTTGATTTTATCCAAAAAAAAATTTTTAAAAATCAATAATTAAAACAAAAGAGTAGTCTTATGACAGAAGTAAAAAATAGTGAAGGTAAAAAAGTTCCAAACGTAATACTCAAAACTCGTGTGCGCGATGAGTCAGTTGGCGGAGATAATCCTTATCGCTGGCAGGATGTGGAGAGTACTGATTTGTTTAAAGGCAAAAAAATAGTATTTTTCGCGCTTCCGGGGGCATTTACACCAACATGCTCTTCTGCGCATTTGCCGGGCTACGAAGCATCGTATGATGAATTTAAAAAATTGGGAATTGACGAGGTATATTGCCTTTCAGTCAACGACGCGTTTGTAATGTTTCAATGGGGAAAGCATCAAAAAGCCGAGAAAGTGAAACTCATTCCCGACGGAAGCGGAGATTTTACCTGCGCGATGGGCATGCTCGTAAAAAAAGACAATCTCGGATTCGGAGGGCGCAGTTGGCGATACAGCATGTATGTTGAAGACGGCGTGATAAAGAAAATCTTTGTTGAGCCCGGCTTTACAGATAACTGTCCCACAGACCCGTTTGAAGTAAGCGACGCAAACACGATGCTTGCATATCTAAAAACCTTGTAAAACTTGAATATAAAAATGAAAATAGCGGCTTAGATGAGGCCGCTTTTTTTGTGTTACAATGATGGTATGAGCGAAAAAAAGGACGAATATCAGCTCTATGCGGTATATCTGGCGCAAGGAATAAACTTACTGAAGACTGCGGAAAAACTGGATAAAAATCTCATCGGACGCCGAAGAGAGTTTTTAACATATCTGTTGGGTGCAAGCGAGTTTTTATTTATTTTTTCATTTGGCGCGGTGGTGTTTGTGAATATTGCCAAAGAAAACCAAGCGGCAATACGGCGCTCGCTCGGCAAATTTTTGGAAAAGTCTATACGAAAAACATATGAAGAATCATATACGTTGAAAAAAAATCAGGATAAAATAACCGTCGCGGATAGTGGAGCAACGCTTCCGTTGCTCGGAATTGAGGAAATAGAGATTGCCGCTCGGGTACTCGCGCAGTCTGTCGCGCTTGATCACATTGAAGATTTGACCGAAGAAATCTTGGGAAACATTGCGGCCATGAATGCCGAACTTGAGAAATCAGGAAGATTTTTAAAAAACGCGAAACCGATTCTTCAATTTTCCGCCCAAAACAGCAATATCATTCAATTTGTCATTTCAAAACTCTCACTTTTAGATAAGCCTGACATTTTATGGGAGAGAGAAAATCTTGAAACTTTTTTTTCACAGATGGCTGACTTTTTTGAACTTCGCAGCAGATTTCGCAATATTGAATATAAAATCGGTTTTGCTCGTGATAATTCAGAATTCGCAATTACAGTATTATCATCTCAACGGGCTAATTTTCTTGAGCTTGTCATTGTTATTCTCATTCTCATAGAGATTGCCTTTTATTTTTTCGGGAAGTAAGGACCTGCTCACCAATGTTTTAAACCAGAATGTATACATTCTCGGATTTTTTTCCATATCTTTTTTTAAATTTTTTAAATCAACCCACTTGAAATCCTCCACCTCTTCTTTGTTTAGTATCGGGTCATTTTGATATGTTCCTATAAGGATATAATCGTATTCGTACTCTGTAAGCCCATTTTCAAAGGGTACTTTATATATAAAACTACCAACTTCTTTTAATTCACACTGAATTCCCATTTCTTCTTTTAATCTTCGTTTGGCGGCCTTTAAAACGGATTCTCCAGGGCGGGGATGGCTGCAGCAAGTATTTGTCCAGAGTCCTCCGGAATGATATTTGTGAGACGCTCTTTTCTGAAGGAGCATTTCTCCTTTATTATTAAATACACAGATTGAAAAAGCACGGTGTAAAAGCCCCTTTTTGTGGGCTTCTAGTTTTTCCATAATCCCGATTTCATTATCTTTTTCGTCAACGAGGATGATCTGTTCTTTCATATGCCGCGGGAGAGACTCGAACTCTCACGATGTCGCCATCATTGGATTTTGAGTCCAACGCGTCTGCCATTCCGCCACCGCGGCATTTTTAAATCTTACTTGCATTTGATTCTAAAATCAATCTGAAATATAATGTATATATTATGCGCTCGCTCGGAAGCGAAAAAGCATGCTTTCTCACTTCGCTCGCTCGCTCGCTTAAATATAATAAATAAATAATGGCTTCTAGCTTTAATAATTCAATATTTTGGGTTGAGGTTGAGAAAATAAAACCGAATCCCTATCAGCCGCGAAGAGAATTTGATGAATTTCGGCTTAAAGATTTGGCTGATTCTGTGCGCCAATATGGCATACTTCAGCCTCTTGTAGTAACGCGCAGAGAAATGGAGCGTGAAGACGGAGGGCTTGCTGTTGAATATGAGCTCATCGCCGGGGAGCGACGTCTGCGGGCGGCAAAACTCGCGGGGCTCCAGCAGGTGCCGGTTGTGATTCGCGTAGGGGATGAAGACAATGAGCGCGCAAAACTTGAAATTGCGATTATTGAAAATGTTCAGCGGGAAGACTTGAATCCCATTGATCGTGCGCGCGCGTTCAAACAACTTATAGAGAATTTTGGGTTTAAACATCAAGAGGTTGCGAATAAAATAAGCAAAAGCCGTGAATATGTTTCAAACAGCGTGCGACTCCTCACTCTTCCTCAGGAGATCGTTGACAGCATAAACGCCGGGACCATTACTGAAGGGCACGCGCGACCACTTCTTATGCTCTCCGAGCGGCCGGAAGAACAACTGACACTTCACAAAGAAATTGTGTACAAAAAATTGACCGTGCGCGAAGCGGAGCGAATCGCGCGGCACACTGCCTATGAGCGCACGCGCAAACGCTCAACGGAGTTAAATCCGGAACTGCTTGAACTTGAAGAAAAACTTACAAAAACGCTTGGCACTCGGGTACAGGTTGAGTCGCGTGGCGAAGGCGGGAAAATCACCATAGACTATTTTTCACCTGACGAACTTGATGCGATCCTTGCACGCTTAAGCACTGATGAAGCGATACTTGGAGAAGCGGATAGTGCTGCTTCTGATTTTTCTCCCGAAGATCAAGGTAAAGAAGGGCAAAATAAAAAAGACGACGAAGAGTATCTCTATTCCGTAAAAAATTTTACGATTTAAAGAAACAATATATCTTATTTTTTCTGCAAAGCGGATTTAATGTGTTTGCGGGCGATTGTTGTTTTTGCAGAAGCAAGCCATTTGTGAGAGGGAGAAGCGTTTTTCTTAGTAATAATTTCCACTTTGTCACCGCTTTTTAACTTGGTGTCAAAAGAGACCATTTTTTCGTTTATTCGCGCCCCTGCCATGTGGTCGCCGATATCTGAATGGATGGCGTATGCGAAATCAACCGCTGTTGAGTCTTCGGGTAAGTCAATCACGTCTCCCTTGGGGGTAAATACGAATACACGGTCCTTAAAAAAATCCATTTTTAAAGTTTCAAGAAATTCTTTTGATTCTGAAATGGATTTTTGCCATTCCACAACCTGGCTAATCCAGGAGAGTCGCTTTTTAAGTTTTTCTCCGCGAACTTGAGCGACATCTTCTTTATATCCAAGATGGGACGCAATACCGAACTCTGCTTCGTTGTGCATTTCTAGTGTTCTAATTTGAATCTCAACAATGCCGCCGTCGCCCGTGAAAATTGTTGTGTGTAAACTCTGATACCCGTTTGGTTTTGGAGTCGCGATGTAATCTTTTATTCGTCCCGGAAGCGGTCTCCACATATCGTGAATAATACCGAGCACCTTGTAACAATCATCTTCTGTTTGCATTACGATACGCAGAGCGGCAATATCATAAATTTTTTCAATATCCATATCGTACCTTTTCAGTTTTTTATGCAAGCTGTAGATGTGCTTCATCCTATAGTCTGTTTTGAGCGGGCGAACATTTTTTTTAACAAACTCTTTCTGAAGGGCTCGATAAACTTTTTCAAGGTATGCCTGATTTTCATGGCTTTTTTGTTTCAATAGCATTCTGACCTTCTCGTGTTCTTTGGGGTACACATAAGGAAATGCCAAGTCTTCAAGCTCTCCTTTTATCTGTCCCATGCCAAAACGGTCCGCAAGTGGGGCATAAATTTCAAGCGTATCAAGCGCGATGCTTTTTTGTCGTTCCGCTTTTGCGTTATGGAGCATGCGCATTTTATGGAGTCGGTCTGCAAACCGAATAATAAGGACTCGAGCGTCTTTTGATGTAGCAATTAAAAATTGACGGAGCGACTCCGCATGCCGCTCAACTCCTTTGTATCTATATTCTCGTAATTTGGTGACCCCCTTCACGAGTGATGTTATTTCTGCTCCAAATTCTTTTTCAAGCTCTTCTTTAGAAATCAGCTCATCTTCAAGGACGTCATGGAGGAACCCAGCGGCTATTGTTTTTGCATCCATCCCTAGTTCGGCAAGTATGCGCGCTACTTCATAGACATGTTCAAAAAAAGGCATTGTGTCAAAAAGCTTTTGATCCTTATGCGCGTTTTCCGCAAACGTAAAAGCACGCGCAATAAGCTCCAAATCTTCAGGAGCGCGTATTGTTGCTTTTTCAAGTATGTTTTTGACATTAGGCATATGTTTGACTATACTTTAAAACAGTAAATGAATAAAAGAGGTTGTTGTGAGTAAGGAAACTTTTAAGAAAAAGCTGACTTGGCAAGAGCGATTGGCAATTATCGTTACTTGCGTCATTACTTTTTTGGCGATATCTTGGTTCAACGGTCTTTTTGCCGATCTGTATGTCTTAACCTTGAAATGGATTCATGGTGGTAATATCTGATTGTTTTTTTCTGCTCTTTCCTTATAATAATGTTTTTTGAGCCAGTTTAAAAATAAATAGCCGCATCGCGGCTATTTTGTTTTTCGTTTTCTTGTCTTTTTTTCTTCCGCAAGAATTTCAAGCGCGCGAGGTAGTTCTATGGTGTACACGTCATCTGTTTTTAAAGAGCGAAAGTCTTTATCATGGACTATGTAGGGCCCAAATCGTCCGATGCTTGCCGTAATTGTTTTTCCCGTTTCAGGATGCACCCCCAATTCTCGTGGAATGCTTAAAAATTTTAATGCGTCTGTGGTAGTAATTTTTGCAAGGTCCATAGTTTTTGGCACACTTGCTCGTCGTGGCTTTGGATTTTCTTTTGTTTTTTGACCTAACTGCACATACGGACCAAATCTTCCGCTTAAAAGATATATATTTTCTCCTGTTTTAGAATCTACTCCGATTGGCTCGTCTGGTTTTAATTCAAATCCTTCAATTGTTCGTGCCCCATCGCAGTCTGGGAATCGGGCACAGCTCATGAATTTTCCGCCACGCCCAAGTTTTATTATCATTGTCGAATCGCATTTAGGACATTTAAATTCTTTTGGAGCATCTCCCAAATCGGTAATCTTCTGAATGTGTTCTTTTGATTTAACATCTTTTGAAAATGGAGTGTAGAAATCCGCAAGCGTTTTTTCATATTCTCGCGTGCCACCCGCAATTTCGTCAAGCTTGTTTTCCATCTCTGCGGTAAATGTGTCACTAATGTAGTCGGCAAAGTTTTTTTCAAGAAAATCACTGACAACTTCTCCCGTGTCGGTGGGGAAAAGTGTCTTCCCTTCTTTTGTTACATATCCTCGGTCAGCGATTGTCTTCATGATGGAAGCGTATGTGGAAGGTCTGCCGATGCCGCGTTTTTCCAGTTCCTTAATAAGTCCGGCCTCAGTATAGCGCGATGGGGGTTGCGTTTGTTTTTGTTCATCTTTGACCTCAATAAGCGTCAACATTTCTCCCTTAGAAGCTTTCGGCAATTCAACATTTTCTCCTTTTGCGGTAGAGTCTGCCAAAAGCCATCCGTCAAAAATGGTTCGCGAACCGTTTGCCGCGAAATCAGGTACTTCATCGTCATTAATAGAGACGGTAATTTTTGTTTTCAAAAGTTGCGCGTCTTTCATTTGAGATGATATGAATCGCCGCCAAATCAGGCCATAGAGTTTTTTCTGCTCATCTGTCGCCCCCGCACTTTTTACAGATGCATTTGTTGGGCGAATTGCCTCGTGTGCTTCCTGGGCGTTTTTACTTTTTGTTTTATAAAAATGGGCTTCAGCGTAGTCCGCGCCATACGTTTTTTCAATGACGGAGAGTGCTTGTTGTTGCGCTGTCGTGCTTATATTAGTGCTATCAGTGCGCATATAGGTAATGTGTCCGGCTTCATAGAGTCGCTGTGCGGTGCGCATTGTCCACGATGGAGCAAATCCTAATTGCGAGCTTGCCGCTTGTTGGAGTGTTGAAGTTGTAAACGGAGCGCGCGCGGAACGTTTCATTTGCGTTTCTTTTATTTCTTTTACTTTCCATGCTCCGCCTTTACTCACTGAAAGAATATGCTCTACTTCCTTTTTATTTCTGGGTTCAACTGAACAAATAAGGGGCAAATTATTTTTAGACTGCGTTTCCGTAAGCGCCGTAATAACCCAAAAATCCTCCGGCTTAAATGCCCTGATTTCTCGTTCGCGCTCCATAATAATACGGAGTGCGGGGGACTGTACGCGGCCAGCAGAAAGGCCATATCGGAGCTTTTTCCAGATAAGTCCGGAGAGGTCATATCCGACGAGCCGATCAAGAATACGCCGCGCTTCCTGCGCTCTTCGCAAATTTTCATCAATATCGCGAGGGTGTCCCATTGCTTCTTGCACCGCAGGTTTTGTAATTTCATGAAACACAATCCGCTTGAGTTTAGGATTTGGAATTTCGGACTTAGGGTTTCCCAAGTCGCAGACTTGGGCGATGTGCCACGCGATTGCCTCTCCTTCTCTATCGGGGTCTGTAGCGAGCATGACCTCGTCTGCCTCACCGCAGAGTTTTTGAAGTTCCTTCACCACCTTTTCTTTTCCTGGAGAAATTTCGTAGCGGGGGATGAATCCACCCTCTATATCAATCGCTGCTTTATTGTTTTTCGGTAAATCACGAATATGCCCAACCGAAGAAGTAACGGTGTACTCACCGTCTAAATATTTAGAAATTGTTTTCGCTTTTGCAGGGGACTCAACGACTAAAAGTTTCATAGTGCTTAATATGTATCATACTATGGTTTGTATATGTATCATATTACTTTTACACACGCAAATTTAAAAATTCATTCGCATCTCTCCCCGTGATTCAACGATGATTCCTTTTATTTCCATTGCGGATATGAGCGCGTGGGCTTCGTGAATGGGGAGCGCAAGTTTTTGAATCAGTTCATCTTTTGTAATAGGCTCATTGAGAAGCGCGATCACTTTTTTTTCTTTCTCCGAACAATTTTCCATTATTCTTAATCCATTATTCTTAATTCCTGATTCTCGTTTTATGTTCCAGTGCTCTAGAATATCCTCGCCGCTTGAAACCGGTGTCGCCCCCAGTCTCAATAATTGCTGTATTCCTTTTGACTGCGGAGAGAAAATAGAACCGGGAACCGCGAAGACATCGCGGTTATATTCTGTTGCGAGCCGCGCAGTTATGAGCGTCCCTGATTTTTCCTCTGCCTCAATGATAAGCACTCCGCGAGATATTCCCGCCATGAGGCGGTTTCTTTGCGGAAATGAGTAGGGAGTTGCTTTAAAATCGGGTTTAAATTCAGAAATAAGCGTGCCTCCTCTCTCAATAATTTTTTTAGCGAGATTAAAATTTGCCGCTGGATATAATACGGAATCATTAAGACCAGAGCCAGGAAACGCGATGGTGGTAAGCTTAGCTTCAAGGGCCGTACGGTGCGCGATAGCATCAATGCCAAGCGCAAGCCCCGAAATTATTACAATATTTGTTCCAGCAAGGTCCCTTATAATTTTTTCACACACCTCTTTTCCGTATGATGTGTATTTTCTGGAGCCCACGACTGCAAGATAGATGGCATCTTTCGGAGGAAGTACTCCCCGTATATATAATTGAGCTGGCGGCTCGGAGATTTCAAGGAGTTGCGGAGGGAAGGCGGCAGGCTTTATTGTCTGTATGTTTTGCATATAAGATTTTATCTTTTTCTCATATACTATATACTATATTTAGGAAAACAAGGAGCGAGTGTGATGAGCGACTATGTTTTCCTTAACCGAGCACTCAGTAAGAGTAAATTGATTTTTAATATTTGCAACATCTAGGCTTAGTAATTTTAACATCTATCAATATACCAATACTGAGTGCTCGGTGCTCAAATTTTATACTCGTTTCACTCGTTTAAAATTTATCATGTTAGACATAAAATTTATTCGTGAAAATTTAGACCTTGTAAAAGAAGGGGCGCGAAAAAAACACATTGAGGTTGACCTGGATGAGCTTATTCGGCTTGACCACAAACGTACCGCGACTCTCCAGGAGGTTGAGAAAATGCGCGCGGAGCAAAATGAATATTCAAAAAAAATAGGAACAACTTCTGACGCACAGGAGCGAACGGACAGCATCGCGAAAATGAAAATTCTTAAGGTAAATCTCCAGAAAAAAGAAAAGGAGCTTGAAGCGACAATGGCAAAATGGCGCACCCTCATGCTGCAGGTGCCGAACATTCCCGACATATCTGTCCCCGAAGGAGAAAGTGACGCTGACAATAAAGAAGTTAAGGTCTTAGGGGATATTCCAAGATTTTCTTTCACTCCCAAAAGTCACGTCGAGCTTATGGAAGGGCTCAACATGATTGATTTTATCCGTGGCGCAAAGACCTCTGGCTTTCGTGGATATTTTCTTAAAAATGAAGGGGTAACGCTTTCTTTTGCAATTTGGCAATTTGTGTTTGATCGGATGAAGAAAAAGGGAGGATTTACCCCGCTCATGACACCCTCTATGGTTCGCAAAGAAGCCCTTATTGGCAGCGGGTATCTGCCACAAGGAGAAGAAGATTTATACAAAACACAAGATGGAGAATATCTTGTGGGCACTGCTGAAGTTCCGTCAATGGGATACTATATGGACGAGGTGCTTGAAAAAAAAGATTTGCCGATAAAATTTTTAGGATTTTCTCCATGTTTTCGTAGGGAGGCGGGCGCGCACGGAAAGGACACGAAAGGAATATTCCGCGTACATGAGTTTTTTAAATTTGAACAAGTTGTGTTATGCGAGGCAAATCATGATCAATCGGTAAAGCTTCATGAGGAATTGACGGCAAACGCTGAAGCCTTGCTGCAAGAGCTTGAGCTGCCGTATCATGTGGTCATAAATTGCGGAGCTGATTTAGGATTAGGGCAGGTAAAAAAATATGATATTGAAGCGTGGGTGCCATCTGAAAATAAATATCGCGAGACCCACTCCTCGTCTTATTTTCATGATTTTCAAACCCGCCGGCTTAATATTCGCTATAGAGATACTGATGGTTCTTTAAAATTTGTTCATTCACTCAACAATACCGCGCTTGCTACGCCGCGCATTCTCGTTTCTCTTATTGAAAATAATCAACAAGAGGATGGGTCCATTAATATTCCCCATGCGCTTAGAGCATACATGGGGGTAGATGTATTGAAGCGGCATGTTGTTTCTTAAAAAAAAAGGTTTTACATCTAGGCGGAGCGTACAGAAGCGAAGAAAACAATACGCCATTCGCGCTGGAGTTTTTGCGGTTGTTTTGATTTTGTTGTCAGCGGCTTTCTCATGGGCCTCGTGGCATCCTAGACTAAACATACATACTGTTAATGTACTGGGCAACACGACGGTGTCAGAAGAAGACGTACGCAGCTTTCTTGAGCATCGGTTAGACGGAGGGTATTTAAATATTATTTCACGAGCAAATGTATTTTTGTTCCAGCCGCGTATTGTTGAAGAGGAGTTACGGACTACCTTTAAAAAAATAAAAGAAGTCACTGTCTCTCGCGACAGTCTTCAGTCAATTGTTATTGACATAGATGAGCGAAAGCCGTTTTATCTGTGGTGTGAAGACGAAATGGTAAAAGAAAAAAGCGAGGACGCGTGCTATTTTCTTGACATTGACGGGTATACGTTTGCTCCCGCCCCATATTTTTCAGGGAGTGTCTACTTTGAATTTTATAAACCGTTTTCTGGAGACAAAAACCCTATTGGTACCAATTTTCTTCCGGAAACAGAATTTAAACGTCTCATCGCATTTCGCAATTCTATAAGAGAAATGGATATTGAGGTACAGAAATTTAAAATATCAGATGTTGGAGATTACGTATTTGTTTTAAAAAAAGGAACAGAAATTTTTTTCAACCCAAAACAGGATTTTGACATATTATTTCACAACCTTGCGGCCACATTTGACACGGAACAATTTGCAAGCAAAAAAAAGCAAGGCTTCTTCCTTGAATACATTGACCTGCGCTTTGAAAATAAGGTGTATTATCGGTTTCAATAATTTTTTTATATGAAATCTAGATTCTGGGAAAAGCTAAAAAAGCCTATTTTTGCTCTTGCGCCGATGGCAGATGTAACTGACGCGGCATTTCGCCAAATCATTGCTAAATATGGGAAACCAGACATTATGTTTACCGAGTTTACTTCTGCTGATGGATTATTTCTGGCGGATAAAACCGGACGAGAAAAATTGATGAAAGATTTGCTGTATACTGAAAGCGAGCGGCCGATTGTTGCCCAGTTTTTTACCGCTAAGCCGGAAATGATGGAGAGGGCGGCGACTCTTGCCGTGGAGCTCGGTTTTGATGGTGTAGACATTAATATGGGGTGCCCCGACAGGGGAATTGAAAAGCAGGGTGCGGGAGCCGCGCTTATTAAAACACCCGCGCTTGCCCGTGAAATTATTCAGGCAGCTAAAAAAGGAGCAGGAGATTTATCCGTATCTATTAAAACAAGAATCGGATATAGCAAAAATGAAATTGAAACATGGCTTCCGGAATTATTGAAAGAAGAACCTGTTGCCGTTACACTTCATGCCCGAACCCAAAAAGAAATGTCAAAAGTTCCCGCGCATTGGGATGTGGTGAGTCGAGCGGTAGAAATACGAGATGAGCTCAAAAGCAAAACACTCATCCTCGGCAATGGAGATGTCTTAAGCCTTGAGGAAGCACGGCAAAAAGCGAAGGAGACGGGAGCAGATGGCATCATGCTCGGAAAAGCGATTTTCGGCAACCCGTTTCTTTTCTGCGGCAATCTGCGTTCGTCCAGCGTGAATCAGCGACTGCAAGTGATGGTGGAGCATACGAAACTTTTTGACACATTGCTCAGTGGTGTAAAAAATTTTTCTGTTATGAAAAAGCATTACAAAGCGTACGCAAACGGATTTGATGGAGCTAAGGAACTGCGCATGAAACTTATGGAAACGCAAAACGCGGATGAGGTTGAAAATATCACAACGCATTTTCTTGACTCTCTATAAAATATGTGTATAATTCTTTTTTAGAATAAACGTGGAATGGAGTCGCATTCATGAGTGGCAAAAAGATGGGCATCGCGCCCGGCGGATGCGTTCGTGCCCCCAAAGATATTTTGGGGCGGCAATTGCGGAATTCTCTTCGTGGCACCAAATATGTTTGCGCAGAATGCGGAGTAAATCCCGTCGAGAAGAAAGGGCAACTATGTCTCATGTGTATAGAGAGGGACGAAGGCGAGATACGCGACCCTCAAGAAGAATACTTGGAAGAACACCTGTGTGTTATTTGCAAAAAAAATCTGGTTGAATACAAAGACGACCCGTGTATTGATTGCGGCGAGAAAGCCGATGCAACTGAAGATGGGTTTCCACATGACAAAAGCTGACAAGATTGCTCGTGCAGTTATTAAAAAAGCAGGTCTTAAAAAGGAAGGCCAGAGAGTAGTTGGGTTGCCAGGGGTTCATCAGGCAATTTTAAAGGCATTTAAGAACACTGGTATATCCGTAGATGATTTGATAAATTTTTGTAACAGACCTCCAGTTGGAGAAAAGTTGTTAAAAAATTTGGAGAAACTTAAACTTAAGGTGGGAGATTTTCTCCCATATTTTGAGCACCAAATGAGACACTACCGAAGCGCCAAATAACGGATGAATAACTCTTCTTGGGGGCCTGTAGCTCAACGGCAGAGCGGTGGATTTATGATCCATGAGCGCTAGATCGGCGCACGGTTGGGGGTTCGAATCCCTCCAGGCCTACCACCCCCTCTGTTTTTTTACTGGGATTTGAACGGAAAGGAGGAGAAAATTGTTCTTTTTTCTGTTTTTGTTATACAGCGGCCTCGTAGCTCAACTGGATAGAGCGGGAGATTTCTAATCTCCAGGTTGCAGGTTCGAGTCCTGCCGGGGCCGCCAATCCTGTCTTTTTGAGACAGGATTTTCTAATGGCAGGACTCTAATAGAAAATAGTTAATGCAATTTTACTTGACAAAAAAATGGAAATTGATATTCTTTATCCAGAAATTCGGAAGTTTAAGAAAGGAATACTGGTCATGGCAAAAGAATTCTCGCGGTATTCAATGCTTGTTGAATGGAGTGAGGCTGATGGATGTTTTGTAGTTACAGTTCCTGAATTGCCCGGCTGTATGGCGGATGGAAAAACAAAGGCAGAAGCCATTTCCATGGGAGAAGAAGCAATCAAAGAATGGATTAGTGCCGCCAAAGAACTTGGTCTGGAGATTCCTCAACCGACTATCTGTACTGTAATAAAATAATTTTTATACACCGCTCCGTTTGTTGGGAGCGGTTTTCTTTTCTTGCGGCGTTGGATTTGAACAAAGAAAAAACAGGACAGTGTCCTGTTTTAATTTTTTATAATTGTACCCCGTGTCATGAATTTAAAATCATCCGGGAGTATGGAACACGTAATATTCGTCACTTATTCCCGCTTCTTCCTGTTTGCACTGTGGACATTTTCGATTTGTTCTTACATTGTAACTATCAAACTGTTTTCCGCACCCGAGGCACTTTGTCACTCCGGCGAGACGCGTATCGCGAGGACGAGTAAAGTTTTCTTTTTGAGATGGAGTATATCTTTTTCTTAATCCCGCCGCTTTACGAATGTTACCAATACGCATTCTAATATTACTTTCTGTAAATCCTGTTTTTGTTTCTATGTCCGCTATGACCACTTGTGCGTTCCACAACTGCAACAGTTGCTCAGTTTTTTCACGCGTGAATTTCTCTGTGTATGAAAGAGAATCAAGCACCGTAAGAGGAATGATTTGTCGCGGACGAACCCCGCCCCTTTTTCTACCCCCGTTGGTATTATATGCAACAGGGCTCTTTTCCATATCTCCGCCTTGAGATATATTTTTCCCCGGTATAAGCCGCCGTTTGAACATAGAAACCCCTTCTCGCAAAAGTGTGCACAAAACAATCTTCTGTAAACTACCATACTCCACTCATTTTAGTTTGTAAATATGCTACAATAACGTACAACAACTATGTCTTTCATCGCGCTTTATAGAAAATATCGTCCCCAGAGCTTCGCGGAAGTCTTGGGACAAGATCATATAATAGAAGTGCTTAAAGAATCGGTTAAGTCAGGGGACATTACGCACTCATATCTTTTTTTTGGTTCTCGCGGGACGGGAAAAACATCTGTTGCCCGTATTTTAGCGCGCGAAATTGGTTGTGAGCCGGAAGATTTATATGAAATAGATGCCGCTTCAAACCGCGGCATTGATGACGTGCGGGAGTTGCGTGAAGGAGTAAAAACTCTGCCATTTAAATCCCCGTACAAAGTGTACATCATAGATGAAGTGCATATGCTTACTAAAGAAGCGTTTAACGCGCTTTTAAAAACACTTGAAGAACCGCCGAAGCACGCGGTGTTCGTGCTTGCGACAACGGAAGTCGGAAAAGTTCCAGAAACTGTTATCTCGCGCTGTCAGACATTTACATTTAAAAAACCGACGCACGCACTTCTTAAAAAATCAGCGACAGAAATCGCGCGCAAAGAAGGATACTCGCTTGAACCATCTGCCGCTGACCTTGTCGCAGTTTTGGGGGACGGTTCGTTCCGTGACACGCAAGGGATTCTTCATCTCGTACTTTCCGCGGTAAAAGGAAAAACAATAGGGCGTGAATTTGTTGAAAAAATTACAAATGCTCCGCCGGCAGTTTTGGTCAACGAGTTTGTAAAGTCGCTTGCTCATAAAAATTTAGAGGATGCGCTTGGCGCAGTGAGAAAGGCAACTGAAACAAATGTTGATTTTATGCTCTTTCTTAAACTGATACTTGAAAAAATGCGGCTTGTACTTTTAACCCGCTTTGATCTGGAAACAAAAAAGAAAATTAAAGAAGACTTTTCGGAGGATGACATTCTATTTTTTGAAACACTGGCTGGAAAAGAGGGGTTAGCAATTAATTCTGAAATGCTTGGAAAACTTCTTGACGCGTATTCTGATACGAATCGGGCATATATAAAACAATTGCCGCTTGAACTTGCGCTTATTGAATTGTTAGACACGAAAGGAAAATAATTCTATACGCGGATATGTTCAGATTTTTAAAAGATAAATCTTCTTTTAAATGTTTTACACCGGAAGTAATGGTGGCGACAGTACTGGTAGAAGGTGCGCTCGCGCTCTATACGCTTCTTCGCTATCACAGTACTTTGTTTGGGCGGATAGCAACAGCAATACTTATACTGCTGGCATTCTTCCAAGCTGCTGAATACCATATTTGCACGGGTGAAAATATTTTTATGTGGGCGCAGATTGGTTTTGTTGCCATCACATTTCTTCCGATTCTCGGATATCATCTTGTATGTCTTGTTACGGGAGAAAAACCATTACTCAAACTTGGTTACGCGCTCGCGTTTTTATTCAGCATCTATTTTATATTTGGTCCCAATACGCTGACATCTCCGGTGTGCACGGGCAATTACATAATTTTTAATACCGCTCAAGTACTCGCATATCTTTATACCACATACTATTTTGGATTTTTATTTTTGGGAATCGGAGAGTCAATTGAATGGATTCAAAAATTGCGCACGATACACGGAAAGGGTGGGGCACTCTTCTTTATGGTTGTCGGATATCTCTCGTTTATCGTGCCGATGGTTTTTGTACTCACGACATTGAAACTAACGGCAAACACAATCCCGTCAATCATGTGTGGATTCGCAATTATTTTTGCTCTGATATTGGGGCTTAAGGTTGTTCCCGAATATCACTCTGAAAATTCATCAAAAGGGTTATAAATATTGATATGTATTGCGCATGCCCAAAACACTTGACTTTTTTGTTAAAATAGTGTAGAAGGTTATTAGAGTTACGGAGCTTTAAATAGGGTTTTTAAGCCCTATTTACTGTACTCTTGTCCTTTGACAAAAGGACATACCCACCAACCCCAAGGCAAACAAAGGAAGGACGCCATGGTACAGAAAGGTACTCGAACCGCACAGGTTCGCGCGAAAGACCCTCGAATGATTGCCGATATGGCTGATCATCAGGCAAAAGAGATGCAAGAGCGGTCCGAAAAGGCCGCTCAGGCTGTTGAACATTTTGAAACCATTGCCAAAGATATTCAGGAAGCACTCAGCACTGGAGACGTGGATCGCGCTGGTATTCTTGCTGCGGACCTTAAGTCTGCGCGGACTGCCGTTGATGCGACGACAAAAGATATCGCTCGAGTAATGATTGCGCTTGGAGAGCAGTATAAGGAAATTGGCGTGTCGATTGACGCCCTTGAAAAGTTAAATCCGGACGAGCAGAAGATTGTTGATGACGCGGAGGCGATGTTTGGCCGCGCAAAATCAGATCTTGCTAAGGCGGAAAAGAAGATGTTCAACATTTTCTTCGGAAGACGCGACAAGGCGATTGCCAAAGCGAAGAAGGATATCGAGAGCGCGGAAGCCGGCATGAAAGCCGCACAAGAGATTGCTTCGGCGAAGCAGCGCGAGCGGCTCATCAATGCAGACCTTAGCACCTCGATGCAGAGGATTCAGGCATGCACGCAGATTGCGATTGACAATGCCGTCGGGCGCGTTAGCTTCATTGAAGAGGATCTCCAGTCGGTGGATGCTGCTCTTGTGGAAGGGCTGGCAAAGCGCGAAGAGCTGGTAGCAAACATTGAAGTTCTTACAAAAAATCTTACAAATCACGAAGCACAGCTCGCGACTCTCGTCGCTCAGCGAAATGAAGTTCAGCAGGGAACCGAAGAGGCCGCTCGTCTTGAAACTGAAATCTCCGAAGTAACCAAGGAGCGCGATAAGGCGCGGGAAGAGCAAAACAAGAATTTTATGGTTTTGCAGGAGCAAGAGCGATTCATTGAGATTTACAAAACTCACGTTGCTGGACAGCGTCAGTTCCTGGAGCACCATCATGCATGGGTTGCAACCTTGCAGATGGGTGTGAAGGAGCGCGAAACTATTTTTGACAGCCAGATTGGCGCCATGCAGGCGACGGCTGACCAAGAAGCGATGAAGATGATCGATGACGTCGCGACTACCGTAGATATGAAGGGCATGGAAGCTATGGCCAAGATGATTACGGGAGGCCAAAAAGCAATCCTTGATCGGATAGAGCGCGCTCCAAAAGATCTTAAAACGCTTGAAGAAATTTCTGAGGCCCGTGCTGAGGCGCGAGCAAATTTTGAAAAAAGGCTCGATGACATACTTGAACAGTTCAGCAATGGATATGGTCGTGATACCAGCTACGATTCGGTCGCAAGCCATCGTAAGACCGTGGACGCGGCGTGATGCATATTGCTCTCAACGCGTCTTCACAGGGGCTCTCGGGCCCCTGTTTTTCTACTAACCCCAAACACGGAGGAGACAAATGACGGCTCGAGAGAAAACTACTGCGCAACGCATTGATTATAGTGCGTATACACGCTTGCTCGCCCGCGCATTTTCTATGCTCGGAATATATTATGGCAACGTCAAAAGTTCTGAATTTGAATCAATGGCGATTTATATGGGTAAATTGCAAAAAACAGTAGAGGCGCTGCAACTCAAACATGTGCATAGCCCCAGCTGGAAATCTACGGACGAGCTCGAGATCGCGGATTCGGGGTTTCCGATGTGGATGGATATCAGTCAGCTGTTCGCTGACTTGTCTACGCGGGATGAACGGTTGCCAAAATTCCTACCTTCTCAAAAATTGAAGGAAAAAATACTCAATATATTGATGATACAGGAAGCATCTCCGGAGAAACAGAAATTAAATAATCAGAAACTCGCTGATTTACTGTGGCAGTGTGCAGACCGGACATATCTTGAAATGCTTGATCTACGAACCATGTTCTTCAAATTCACTCCGGGAAAAGTATATCGCGCTCCAGAAGATGTTCCAATTCGGAATAAAAATCGGAAAGCGTACTATTTTTCTTGGGCATGCTATGATTCGGCAACCAACTTGCCGTATGTCTATCTTATGCTTTTTGAGCATGAGATGGAAAACGGAACTCTACCACTTGAAGAGGGGGGCCCTGAACTCATTGGTCTCCTGGAGGCCGTTGAGCACATCGGTGAGCGAGCTCCAGAGGAGCTTCGCGCTGTCGGTATTCGACTTGACGAAATTTTGCCGAATATCTATCCGATAGTCATAAAGCGAAACAGAATCGGCCCCGTTTATTCGCCGCTTTTTTCCAGTGTTGAAACAAATCAGAAAAGCTTTCTGGTAAGGATGCAGAATTGTTTTGACGACACGCATCTCTTGCCAGAAGATTTTGTGCTACTGTTTGAGACTGAAATTGTGCAGTCAACAAAGGAAAAAATGCCTGACTCGTTGTTCTCGCTTGGAAAAAAGAAGGCACGACAAATTTTCCACGTGCCAAAGACGGATCGCGAGCTTGTGAGACGCGGGTCAACATCTATGACTCGTTTCGCGCTCATGCCGCACCGGTTTCGCCAACACTTAACCGCCGAAGATCGCGCGCTATTTCCGGAATTCTCCGGAGATGTGCAGTTTTTGGCATACGACCAGGAAGAAAGGAGGGTCGAACATGTCGGCTAACACCGCTTCTGAAATTCCCGTCACGCGAGAACAACTCGCGCATTACTTAAAGCAAGCGACAAATCTGCTGAAGTCGGTTCAATGGGACCCGCGTCGCAGTGTCGCTGAACTTCAGAGTGAGCTTGAGGTAAAATCACCACAGAAGCCAATAGGATGGAAACCAGCTTCACGGGATAGTTCACGAAACGAAACTATTTCAATCCTTGATGTCGCACGCCCCATTGGCGGCGGCGATGAACTCATGAATGAGCACGTAAATCAGACGCTTAACGTAATGCGCACAGGATTGTGCATCGCACTTCATGTTGCGAGCTTGTATGCGAAAGTATCCGGGCTCGAGACACTTCGTGAAAGAAACAGTAAGAATCAGCTGACTACGCAAATGGAGCAAGTTGAATTCCGCGATAAGTCGGAGACGCACGCGGCCATCACGGCGTTCGTGCTCTCATACTTCATCGTATGGAAACTTCAACAGAGTTCTCAGGAAGCGGATATATCCGAATCAGCACTTTCATTCCGCGGGTTGCCCGAGATGATTTCACTTTCGGGCCAGCTCTCGGCAATGCAATGCACGCTCTTCCACTTAGGTTCGTACCTAAAAAGTGGAGGAGTGCTCACAGGTGTTGATTTTCGAAAGATGACCGAGCTTTACTTTGCGGCAGTACTTGAGGAAATCAAAGGTAAATCGCAATCTCTAAAGCACACGGAACAGTATACAGAGCGCAACTATCGTCTTGAGAAAACGACGTTTTCTGTAAATGGCTTCCATGGAGACGCCTTTGGTGCTCATGTTGCCGTTGAATTTAAACGTGTTGATATCAACACGATTGTGGGCAACCGCATCGCGAAACTATACGCGTATCGGCTTGCGCAAGCGCTCATTGCCTATGATTTTGAAAAGAAAATGAACCCCATGGTTGAGCTTGGCGGTTTCCCGTGGATTTACCTCATGAAAGGCATTCCGGGTACCGGTAAAACTCTTCTCATCGCGGCGATTCTCACGATGGTAAAAGATTACTGTGATGCGCTTAATATTCCATTTCGTCCGCATCCGTTCCCGAACGCTATTGTTTCGACGTTTCAGGGCGGTTCGGCCGAAAATATGGAAAACTGGATGGCGCCACTCTCTAACTCGCATGAGCTATTGCTCGCGCCGGTTGATGACGCGGAAAACAGTTTTCAGGATAGGAGCATGCAAGGCGTTTCATCGGGTGTGCGTGAAATAATCGGGGTCTTTCTTCGGAGAACCGAGGGAGCTTCCGCGATTAATCGAGGCAATGTCATCATCATGTTCGCCACGAACATTCCGGAGCAGGTGGATAAAGCCGTGCTCTCGCGTGTTTTGGGTCGCATGGATGTTGACGGAGCCCGGACACGCGCGGACTTTCTTGACCAAATGAGACTGTGGACAGGTGGGTATGATAAATATAAGAGTAACATTGTTAACTTAGAATGGCCGGGTGATTACGAATATCTTTCCGGCCAGAAATTCAAAAATACGGTTGAACGGACGGTTGAAGCGCTCGAAACCGTGCGAGACCGTAAATTGGCTCGCATTATTGATGAGGTTAAGAGTGAGCACAATCCGCATGAACATGATTTCTATGCCGCGCTTTTTGTAAAGCTGCAGCAGGAATATCCGTTTTTCTCCTCGCGGGACGTACGCAACATTCAGGTTGCTGTCGGTTCGCGGCTTCTGGATTTTGATTTTCCGGAAGAATGGCTCACGAAGCGTGAAAGCTTCGTTGTTCATCCGTATGATACAAAGAAAGATATGATTGTGAAATTGATGTTAGAACACATGGGAGGACTTAAGTTCCATGAGTTGCTCTATGAAGAGACATTCAAATATCTCAATACCATGGTTTCAATCCTTGACGCGTCGTATAATCGCGAAGTGGAAGATACCGTAAAACAAATGAAAGTAAGAGATGATGCTACGTCTCGCTATGGCGAAGTGCATAAGAGACCAGCCTCAAAACACGTAGGAGGAAGGGAATGAAACAGTTGATAGGCAACAAGCTCCTCTATGCGGGACTTGTTCCGCTTGACAGCAGGGAGCTTGTGGACCGCTATAACGAATGTTTGCGCATTGCGGGCATTGAGCCGACAAGACTGAAGCGGATTAATATTGATGGAGCGGGATGGAGCCCTGAAGTGGCGGAGGAAAAAGGAAACACCTTTTATCTCTGCCACGATGTGGCCAATCCGATGGCGATTATCGTATCTCAAGCGCAATTCAAAAAGCCGGTATATTTTCCGACATACTCATGGATGCGCCGGATGTTGCGTTCCGTATTTGACGGTAATTTTCGCGAGATCGCGGATATTACCGCAACACACGGACTTGTCATTGATTTTGACAACCAGCTTGCAAGTTTTGAAAGTCCGGCTGATCTTCTCCTTCTGAATTCAATCGTGCCCAAAATAGACGCGGGCGAGCTTTCTAAAGCGGCGATTGAACAACAAAAGCTCATTGATGCTTTTTTTGAAGGAACAAATTGTCTGAATTCGGAAGTTCAGGAAAAAATCCGCGAACACGCACGGATTCATGGCGATTTGAGAAGGCGTCGAGTGGTTATCGAGCGGATGTCAGACTTTGGCGCCTTTCAGGATTTCTACACGACTGCTTTCGGCGGGGCAGCAGTGCTCCGCGGAGCAGATGGAAATGATGTACTTATTCTTGAAGATGAAGCTCTCTATAGCGAGACTTCGGTACCGGATGGCACGATTCTGTTTTTCCTCTACGAGAAGGACTATGGACTGCTCCGTTTCCTCTGGGACGCGGGGTGGATCTCTATACCCGATCGATATAAGGAAACGCCGGATTTGCTCATTCGGAAAAAAGAGGTTTTGCTGGCGCATTCTCTACTTGATCTTGAAAAAAATATTGACTGGGATAATCTTACGTCAACGCAACGAAAGCAGCTTGTCGGAAAACATAAGAAAAATATTCCTGAAATGTACTTTGAGCTGGAAAGATTTATCGCGATGGCTCTTGCAAAGAAAACTCTGCCGGAGCTCTCGGATGAACTCTCGTTCTTTCTTGCTGAGCCGGCATCACATCTGCATCCAGCAACGCAGGATGTACTGTGGATATTGCTGACCAGATGTGAGCCGAGAAATATTCTTGAGCTTTACACCCACGATAAAAACTTTTTCCTGAATTGTTATAAAAAATTCGGAAAAGCAAAGCGTGAGTGGGTTGCCGGATATCTTGCGGCAAACTACACTCCGCTCATGCTCCAACCCTAGGAAAGGAGGGACCGACCATGCAGGCAGTTCTCAACGTATGGAATTACGCGCTCACATGCATCGTGCTTTACATGATTTTGGGAGTTGCGTGGTATTTCCTTGACAGAACGTATGGCATTCATGTATACCGGTGGCTCTATGATATTTGTCACAAGGAGCCCATACCGCCAGAGGTCGTGCGGGGGTTCATGTACAACCAAAAGACTCACCGAAAAGCGACAATTGCGTTTCTGATTTCAACTGCCCAGAGCATCTACATGATCTGGGGACATGATATAAATCTATTGGCAGAAATTATCCTCTGGCTTGTTGAGGTGCCGGCGATGCTTATCGGACTTGCCCTTGGAAATCCCTTCTATCGCCTGTTTCAGCGAAGAGAAGAGGTGTTTGAGGTAATTGATACGGCGACTGAAAGGGCAGAACACATTGACTTAAACGCGGTAAAGAAAGAAGCGGAAGAGAAAGGCGAAGAGCTTGTGGCTGTCTCAAAAGGGCTTCTCACTTCAGCTCCATCGCGGCTCCTTTCGTTCTGGAAAAAATATGTCTTCAGCGTACACCGAGAGGAAACTCCTGTAGTGGTGTCTAAACCAGAAATTCCGGCAGAGACGCTGAAGGCAACCTTGGCTCCTGCAGAGATAAAGATAGAGTCGAGTGCGCAGGAAATCATTGCCAACTTCACAAAAAGAGGGAGACTGTAATGAACGACACTCCGCTTGAACCGCAAGGTGAGCAGGTGGACGCAAAAGAAACAATATCCGCAGCGGAAAAGGGGGCATGGCGTGAAGCGTCATGGTCTCCCTGGAATATGATATTTGGTCCGATTCGTGCACTGGGTAGGGCTTTTCTAAATCGTCCTATTCTCACATTCATTCTGTCGGCATTTGTTGTCGGTGGCATGTATGTAGAACGCAATTTTGTTCAGCCGTTTGCGCTTACCGGAAGAATATATCTCGGAAGCTTGCTTACGGTGCTCATTGTCATGTCTCTTGCCTGGATGATTGTGAGAAAACGCTCGGCGCGCTGGAGGGCATTCGTGTCACTCCTTGCATGTGGCGCAGGCGTTGCCATCGTCGTCTTGGGTAAGGAGGTAAATCATTACATTACTTCATACTGGAGGTATGAAACTTTAAAGATTGTTGATCTTCAGACATTGCCGATTACTGATTACGAGCGGATACTGCCGTTAAACAGTGTCCACACGCTCGTAAACGAACGCATCAATGAAACGGAGGTGGCAACGCCGCCGAACATGGTGCGTACGGGAGATCGGTATGAATGGACCTCAGCGATTGCACCGACATACTTTGTGCAGCGGTTTTTAGGAAAGGTTCAGGAAGTGGTGCATTTGCCTGCGACATCTGCTTCTCCGGAGCTTTCAAAAAAGCATCGGGACGGTGTCTCGTTTACCGCAGGTGAGCAGCTTCCGTTTTCACGAAATGCCACCACATGCACACGCCGTTCATTTGGCCTGTGGCGATTCTTAAACTACGAGCCGGGCAACATCCTCTTCATGAAAGATGATGCCGGCAAGTGGGTTCAAGTTGTCACACTCATAAAGTGGGAAGGCATCTTCTTTCCTTGGCCGGAATTTGGCGGCGTTCAGGTAATCAGGCAAAGTGACCACGACTACTCGTGGGAAGCGGCGCTTGATTTCATTCCATACATTCTTAAAGGATGCGGGGAATGGATTCCACCTGAAGAGATTGGCAAACATGAGTTTCTGAAAGGGCAGAATGTGATGCCGTATGCGGTGTCACGGTTCATGGCAAAAAGCTTGCGGTTCCAGGAAGGTTTTCTGGGACCCTTGCCGGGTAATCGTGTCGGGGATCTGCGGATCGCTGACTTGCCCGACGACATGAATCAACAGCCCTTTACTCTCTACTTCAACATGAAGAAAGGGGAGGCGGGGAAACTCTATCAGTACTTTGCGCTTGAGCCGTATGACACGGGCAAGCAGGGGCTTTCAACAAGCTTCTTTGTCTCGGCAGACGGCGTTGGTCCGCAATATGCGTACCGGCACTTCAAACACGGTGAGTCCGCGATTGGAGTGAGCGCAGTTGCCGACTATGTGCGCAATTCAAAGAAAAATTACGATTGGACGCAAAACACGCCCGTTGAACATCGTCCCTACATTCGGGTGCTTCCGGATGTAAACGGCGTCTCAAAAGAACGGTTCTTCTGGATGACGACGGTCGTGACACAAAAACAAAAAGGCGGCAGTACCGCAACAGGGGTCGTTTCAGGAACCGTTCCTGAAATCGCGATTACCGATATTCACCGTTCTACGGTGGTCTGGGTAAACGCCTTGGAACCGCAAAAGTGGCCGGAGGAACTTCAAAAAGCATTGGGTTCCATCTGGGCACGCGAATAAATAGTTCTTTATAGTTCTTTTTAGTACGGGTCTTCCTCTGGAAGACCCGTTTTTTATTGACTTTGTGGGTTCTTTTTTGTATTAATGAATATAGAAAACAGATTTGTCTAAATAAAGGAGTGCGTAATGAGGAAATCAGTTTCTAGAAAAGAGGAAAAAATAATTTTGGAGATTATCAAAATACTCTTTGATGACGAAAGATCAAAAAGAGAAGATCCTATTTCTGGACCGAACTATGCCGCTATTCATAGCATTCTTGCTTACAGGAAGGTTTCGACTACAGTTGTTGATGCGGTGGTTATGAAGTGTTTGGAATTGTATAAGCAATCAAGACTGAATCATGAAGCGCACGGTCAAGCTTCTTACTTCTTAGAGTATGGAGCTTCTCGTTCTGTTGTTGAAAAAGTTGTTGCGGAGCTTGCAAAAAGTGGTTTCATCGGGTGTATTGAGGATGTTGCTCACGTGTATTTGAGGAGAGGTTTATTGCCCGAAGAAGTACACGCGTTAGTAGACAATTATTGCAATGATACTGCAGGCCAGTCTAGCTCTACGGAAGATGAGCTTATGAGATTAGCGAACAGATATCTTCCCGCAGCACAAGTCGCGGCCACTAGGAGAAAGCTATCTAAATTCAGAGAGGTGTTTCATTCTCATATTGATTAATTTTTTGTCCCCGCATCTTATACATAGATGTGGGGATTTTCTATACGATAAGTATTCCTTGATTTTTGGTGTATTTTAAGGATAATTAAATGTATTCTCTATTTATAAGCGACGTAGAGTGAGAGAAATGAAAAATTCATCAGATTTTTCATTTCTGAGCCGAGGAGCTTATATAAGACGAAGTGCTTTTATATGTCACTTGAGGATTTTATAGAGGGTCCAGATATTGAAAAAGATGAAGCCGTTGAGAAAGCGGTTTCGTTTGACGCGTTGTATGAAGTTATAAACAATATAGGCGTAGTAGTAGAGGAAAGTCAAAAAAAATATACACCGGAAGAATTGATAAAAATAATTGAGCGGGTTCGTCATGGAAACATGAGTCCCCAGGATGTTGCACGCGCATTCGGATTACGACTTAAAGTTGAAGAGCTCCTTGAAACTGACCCTATATTTAAAAAATATACGCAAGGAAGCAGAGGAAAAAAGAGTTAAATATCGACAATCTTATTGCCGGCTCGTCTAATGGTAGGACACCGCCCTTTGGAGGCGGGTATTGGGGTTCGAGTCCCTGGCCGGCAGTTTTGAGCAGGAATAAAATAATTTTAAAAAATATGTCACGCGAAGGAATATCTTTTAGTTCAAAACAAGAAACAGAGCCAACTCCGGAAATGTCCCCGGAGGATTTTGAAGCAATGATAGGGCAAATTCCTGCGCTTAAAGAAATGCTGGAAGAGAGATTGACAGAGCTTAAAACATTGGAAGAAGAGTCGAAAGGCAACGAAGAGCGAATACAAGAGCTTCGGATTGAAATTAATGAATTACAGGCAGAAATTGCCGCGAGAGAAGAGGTTACATAAAATACATAAGGCAATATTTTGAGGATGCTGTGGAAACTTATTATAGAAATAATGTGATTTGGGGTACTATATACGTATACTTTTATGTTTAAAAATCAAGTTCTCATAATTTTATTTAGTTTAGGCCTTGCCGGTATGTTGTTCGCTATTATGGTGATTTTAAGCAAGCCGCCTGAACTCCCGCAGGAGGAGCAGTCAAATACCGTTAAACCGGTCCAAGATGAGAGAATTTTGCTTCCGCGACGCTCTTCGCAGAGCTCAACAAATTCTGGCGGAGTGCGCCTATGCAACCCTAATTACTCCGGCTGTCTCCTAGACGACATTGGTGATTATGATTGCGACGGAAGCGGTGGAGACGGACCAAATTATACTGGAAAAGTAGAGGTGCTTGGGACCGATATTTTTTATTTAGATAAAGATCAGAACGGCTTGGCTTGTGACGAGTAGTGTATAAAAAATCTAAATTGTTAACTTTAACAAATTGGCAAAAAACATTCCAATATTCTATAGAATGTTGGAATGTTTTTAACAAATAATAATTTTTCATGTTAATTGACGATGTAACCATAAAAGTCTCTGCGGGAAACGGCGGCAGGGGAGCCGTTGCTTTTAATAAGCAGGCAATGAGTCTGGGGCCGACTGGTGGCTCCGGGGGCGCTGGCGGCAGTGTCTATTTTGAAGGCGTTTCTGATCTTGGTTCGCTTGATCAATTTAGATATGAAAAAGACCAAAAAGCAGAAGGAGGAGAGAATGGCAAGGCGCAATGCAACGACGGAGCCGATGGCGATGATCTTATATTAAAAATACCCGTAGGGACAGTTATCACAAAGGTTGAGACAAATGAAGTTTGGGAATTGCTTAAAGTCGGTGAAAAAATTCTCGTCGCAAAAGGCGGGCATGGGGGAAAAGGGAATTTCCTCTTTCGTTCATCAAAAAACACGAGCCCGCGGCAATTTCAAGAAGGGTTACTTGGAGAGCATTTCACGGTGCGTCTCAATTTAAAACTTATTGCCGACGTGGGATTAATCGGACTGCCAAATGCCGGAAAATCAAGCTTACTTAATGAACTTACCAAAGCAAAAAGTAAGGTGGCGAATTACGCGTTTACCACGCTTGAGCCGAACCTTGGAGTGTATTATGAACTTATTATCGCCGACATTCCCGGACTTATTGAAGGCGCTTCTTCCGGCAAGGGCTTGGGCATGAAATTTTTGCGTCATGTTGAGCGTACAAAAATTCTTTTTCACCTTATATCCGCGGAATCAAAGACTCCGGTAAAAGATTACAGAGTAATTAAAAAAGAACTTAAGACGTATAGCGGAGAGCTTGTGAAAAAACCCGAATATGTATTTTTAAGCAAAAGTGACATGGTGTCGGCTGCTGATGTAAAGAAAAAAGTTTTCACGCTCAAGAAACTTAATAAACATGTTACACCCATCTCCGTATACGACTGGGAGAGCTTAGAAAAAGTAAAAAAAATTCTCAATAAAATACAAGCGAAAAAATAAACTTTGCGCGTTCACATTTGAATATGTTATATTAAATTTACATGAATCCAAAAATAATCTTGATCATTCTAAATTTAATCTGGGTTGCATCGCTAGCTCCATGGTTTATTGTTGCTCTTCTTGCAGGATTTCTGGGAGACAGTTCTGCTGGTCCGATATGGGATGTACTCGTTTTTATAGTGGTAATTATTATATGGTCATATCCTATTATTGTTTTTATTTCGGTAATTTCATCAATCTGGTTTTACCATAAGCAAAATTACGCTCGCGCTAAACACTTTGTGATGTTCCCGCTCATACCAATTTTGTTTACCTTCTTCTTTTTTGTGTTCCTTGTTTGTTCTGACGGTGTTTGTCTTAATTAGACAAGAGACCATTTCCCATTCCTCAAAATTTGTTTTGGATAATTTCGTGTTATTCTTACTCTATACACTCTTCTGGCTTTGCAGCCTTTTTTATTATGGAAATTAGAAATATCGCTATCATTGCCCACGTTGACCACCCCAGTAGTAAAGCAAAGCTTACTACGGGGCGAGAAGCGGTAAACAAAACCATAATATGAAACCCACTGAAATACGTAATATCGCGATTATTGCTCACGTTGACCATGGGAAAACCACTTTAACTGACGCTCTCCTGCGGGAGACGGGCGCAGAGAAAGAGGGTGCGTCAATGGACTCAAACACGCTTGAGCTTGAGCGTGGCATTACTATATACGCGAAAAATGCCTCACTCATGTATAAAGGAACAAAAATAAATATTGTGGATACACCGGGACATGCCGACTTTGGCTCTGAGGTTGAACGCGTGTTGCGCTCCATTGACTCGGTGCTTCTTGTTGTTGACGCGCAGGAGGGGCCGATGCCGCAGACAAGGTTTGTTCTTAAAAAATCTCTTGAGCTTGGATTACGGCCGATTGTGGTCATTAATAAAATTGACCGGCCCGCGGCAGACCCGCATCGCACCGAAGAGCAAGTACTTGATTTGTTTCTTGAACTGGGCGCTTCCGATACGCAGGCGCATTTTCCGATTGTATATGCTATCGGAAAGCAGGGTATCGCAAAATTAAAACTTGAAGACGAGTCAAAAGATCTTTCTCCGCTTTTAGATACGATTCTCTCTCACATACCCCCAGCTTCATCACAGGTACTTCGTGAAAAACCGCTCCTCTTTCAGCCGTTTAATCTTGGATACGATAATTTTTTAGGACGGCTTGCCGTCGCGCGAATTTATGAAGGTACCGTGAAGCCGAATATGAATGTGTTTATAAAAAAGCCGCGCGGATTGATCGGAGAGAGCCTACCTGGTCAGGGAGAAACGCGAACGGGAAAAATAACAAAAATCTTTAGTTTTAACGGAATTCAAAAAGTTGAGGCTCCTCTAATCGGCGCGGGAGACATCGCGCTTATTGCCGGGCTTCCTGATATTTACATTGGAGAGACGGTTACCGACAACGAAGGCTCTCCGCCGCTTCCTGCAATTGCTGTTGACGAGCCGACCATAGAACTTTCTTTTTTAGTAAACAACTCGCCATTTGCGGGAAAGGAGGGGAAATATGTCACTTCGCGCCAGCTTCGTGAATATCTAAAGCGTGAGATTGAAGTCAATGTGGGACTTCGTGTTGATTTCTCATCCACGGAGTATTTCCGTGTTTCAGGTAGGGGAGAACTCCACATCGCGATTCTTCTTGAAAATATGCGCCGCGCGGGGTACGAGGTACAAGTTTCACAGCCGCGCGTCATTACGAAAGAAGAAAACGGCGTGCTGCTTGAACCGTTTGAAGAAGTTATTGTGGACACGCCGCAGGAATATCAGGGAATTATTATTGAGCGGCTGGGGAAGCGTGGCTTTGTACTCACCAATATGTCACAGACACAAGAGGGTGTTTCGGTGCGGATTTTCTTTGAAGGGCCGACTCGCGGGCTTTTGGGATACAGAAGTCAGTTTGTTATTGACACGAAGGGAGAAGGCATTCTTTCTTCACGTGTTGTGGGCTTTAGAAAACATGCCGGAGAAATTCAAAAACGAGTCGTGGGCTCCATGATTTCAATGGCAACAGGCAAGGCGCTCGGCTACGCATTATGGTATTTGCAGGAGCGTGGAGTGCTTTACATTGGTCCCGGTACGGGGGTGTACGAAGGAATGGTTATTGGGAATACCGCAAAAGGTGAGGAGATGATGGTGAACCCGACAAAAGGAAAAGCATTTAGCAACGTTCGTTCAAAAGCCGCAGATGAAGCGATAGTTCTTACTCCGCCCTACACGCTTACGATTGAACGCGGGCTTGAGGTGATGACGGAAGATGAATTTCTTGAAGTAACACCTGCATCCGTTAGGCTTCGTAAACAACATCTCACGGAAAATGAGCGAGTTAAACATAGACGGAATTGAGAACAAAGATTAGTCGGTCCGTAGTTAGGTAAAACAAAAAAACCCGCTCAAAAGCGGGCTTTGTGTTTGTAAATTTTACGACACACTATTTTTGCCTTCAAGGTAGGCAAAAATTTTATTCATAGTGAGCCCTTGCGCAATAACGGAAAACACGACAACCATATATGTAATAAGAATGAGCGCGTCTCGTCCTTCCCCATATGGCAAGGAAAGCGCTAAAGCAAATGAAATGCCGCCGCGTAGTCCTCCCCAGGTTAGCAAGGGGATAGAATTTGGGCTAAAGGGCTTGAGCGGCCGCAAAAGTACAGCTCCCGCCGAGACACTTATAAAGCGCGCACAGAGTACGAGTGGAATTATAAAAAGTCCCGCGAGCGCGTACTCATGCTCTACGTTGATGAGTAGCGCCTCAAGTCCAACAAGGACAAACAATATTACATTGAGAACATCGTCAATGACATTCCAGAAAATATCAAGATGTTTGCGAGTTTTTTCGGACATTCCATATTTTCGGGCATGGTTTCCTATAAAGAGTCCGGCAACTGCCATTGCAAGGGGTCCTGAAACATGAAGCACTGAAGCGAGCGCATAGCCCCCCGTCACGAGAGAAAGCGAGAGTAATATTTCCACATTATAGTCATCAACGCGCCGAATAAGTTCGTAGGCAATATAGCCAATAGCAAGTCCATACGCGATACCCCCGAGTACTTCTTGCACAAACATCACTACGACATCCATTGAAGATACGCTTTTTTCATTATTGAGAAGAGTAAGCGCCACCACGAACAACACAACTGCCATGCCATCATTTAAAAGCGATTCTCCCGCGATTTTCATTTTAATACTTGTTGGGGCTTTTGAGTTTTTGAGAATGGCGAGAGTCGCGACTGGGTCAGTTGGAGAAATGAGCGCTCCGAAAAGGAAGCAGACCAAAAAGGGTAGTGTAAATCCAAATAACGGAAACAATACATACGCGCCTACTCCAATAATGAATGCGGATATGACAACACCCAGAGAGGCGAGAAAACCAATTGACCATTTTTGTTCAAGAAAATCTCCAATATCAATATGAAGGGCTCCGGCGAATAGCAGGAAACATAAGACTCCTTGTAGTAGTGTTTCACTAAAGTTAATGGAGTGCAGAGCTTCTGCTAATTTTACGGTTGAACCAATTCCCATCATTTCAAGTCCCATAAGACAGAATGCGGAACCGAGAGAGATAATCATGAGCCCCACGGTTTTGGGTAGTTTAAAGAACTTATAATTCAAGAAACTGAAGAATGCCGAAATAGTGAGAATGAGTCCGATGACATCAAACCACCGCATATGCCGCACCTTGAAGTAGTTTTGAACCTCTAAATTAATTTATAATATATTATAGTTTATTTGTCAACTATTTAAAACATGTGAGCCCCTTTTTTCATTGAGAGGAATTTAACATTTTGCATAAATAATTTTTTTAATATATTCTCAAAGTAATGGAAAAAAATTTTGAAAGCAAAGAATATGTTCCGGAATTTGAAATTAAATTCGGGGTCGGGTCTTCCAGGAAAATCGTTCAAGAAAGATTTTCAAACGGAAATGATATTACGCTTGTAGGAACAAAAAATTTTAAGTTATATCTTTCTCACGAAGGACATGCGCTTGTACGCCACGCAATGGGCATTGAGCTCAGTGATATATTATTGCAAGGCTATGTTTATTTTAGAAATGGAAGAGTAGAAGTTTCTTATTATGAACCTCCCCCGGAGGATGTTAAAAAATTTGCCAATAAAACCCTCATAAATTTTTTCCAAAGAGGAAAAATAACATAACAACATTCCAACATTCTTGAGAATGTTGGAATGTCAGTAAGGGAAATAATATAGAAGCAGTATTTGGGAATTAATAAAAAAGTATCTGACAGCGATTTCTATGCCTGTACAAACTACCATAAATGAAAATGATTTTCTTGAAATTCTGTCAAACTATGACGTGGGAGAATATTGCGGCTATGAAACATTTGGGAGCGGGGCAGGACAGACAACTGTTCTTCTAAAAACCACCGAAGGAAAATTTGTTTTACGATACTACGAAAACAGAACAAAAAAACACGTTGCATTTGAAGTGCAACTGATTAATTTTTTGCAAGATAGCAACTACCCGGTTCTTTCTATAATCAAAAATCGCACTGGAGATTTTTTTGGAATATATAAAGAAAAGCCGTACATGATTACGGCATTTATTGAAGGCACGCACGGCCAAAATCCAAATGACGCGTTTAACAAAACAGAAATTGCTGAAGTTATAAAACTAATAGCACAACTGCACAACATCACTAAAAATAATGAACTTGAATTTTTTAAAGACAGAGAGCCATTTGATGCTGATTATTGTTTGAGAATATATTGCAAACAGAATCGAACAGAAAGTTTACCGAAGCGCGAACAATGGCTTAAAAATGAATTGGAAGATATACAGTTGCCGAATAGTATGCCGAAAGGTATTTGTCACGCCGATTTAAATTACAGCAACTTTTTGTTTAAAGGTAAAGATATTGTTGCCGTTCTTGATTTTGATATGAGTTTTTATTTTTACCTTATCTATGATGTCGCAGGACTTATATATTGGTGGGCATTCCCTCCAAAGAGGGGGTTTAAGGAATATGAAGCCGCTTTTATCATAGAGGAGTATATAAAATATCGTGTGCTTGACACAGAAGAACGGCTGCATATTTTTGATGCATTAAAACTCATTATTCTTCTGGGAATTAGCTGGGGAGAAGAAGGAGATTTTGAAAGTGAAAAAGAAAAAATAAAATTTTTAAACACAATGGGTCGTGAAGAATTTAATAAACAACTTTTTAAATCAAAGAAATAATATAGAAGCAGTATTTGAGAATTAATTTATAAGAATTTTAATACACATATTATGCCAATGATTAATATTGAATATGACAATGAGCAGATCTCCGAAGGGGATATACAAGCTCTATCAAAAGCTGTTCGGGATATTGTTTCCGAGGTTACGGGGATAGAAGATGTTTTTACATATACCAATTCAGCTCATATAAAAGTTAAAATTGCTCCTGTGGAAATATTTGTAAGAATGTCCGCGCAGAAAATTAAAGATGCTGACAAACTTATCAAAGAACTCAAATTAAAGCTTACGGATTGGAAACAATCTACAGATTTTAAATATCCTATAAACTTAACCCTGATTCCAATGGAGTGGAAAATTGAAATTGGTATTTGAGATAGTTTATTTAGTGAATGGATAAAATAAACATTAAAAAACAGTATTTTTGAATTAAGAAAAAATAAAAAGTACCTGACACCAATTTATTATTTTATTGGAACCACTGATTCAACCCCAACTCTAATGAAGCGCAAAGATAAAAACTAAATCATGACCTATTTGCCGCAGTATGAGCCGTTTGTGTTGAAGAAGTATGAGCACTTCACGCTCTTTCTTCATGACGACCAGTATTATTTGGGGCGCGCGTACGCGTGGCTTTCTCGACCTGGCGAAATGCAGAGGTTTTCTCAATTAACTCCTCAAGAATTAAACGAGCTCAAAAGAATTGCCGAAGAGTATGAAAAAGTTCTTGGAAATCTCTGGCAACCTGACCACATGAATTACGCGTGGCTCGGAAACATGTTTCGTGAACACAAAGGACACGGGCACATGCATTTTATTCCGCGATATAAATCTCCTCGGACATATCTTGGCATTACATTTGTAGATGAGCAGTGGGGGAAAAATTATCCAATAAAACCCGACCTGAAACTTCCTGAAGAAAAACTGTTTGCCATTCGCGACGCAATCCGCGCGGAGTTTAGTAAACAATTTCTGCATACCCAATAAAAATTTTCTAATTTGATATACTGTGGTTATGAATAAAATCTTGGAAACAACTCGTTTTGTAGTTGATAGTTCAAAAAGCGTCAAAATAAATAATGAGAACATCGCTACGTTTTGTAAGACATTTCAGCATGGAAATCTTCCGCATTGGTTGAGCGGGTCACCAATCGCATTCTCACACCTTAAAGATATTGATAAGCTGAATCTGCTCCTTGTTTTTAATTCAACAAGTTTTTGCTATTGGGGCGATCCAAAATGGACGCTTGAGTGGAAGGGGGAACGATATGACGGGTCTTGGGGTATGATTGCCGCGATAATGCGAGCGATTGAGGAGGGGGTGCCTATTTTAGATATAGAGTATCGTTCCGCAATCAGTAAAGAAGAGTATCAAAAAATACTTCGGGGGAATGCTGAGATACCGCTTCTTGAGGAAAGATGGAAAATAACAAAAGAAGTCGCATCCATCCTTTTAGAAAAATACGATGGCAATTTCGTAAAATTTGTTCAGGCGGCAAAGGGAAATGCTACAAAACTACTTGGCCTTATTATTACTAATTTCCCCTCGTTTGAAGACGTCTCTTTATATGAAGGTAAAAAAGTGTATTTTTATAAACGAGCGCAGCTTTTAGTTGAAGATATATACCAAACTTTTGGCGCTGAGGGGTTCGGCGATTTAAGTCATTTGGAAGAGTTTACCGCGTGCGCGGATTATAAACTGCCACAATCTTTAAGAAAGCTGGGGATACTGACGTATGCGACAGAACTTGAGAAAAAAATAGATACGTTTGTCCAAATTCCACATGGCAGTTCGGAGGAGGTTGAGATTAGGGCAAACACCATTTGGGCAGTAGAGAAAATGAAAACGGAGCTCGGTAAAAACGGCAAGCAGACTCCTTCAATCGGCATCAACGACCACCTATGGCTCATGGGACAAACAAAAAATCCCAACGATAAGCCATACCACCGCACTCTTACGACAGCGTATTAGTAATGGCTGTATAAAAAAATCTCCGCATAAAAATTAAATTATGAAAATTACTCAAGCAGAAGCTACAAAACTCGCCAGAAAACTTTATAACAGGATTGGCAGAGCGCATGAGAAAATTAGAGATGAAGGAAAGATTGACAGTGAAGTTTTAGATAAGCTTTTAAAATTTCTTCCTAAAAATTTGTCGGGCAAAACTATATTTGATGCAGGAGGGGGCTCTGGATATTTTTCCCACCTTGCCTTACAGCGAGGTGCAAAAAGGGTAATTTGTATGGATATAAGTGATTTTATGCTTAATCTGGCTAAAAAAAGGAAGAAAATGTTCAATCTCACTAATTTAGAAGTTAAAAAGGGAGATTTTACAAAAACAAAACTGCCTGCCAATTCAATTGACATCATTCTCTCTATCTATTCTCTTCCACAGGTTTCAGATTTGCATACAGTATTTAAAGAATTTTATCGGATCCTTAAACCCCGAGGGTCTCTTTTTGTGGCTTCTGATTATTATGAAATTAAAAACAAAAACTTAATTGGGCAAACAGTTCAGTATAATTTAGGCAAAATAAAACTCACTGGTTTTATGCACACCAAGCCTGAAATTCAACAATTGGCTCACAGCCTCAATTTTTTTCAGAAAAAATTCTTTGTCGTTAAAAAACCAACGGGATTGAAAATAGACAAGAATTTTAAATGGAAAAAGTCTGTAAAGATTCACAGTTTCGGCGCGGAGTTTGCAAAAAATTGATTACGACGGAAAAGCGATTTTTTAACCATACAACATTCCAATCCGCCAGCTGGCGGATTGGAATGTTGTTAAGGGGATAACGGAACTCTCGTAGACGATTTGATTAATGCTATAATAAACGGGATGAAAGACCTTCTAAACAAAATAACTTCGTATAATCTTTTTAATTACCTGCTTCCGGGGGTTTTGTTTGTTGTCGCGCTTGAAAAATTTACTTCATATTCGCTCATCCATCCAGACATTATTATCGGCATTTTTGTGTATTATTTTGCCGGACTCGTGGTAAGCAGATTTGGCTCCCTCGTTATTGAGCCGATTCTTAAAGACATTTCATTTGTAAAATCATTTGATGGAGATAAGCTTGTCACGCTCGCGAGAACAGATGAGAAAATCAACATCTACACGGAGGCAAACAATATGTATAGGACATTTATCGCGTTGTTTGTTTTAGTTTTGCTTGTGAGGGTTTATGAATTGTATATTCCCGGATATCCATTTTTGAGCGAATACGGGCTCCATATTTTATTTGTGCTGTTACTCATCGTGTTTCTGTTTTCATACAGAAAACAGAGTGAGCAGCTCGCGAGAAAGACGGGTAAGGCACGAAAAAGCGAACAAAAGGGTGAATAAAAAATCCATGAAACATTTGTACAGAAGCAGAACAAATAAGGTGTTCGCGGGTATTTGTGGTGGTCTCGGTGAATATTTAGCCGTTGACCCAGTCATTTTGAGGGTTATTTGGCTTCTTATTGTTATATTCACGGGTCTTGTGCCAGGATTAGTCGCGTATCTTATCGCCATTTTTGTTATTCCAGTAAAATAGTGTAAAATGCTTTTAGGAAAATCTTTCTGAAAAGAGTTGCAAATTGTTAAGGGTCGTGTATACTTTTTTCAAACTTATTAATAGTTAATTTTAACGCATTTGTATGGACAACAAAATACTTATCTGGGTTGTCGTCGCGGTGGTTGTTATTGCGGGAGGATGGTATTTCTTGAAAGGAAACGGCACGGCAGATGTCGTTCCGGCTGATGCAACCGTAGAGCAGGGAGCGGCAGTAGCGGGAGATGCAGGAATGGCAGCGGATGATGGAGCGATGGATAACGGAGCGGCAGATGAAGCAGTGGCAGAATAAACTCAAGAACATTTTTATGTAAAATAACCCCTTGCTCTAAAAGAGTGAGGGGTTGTTTTATTTCGGCTAGCGAGGAGCGAAGTGAGCACGTATGCTCACTTCGTCCGAGCGAAGACGAAATATATGAAAATCATATATATAAAAAGAATTTTGACAACTTATTTCTGTATGCTAGAAATGCTAATAGAATTGTCATTGTGGAATATAACAAATGCAAGAGCGAGGATTCGGAAGCGATAATAACTCCGGCATTCATCCTGCAGTTTTAGAGGCGATTATAAAAGCAGACTGTGGTCATACTCCAGCATACGGTGATGACCCATATACCGAGTCTGTGTGGCGGAAGTTTAAAGATAATTTTGGTCTTACTGCAGAAACCTTTTTTGTAACTACCGGAACCGCCGCAAATGTGCTTGCGCTATCAGCATGTACACAATCATGGAACTCTATTATCTGCGCGCGCACCTCGCATTTACACGTGGATGAATGCGGTGCCCCGAGCAAGTTTACCGGTTGTACCATGATTCAAATTGATGGTGAAAACGGAAAATTAACTGTTCCGCTCATTGAGCCGCATGTCTGCGGTTTTGGCGACAAACATCATCCGCAGCCAAAAGTTATTTCTGTCGCGCAACCGACTGAATTTGAAACGGTTTATACTCGTAAAGAATTATGCGCGCTTGCTGATTTCGCGCACAAACATAAAATGCTTTTCCACATTGATGGGGCTCGTTTTGCAAACGCGGTTGTCAGTTTAAACGAAAAATTATCACTTGCAAGAGATTCAGGCGTTGACGTACTTTCTTTCGGTGGAACAAAAAATGGTGCGATGCTTGCCGAATCGGTGATATTTTTTGAACATGAACTCGCGGAAAAATTTAAATATATTCAGAAACAGGGGATGCAGACCGTTTCAAAAACACGATTCATTGCGGCACAGTTTGATGCCCTGCTCTCCAATGAGTTGTGGAGAAAGAACGCGCTTCATGCAAATGAAATGGCTGCGCTTCTTGCTCGCACGTTGCGCGAAGAGACTGGATATGTTCCCGAATATCCGGTAGAGGCGAATTCTGTTTTTGTTCGTTTTGGCGAATATAAGCTACGTGCGTTGCATGGAAAATGGTTTTTCTATGATTGGGACAGTAAGGGCTTGTGCCGTTTCATGGCCTCATTTGATACGACTGAAGATGACGTGACCGCGCTCATAGAAGATATTAAAAAATATTAAAAATCTGCTGTTAAATAGTGAAATAACCGCCAATACATTGGCGGTTTTGTTATACTGAAATAATGACAATATTGATTTTTAGATTTAGAAAAGTTGATAAAGCACGCTTTGAGGAACTTAAAAGCGGGGCTAAAGAAATAGAAACGAGGGCGGCAACGGTTAAGTATCAGTCGATTGCCATAGGGGATAGAATAAAGTTTGTATGCGGGGAGGATTCGTTTTCAAAAATAGTGAACAAAAAATATCATTGGCCGAGCATAGAGGCGATGGTAAAAGAAATTCCATTTAAAAAAATAATGCCTCATGTAGAATCTGTGGAAGAAATGAAAAAAATGTACGTGTCATATCCAGGATACACTGAAAAAATACAAAAGTTCGGCATATTTGGATTTGAATTTAAGCAATAGAAAAATACTTGACTTATGAGAAACAGATAAAGTAAGGTGATTGTGGGAGTACCCCAGTCCTGTCACAGTACAGGGCATAACCCAAAGACGGAGGCTACCGCATGACCACCACGACAAAGATCGTCATAGAGTCACTTACACCTCTTATTTTTCGAGAAATTCGACCAATTATGAATTGGCATGAATGGTTGCAGCGCTGGAATACCACGAATGTATTTGATGAAATGCTCGGACTTCTTCATGTGGGATTTGATGTTCCTTTACATAAATGTGACTACAGCGAGCCTGAATATTCCTCTCACGATAGAATTCAATTTTATTTGACAATTGCTGATGGCTGGGAAGATGCTTTCTTGTTTCGCCCCCAAGGGAAAAGTCTTGATGAATTAAAATATTATAATGTTCACGGAAATCGTTCCAATCGTAACTCCATTGGAGAGCATGAGTTGCGTCAGTTTGTTGCGCGTAAGGCGTTTTACGAGCTCGTTGATCACTTCTTTAAACTAGATGAGCAGGGCCCGTGGTATGAACATTTTGAAGAAAAGTGGAACGAATGGCTCAAGCCCTCTGACTCACCGAATCTTTTTGTTGCTGTTCAGAAATTTTTTAGAACGGAAAAAAATTTTGATCATATTGTCATACGAAATTTACCAGTGAAAGAAGAGGGGAGAAGGTCACACCAAGAAAAGCAAGTAATACAATTCCTTCGCAAATTCATTCATTTTATCTGGGAATCAGAAGAAGACGATGCAATTATTGGATATGCCAAACCATGGAGTATTGGAATTTTGTCTGCTTTAGGAGAACTGAATACATTGCGAAAATGGATCTTCATGCTTGATAAAAAGTCTTTAGAAAAATTGAAAGAACTTGCGCTTCAAAATGAACTTAAAGATTACAAACATCCCGTTTCAGCACACCGTCTCGTTAAGAGCGTAGAAGAAGCATGTTTCATCGGCTCTCCAGAAGCTCTTTTGCTTGTAGAGCACAAGGTACGAACAAAAGAACGAGCACGGCTTGTTGCAATTCAAAAGGCAGAGGAAAAGAAAGCGGAAGCCGAGCGGAATCTTCAGAAACTTACTCACGCGTAATGTAAACAACAACCGTTTCGATATACGTCGGGCGGTTTTTTTCTTTGCTTTTGCGGCACAAGTGTACTATACTCAAAGGACTAAAATATGCCTCATTCCAACAAAGAAGGCGCGGCGGGCTTTCATGGCCTAGGCCTTGCTCCGGCACTGCTTCAAATAGTAGAGTCTCTCCAATTTAAAACGCCTACTCCCATACAGGCGCAGGCAATTCCTGTGGCTATTACAGGGAAAGATATTGCGGGCATCGCGCAAACAGGAACAGGTAAAACACTTGCCTTCGGTCTGCCAATGATTCAACGGCTTGCGCAGGTAAAAGGTCAAGGACTTGTGGTGCTTCCTACGAGAGAGTTGGCACTCCAGGTTGATGAAATGCTTGGACATATCGGAAGAGGTCTTCAGCTCCGAACGGCGGTTTTAATCGGTGGGCTTTCCATCGGCGCGCAGGTGCGCGCGCTCTCCAAAAATCCGCATATTATTATCGCGACACCCGGGCGTCTTATTGACCACCTCAATCAAAAGAATGTGCGGCTCAATACGGTTAAAATAGTTGTGCTTGACGAAGCAGACCGCATGCTTGACATGGGATTTCTGCCGCAGATTCGGAAAATTTTTGAAACAATTCCAAAAGAACGGCAGACGATGCTTTTCTCCGCGACTATGCCGCCTGAAATTATGAAGCTAGCGTCTGCCTATATGAAATTACCTGTTCGGGTGGAGATTGCGCGGCCGGGGACGACTGCGGAAAATATTATTCAAGAACTTTTTATTGTGGGAAAAGAACAGAAAATACGCCTTCTTGCTAAATTATTGGAAGACTACCATGGGTCAACACTTGTTTTTACAAGAACAAAACACGGTGCAAAAAAAGTAACTCGGCATCTTCGCACCTTGGGGGTTCTTGCCGCGGAAATTCATTCAAACAGGTCTCTCGGTCAACGACGGGAGGCGCTTCAGGGTTTTAAGTCGGGGAAGTATCGCGTTCTTATCGCAACAGATATTGCTTCTCGCGGTATTGATGTCGTTGGCATTGAAACGGTTATAAATTATGATTTGCCGTCTACATCCCATGACTACGTGCACCGCATAGGCCGTACCGCGCGCGCGGGAGCAGGAGGAAGGGCCATCACATTCGCGATGCCGGGAGATGAGCGGGAAATCCGTGCGATAGAGCGGCTCACGGGAAAACGGCTCTCTGTTTCACAACTTCCCGCGGAACTTCCGCAAGTTACTCTGCAATATGAACCACGTGAATTTCGACTCTCGCCCTCTCGTTTTTCGCACCACTCTAGAGGAGGCGGAGGACGCTTTAAACCCCGCAGATTTGGGGGATATCGTACTAAAAGAGCCCGCAGATAATCACTATTAAGTATTGTTTAAGCAATGATTTTTAAAAAAGCGCGGTATACTTAAATATACATGCACATACCGATTGAACATCATGAACGAGTGGTGGGAAATTTTTGGAAAGCACTCCTTTTACTTTTAGCCGTGCTTGCGCTCGCGCTCTTTGATATTGGGCCATTTCAGCAAAAAAAGGAGAAAGTTTCTGTTGTCGGCGAATATCTTAAATCAGAGGAAGCGGTGATCGTAACACCAAAGGGAGAAGAGCTCACGAACTCCATTCTTCCTATACAAAAGGTGCTTTTTGAATATGTAGAGGTAACCGATAGCTGCGGACCAAATTTTGTCGGAGAGTGTCTTAACGCGCGCTCTGGCCCTGGAGCAGAGTTTCCCGCAATTACAAAATTACGAAAAGGCGTGGTGCTTAAAGTTGGTGGAAAGGTAGAGCGAGAGGGATTCACGTGGTACAAAATTGTTTTTGATGAATGGCTTCGGTACCCGGAAAGGGTCAAGGGAGATTTTTATGTTGCCGCGGATTATGTGCGCATACTCTATGACGAAGGAGAGCGCAAATTGATAGAGAGAATAGTGGGCGGCTCAAACAAACGGATTGTCGTTGACCGTTCTCTCCAGATGCTCTCTGCGTATGATGGAGATGAATTATTTATGCAAGAGAAAATTTCCACAGGTCTTGAGTTGACGCCTACTCCGAAAGGCACGTTTACTATTTTTAAAAAGACCCCGAGCCGTTACATGCAAGGGCCGATACCGAGTATTACTGAAAAATTTTATGATTTACCCGGCGTTCCATGGAATTTGTATTTTACCAGTCAAGGCGCCGTCATTCACGGAACATATTGGCATGAAAATTTTGGCAAACCTTCTTCAAATGGCTGCGTCAACCTGCCCCCCGCGCAAGCCGAAAAATTATACAAATGGGCTGATGTTGGAACGTTGGTTGTTGTTCAAAATTAGATTCTTGCGAAATGAGCCTTATTAGTGTACATTCTACTGGTTCATGACATACATTACACTGCTTTTAGGCCTTATTTTAAGCGCTTCTGGGGCTATTTTTAACGTTTCGGGGGCTGAGATCAAAGACCTTCAAATGATCGCTCCAGCGGCTGTTTTTACACCTATGCAAGCCCTTGAAAAAGAAGCCGTATTAGGAATCCCCAAGAACATTCCCAATGTTCCTTTTTATTCGCAGTTTCATGATATCAGTGCTCCGGAGTGGCAAAAACTTGGATGTGGTATAGCAGATTTAGCGATGCTTATTGAGTTTTATAAACCAGGTGGTGTTTCAGTTGACACACTGCTCCAAGAAGGTATTGCCTCCGGTGCATATATTAATGGCGCGGGATGGTCGCATGGAGGACTTGTGTTGCTTGCAGAAAAATATGGACTCTCGGGTGGAGCGTACGATTTTTCGCTTTTGAATATAGATGCTGCGTTTCTAAAACTTGAAGCAAGTTTGAGCGAGGGACCAGTTATCGCATCTGTGTATTACAAAATTGAACCTGGCAACCCGATACCGCACCTTATTGTCGTAAACGGCATAGATGGAGATAGGGTGTATTATAATGACCCTTCAAGCGGTCGCGGAGGTGAGAGCGTTTCGGTAAATGATTTTAAACAAGCATGGAAAAAAAGATTTATTACTGTGCGGCTAATCTAAAACTCACGCATCACACTTTTATCTTTTTTACGAAGTTATATACGGTACTATGACAAAAAAATCTTTTTTACACGCTCTGCTTGCGGAACTTTACATTATTGGAATCGTTTCTGTAATGCAGTACGGAAAACAACTATTTGGTGAGACTGAGGAGACGATACTTATTCCCATGGCAATGCTCTCGCTCTTTGTACTTTCCGCCGCTGTTATGGGCTATCTCTTTGTTTTTGAACCGATGCAGTTGTATCTTGACGGGAAAAAGAAAGAAGCTGTTCATTTTTTCCTTTCAACCATACTTGTGTTTGCGGTAATTACTGTGCTTCTCTTTTTCGCTCTTTTTATTCTCAACTCACGCATTGTATCCTAAAGAAATCTTTGTCATAATAAAGTCCATATGACAAAGCTTTTTTATCTTTCGTCGTCATTGCCCGCGCAGTAAAATACCAAGTACATGGTAAATATTTTTTATAATGCCTGCACACATAAAAAAACAGGTCATATTTATACACGGCGGGGAGACATTTAATACCCACGAAGAATACATTGAGTATTTAAAGTACTCGGAATATGATCCCACAAAAGAACCTGAAAAGCGGTGGAAAGATTCCTTTGCTAAAGAGCTCGGGGATGATTTTGAAGTTTTTACTCCATCTATGCCGTCAAAATATAATGCCAAATATAAAGAGTGGGAAATTTGGTTTCAAAAATTATTGCCCCATGTGCGTAACGATATAATTTTAGTTGGGCATTCGCTTGGAGGAATTTTTCTTGTAAAATATCTTGCTATTCATGCGTTTCCCGTAAAAATTGCCGCGACATTTCTTGTCGCAGCACCATATGACGATAAGGACTCGGCATATTCTCTTGCGGATTTTGAATTACCGGAATCTCTTGCATTGTTTGAAAAACAGGCAGGAAAAGTTTTTATCTATCATAGTAAAGACGATACCGTAGTCTCATTCTCTGACTGTAAAAAATATGCCGCACAACTTCCGCGAGCAACAGTAATAGATTTTGAAAAACGTGGACATTTTATGCAAGAATCATTTCTAGAGCTTGTTGAGGATATCAAAAATCTTCCTTGATTTTAAAAATAAAAATTCCGGAAAATCCGGAATTGAAACAATTATTTTTTTTCAATTTTTCTAATTTCTTTCTCTACGCAATTATTTTGATACACAACTCTATCTCCATTTATCCACGTATTATTACCGCGTCTCTCCCATACTAATAAGTGGGGAGCTTTTGTCATAAAGTCTGTTATTCGTTCTGCTAAAAAGATTTTTATTAATTTTCCGTTAGCGTCTACCTTAAACCATTGTATGCGGTGCGAATCTGCTGGATAGGTAAAGGCATAATACGCTACTTCTCCGTAGAGAGTAACTGTAGCAGCGAGATTAAAAGGTTCAACGAAATAGTGACTCAATTTTTCTGTACCTGAATTACACGCCACTGTGTATACGAGCGTATTCTCATTTATAAAACTTGGAATGTCTACATATTCTGGTACGTCTTTCACCACACCATTCGCACACGCGGATAAAGCTAAGCCAAAAAGAATAGCAAAAACAGCGCTTGTTCGTTTCATCATTTATTCCTACCTCATATCTTTCTACACACTATCAACGTTACGCCTTGTGGTCAAGTGCCACAAGAATGTATTGAGTAAATTTGATAAAATGAACATATGTCCAGAATAGAATCAATCTGTATATTTGGAGACAGTACCGCGTGGGGGGCGTGGGATATGGAGAGGGGCGGGTGGGTGAGTCGCCTGTGGTTTCATGTGGCAAAACGAAGTGAGGAAAATTATGTGGAGATTTATAATTTAAGTATTTCGGGCGGAACGTCAAAGACAATTCTTGAGCGGTTTGAGGCAGAAGCAAAAATACGCAAGGCGGATGTGCTTATTTTCCAGACAGGAGGCAACGACGCCTCATATCATGAAGGACATCCAGAAACTCTTATGGTTTCTCCAGAAAAATTCAAAAGCAACATAGAGGGAATTATACGGAGGGCTCGCAAGATAACAGATAATATTTTATTTTTAGACTTGAAAAACTGTGATGAATCAAAAACAACTCCCGTTCCGTGGATTCCAATTTATTATACAAATGAAAACTTGAAGAAATATAACAATATTATGAAAGAAGTATGTGAGGACGAAAAAGTACATTTTCTTCATATCGCGCCTCTCAATAATGATGATTTTGATGATGGATTGCATCCAAATGCCAGAGGACACGAGAAAATTTTTACTCAAGTAAAAGATTTTTTAACTGCTCAAAAATGGATTTAAATTCTAACATTATGATTCCAGAATATTGGACACATAAAGAAGTAGAAATGGTTACAAACGCCTCGTCGTACAAAGAGTTGCGTACTGTGGCGTTCACAGTTATTGGACGAATGCCGCGGCCGATTGTACAAGTCTCGGGACCTATCTCAACGGGAGGAGCGGGTTCACTTGAAGAAAATTTAAAACGCTTTGCTCGCGCTGTTTCGTTACTCAAAAGAGAGGGGAGACACGTCTTTAATCAAATACCGTTTGAGCCATCAATACAGAAAATCAAAGGTATTGAGGAGCCAAATGTTGACTACGCGATGGGAATTTTGGAACAATTTTATCTGCCTATTTTTGAAACAAAAGTTATTGAAGCGCTCTATTTTCTTCCAGATTGGCAGTCCTCCGTTGGCGCTCGCTGGGAGCGGGAGCAGGCAGGGCGTCTTGGCATAAGCGTTATAGATTTTAATATCTAAAATATAAAAACCGTCACAGGTGACGGTTTTACTATCCTTTTATAATGTATTACTGTACCGTAGGAGAAACAGAATGAACAATCTCTAACAAATCTTCATTGGTGTACCGTGGGCGACTGATTTCTTGCCACTCGGTATCCCAGAGAGGAGATTTTGTTGGACGGACTGAACGCATCCAGTGGGCGTGCGGCATCAGTTTATTTGTATGTGGATTTCTGCGCGTGTAATGAAAAATTTGACAATTATAAATTTTGTCTTTTTTTTGTTCAGAAAGATTCAATTCTCTGAAGCGCTGTTGTGACATCCTCTCAAGTCGGACGCGGAACGCCCACATTACTTCGCCATGGCAGACAATAATGACTTTCTTGTCACTGCATTCGCGATGCAGTGTATCTAACACCCTATCAACTCGATGACACAATTTCGCGAATGACTCACCATTTGGAGGAATCCAGAAAAACGGCTCTTGTCGTTTCATACGAAGCGCGTCGCCAAATTTTTCCCAACGTTCTTCTTCAGGAAGCGCGTGTAACTCTCCCCAGTCTCGTTCGCACAGGTAAAAATCGCAAAACCACTTTACGCATGGAAGCTGCAGCAGGGCGGCTGTTTCCATGGCGCGAATATACTCTGAGACATAACAGCGGTCAAAACCATATTGTTCACCAGTAAAAAAATTTTTGCGAATCCATTCTCCGGCCTTTAGTGCCTGTCCTCGTCCTTTTTTGGTAAGGCGATAACGGCTGGTATGTCGCTCTCGTAATGTTTCAATAGCACCGTGACTTCCTTGTTCAGAAAGCCGTTTCGCAGCATTTCCTTCAGATTCACCGTGTCGGACGAGCACTAAGTCAATAGGTAAAGCCATGTGAAAGACTCCCCATTTTCTAAACGTATGTAAACAAAAAAATAAAGACTTGTCAATTTTTTTAAAAAATCAAAAACCCCCGGAGCCGAGGGTTTAATGGCGAACTTGTATTTCTTCTTCTAGTGCTTTTCTGTCTTCTTCCTCCATCATTTCATCCGTAACAATTTCATAGTCTCCAGTCTCCAGTGCTCTATGGACCGCTTTATTTACTGCAGCCAGCGCTCCGCAGATTCTATCAAAACGTCCACGAGCGACAGGGTGAATTTTTGAAAATACCTTGGAGAGTTTTTCTAACCATTCAAGCGGTGTAACAGATCCGTCTTTACTGCCAATATACATTTTATATGTTTTGAAAAATATTGCGTAGGCAGTCTCTGCTTCAGTCATTGTTTCATCATCTAAAACACCGTCAAGGTCAATCGTGCTTGAGCCAATCTCGGTTAAATCAAGCGCGCGTACTTCAGGTAAATCAAGATAATCAATAAGAGCCACGACTCCATTATAACCCCTGTAAAATTCACGCAATTTTTTAACATTAACGGGAAACAAGATACGACGCATGTCCAAGATAAGTCTTTTTGTTAACAGATCCGAAAGACTAGTATCTCGTTTCTTCATACAGAAATCTCACAGTAATTCTTTATATATATTGCATTATATTTATAAAAAAGTCAAACCTCGCTTGCATACATAGCGAGGTTTATTCACAATAATCCTGCTCAAGGAGGTTTACGATTGTTATGATATCCATTTTTTCTGTGGATGGGGGAGTGCCTGGTTGTTCCCAGTCATTTTCGTGCGCCTCCTCGAGAGCTTTGTTTAAAGGACCATCTCCAAATAGGGGGAAATTTTGTTCAATAATGCCCTGTAGCATGGCTACTCCGCACTATGCTCTCCCTTCTTCATAACAAATAAAAATAACATAGTATATTGAATTTACACTGAAGTGTGATTTAATTAAAAAATTATGAATAAAAATCTAACGCTTATTACAAGCAACAAAAGTAAGGCGGCTGAAGCTTCACGATACCTCGGTTTTTCAATTAAACATATCGCGCTTGATCTGCATGAGATCCAATCACTTGATTTAAAAGAAATAGTAAAAGAGAAGGTGTTGCTTGCGTATCAAAAAATAAATAGCCCCGTTCTTGTAGAAGATGTGTCGCTTGTATTTACTGCTTTTGGAAATTTACCCGGGCCATTAATAAAATGGTTTTTCAAAGAATTGGGGAACGAAGGTCTCGCGCGGCTTGTTGACGGAAAAGACAGGAGTTGTATTGCCACTGTCTGTTACGGGTATCATGATGGAGCAATTACTCATCTTATAGAAGGAGAGATGAAGGGGGTTGTCGCGGAGAATCCAAAAGGGGACACCAGTTTTGGCTGGTCTCCTATTTTTATTCCAGAGGGAATGAGTAAAACATATGGAGAACTTTTACCGGAAGAAAGAGACCCTATTGCAATGAGGCGGATAGCTCTTGAAAAACTTAAAAATATGTTGAGTAATAAAAAATAATTGTTTTTTAAAATTGACAAAAAATGCCTAAAAATCAATATAAAAATGAAATTGCTGACCTCGCCTTTAAATAAAGGATATAAAATTGTTGATAACTCTTTGTAGCTATAAATATTTGTAGTAAGATAAATGACAGTTTGTACCAAGAGGATCTTACCGCGATGGCATCTCAAGACGTTCTTGACTTTTGGGCATCACGAAAAATTGGCAATATGCGAGTTGCACATTGCGATGAAGGAGATTAGTTATACCCCGGTACGCAAACGCGTGCCGGGGATTAATTTTTATGCTTTTTAAATGATTCCCAGGCTAAATTGAAGAGTGCGCGAACCGTATCGGCAATTTCTTTATTTTCAATAATAACGCCCGTAATTGTTTTTTTACGGCTAGTCATAGAAACCTTGTTTCCGTAAACATTTATGCCTCCCGTAAAGGGAAATTTATTTTTGTCTAAAAAACGTCGTTCTTTTGTCCCTTCTTTCACTTCTAAAAATGGCCCTTTACTACTCGTATAAATAATTTTACGCGGTACTTTTTTCAGTTTATTTTTTATTTTTATTCTATGGTCATTCGGCTGCGGAGGTATTATGGCGTGTATTTCATCCAGTGCCGTAAATTCTTCCAAGCTCTGAATTTTAGATTTTAAAAGGTCGTCAATCATTGTTTTAAGACCCTCTCTTCCTTCAAAAACTCGAACATGTGGCCGTTCAGCGCCAGTTTCATATAACATTCGCAGCTGAGGCATTATTTTTTTTAATTCAAAGGAATATCGCTGAGCCTCCTTTTTTCGTGTTTCAACAAGACGAAATAAATTTTCAGGAGGTTCTGCGCTGAAATAGGTGTGCTTGTCGCGAGTGCTCTTTGACATCAGCCCTTGTTGCATAAGAGAGTTGATATGAATATACGCAGAGGTTCTTGTAATACCGGCGTGCCTAGCAATTTTTTGTACTGTTTCTGGTCCAGATTCAAGTGCCGCTTCATATATTTTTACCTCCTTATCCTCAAGGCCTATTTTTGTGAGTATGTCTTTGAGCATAATACTCTATAGAATATTGAAAAAAAGACAAAAGGTCAATCATTCACAGTCTATGATTGACCTTGTTTTAATTATGAGCTTTTGGCTTGAGCGTAACCCAAACTCCCTGATTTGGGCCACAATATGTTTGCGCAACCCTCCGCACATCTTCAGCAGTTACCGCGCGTATTTTTTCTTTAAAATTGAAAAATTCTTCTGTACTCTTATTTATTTCAGCCGCAAATAACATACGCATTTCTTGATGAGTTCCTTGCATTCCAAGCTCGTGTTTACCAATTACTCCTTCTTGATTGATTTTCAACTCTTCTGGAGGAACTAAAGATTCCGTAAGCTTTCTGAGCTCCTCCTTTATGGTATTCTCAACACGTCTCAGCTTCCGTTGTTTAAAGAATGAATAGATGCGAAGAGTGCCGTGATAGGCGGTACAATCTGCTCGGAGAACACTTTGTCTTGAGGACCGCACCGTATCAAAATGTGAAGTTATATTATATACGAGGCCGACCATTCCACGAGTTGCTCTAAACAGGCGAGAATTAGTACTTTCTCCGATAATCATTGAAAATACTCGCAACGGATAAAAATCAGGATGCGTACGGGAGACTGTTTTAAACCCCACCATCATGTGTGCCTGACCTACCCCACTCTTAGGAATGATGATGTTTCCCGATGGAGGCTCAAGAACCTCAGGAGAAACCTCAAGCGTTTCCGGAAGCTGTTTCCTCTTTTGGGGGAAGTGTGTGTCAACAATTTCAACAACACGGTCGACATCTATTGGACCGACACCCACGACAATTAGCTGGGAGGGGATGTAGTGTTTTTGATAGAGCTTGACAAGTTCTTGGCGTGTTATTTTATTTAACACCCCGGTGTCATCCACAACAGCACACTCAAGGGGAGTATCACAATAGAGCGTCCTATAAATTCTATTCATAAGCATTGTTTCTGGCTCACTGGAGCGCTTTTCATGTTCTTCAAGTGTTACATTCCGCTGATTTTCTATTTTTTCCGGTAAAAATGACGGATTGGCAATCATGTCACAGAGAATTTCTAAAGGTTCATAACCACGAACCACAAGATTTTTTGTAACAAAAAAAGTTGAGAAGAAACCAACGTATGCGTCATGGTACCCTCCCCAGCGCGTTGCCTCTTGTCGTATTTGTTCCTCAGTTCGTGTTTTTGTGCCGGTAAAGAGCACATGCTCAATAAGGTGGCTTGCTCCATGATTTGCGGAGCCAAAACGTACGCCAATGCCAAAACTTACCGTCCCGTGTTCTTTTTTCTGGATAAGGATAGTGAGCCCGTTGGGCCGCACTATCCGAGAGAAGCCGGATGGTGTCATCGCCCTGGGCCTTTTTGTAAAGATGCTATCTGCCTCTATTATGCCTGTATCTTTAACTTAAAACAAGCGGGATTGAAGATCGGGAGAGACTTTATATTTCTTTAAAACAACTTCTTTTGTTGTTTCAAGGTCTCTAATCGCTTGGGGAGACAAATTAAATTTTTGACGCAAATATTGTGTAAAAGAAGGAAGTTTATCGGTGTATTCCTCAATAAACCCCGCTTCTTCAAGGATAGACGAAAGGGGAATACTGTATGTTCTGGCAAGGCGAGATAGTACATCAATTCCTACTGATTTAAAAACATCCCCTTGTTCAATTTTACAAAGATGAGCTGGGGATATTCGGGAGAGTTGCGCCGCCCTCCGTAAAGACATATCTAAGTCAAGGCGTAATCTTTGAAGATATGAACCCAATTTTGCCATTTCCTGTGACGATATATCTATTTTTTTTCTTTTTGTAGTGTGGCTATTCATTTTGTCTAAAATTTTTGACATTATTTTTTAATCTTTATAATTTATTATGATCGGTGTTTATACCACTTGATTCAATTTTGCAAAATAGTACTGTGGATAACTTGTTTATTATTTCTGATAACAAATTTTTTTGTTACTTTAAAGAAACAAAATCTTTGTTTTACTGGAAAAAATCTCTTCCCAGTATTTTCTTATATCGTTAAGTGTTTTCGCTCGTTGTTTCTTACTGTTAACATATGTTTCTTATAGTTAACATAAAAAATATATTTTAAATTATTGTATTACCTCTATGCTCATCTTACAATTAAAGTAGTGCTCCTTGCAAAGACGACAATTTTGACCTGTGGATAACTAAAAACATAAACTTTGTCATCATGCTCTGACATATTTTTAAACCAAAAAATACAGGCATAAATGTCTCTTGGTCGATAAGGAACATAATAACTAATCATCAAACTATGTTTAAAACAATTCTTCAAAAACTTTCTGTGCTAGTGTCCTTGGTGCTTATGGTACTTGGTGTTTATTTCGCGTATATGGAATATAGTCTCTTTAGGATAGAAGTTGAACGACAGGATGATCCGCTTATTCAATATACATTTGAAGATGATAAGGGGGCTTTTGTCGTATCTGGTGGCAATGATATAGAAATAAAAGAAGTATCATGGAGCATGCCATCTATTGCTGCCACGGCACCTCTGCGCATTAATGAACATCCGCGTATTCTTACGGTAGAAGACCTTAAACAACAACTCTATGACGACTCCACTTATATTCTTACTGGGCTCTCACCTCATGACCGCGAATATTTTGTTCGCTGTGGCATTTTAGGGAACACTCATTCTATAGGTATCCCGCTTGTTGCCGAAATAACATTTCGTCAACGCGGAGTAGTGGAACTGGGCAAAACACTTGCGCTTGTCTATGCTGAATGGCTTTCAAGCGAGTATCCTTACATTGAAGTATACGAGGAAAATGCCTCAGAAGAACAAAAAACAGGCTTTATCAAAAAATCTGTTTCAGAGCTCAAAGAGCGCTTTATAAACGCGGCCGGAGAAGGGCTCCTTACTTCAGCTTCTGCTAAAGATTCTACCGAGTGTATTGCTGGTACCGGGACAGCTGCATAATATTTCTCTTTTAGGTAATCAAAACACCAGTCTTTGATTCGACTGCTTGTGCTTATGCGTAATTTAAAAAAGATTTTTCTCTCAATGTTTGATATACTCATTTTACAGTATGGCTATGGACAAAAAAAAATTTCTCTTCGTTTCTCTTGACGGGCTTATTAGCGATATTGCATGGCAGATCTTTAAAGAGGGGCATGAGGTAAAGTATTATATTGAGGCTCAATCGGAAAAAGACATCGGGGACGGTTTTGTTTCTAAAACCAACTCTTGGAAAGATGAAGTTGGGTGGGCTGACATTATTGTTTTTGATGATGTCTTGGGGCAGGGAAAGAAAGCGGAGCAGCTTCGCAAACAAGGGAAACTTGTGATTGGCGGCACAGCATATACGGATATGCTTGAAGACGATAGGTCTTTCGGACAAGAGGAGCTAAAAAATGCAGGAGTTCATATAATTCCATATCAGAATTTTACCTCCTTTGATGAGGCCATTGCTTTTGTAAAAACACATCCCGATCGGTATGTAATAAAACCAAGCGGAGAAGCTCAAAACGTAAAGCAATTTCTTTTTGTGGGGGAAGAAGAAGACGGAAGAGACGTTCTTCAAATTTTAGAAGCGTATAAAAAGGCATGGTCAAAAAAAATAAAAGTGTTTCAGCTTCAAAAGCGCATCGTAGGAGTTGAAATTGCTGTTGGAGCTTTTTTTAATGGAAAACAATTTGTATATCCTATTAATGTTAATTTTGAACATAAAAAATTATTTCCCGGGAACATCGGGCCGTCAACCGGAGAAATGGGTACGAGTATGTTTTGGAGTGCCCCTAATAAAATTTTTAATGTTACGTTGGGCAAAATGGAAGAAAAATTACGAGACACTGGTTTTGTGGGATATATTGACATCAATTGTGTTGTAAACGGAGCCGGTATTTATCCGCTTGAGTTTACGGCTCGATTCGGATATCCCACGATCAGCATTCAGCAGGAGGGAATACTTACTCCGATCGGAGAATTTTTCTATTCTTTAGCTAAGGGAGAAATAACAAAATTTAAAGCAAAAAGCGGGTTTCAAATTGGTGTACGGATTGTGGTGCCCCCGTTTCCGTTTCATGACAATAAAACGTTTGAAGTTAATTCAAAAGATGCGGTTATTATTTTCAAAAAACCAAATCGTGAAGGCGTACACATAGAAGACGTGAAACAGGTAAACGGAGAATGGCTTGTTACGGGCACATCGGGAGTTGTGCTTATTGTGGTTGGCACGGGGCAGACCATGAAACAGGCGCAACAGCAGGTATATGCGCGCATCCAGAATATTTTAATTCCAAATATGTATTACAGAAAAGATATCGGAGACCGTTGGTTTGAGGACTCTGACAAACTCCATAATTGGGGGTATTTACGGGAGCTCTAATTCGCGGATTTTCGCAGATTGTTGTGCAGATTCACGCAGATAACATATGCATCAAAAAAAATCTACCGAGGGGTAGATTTTTAAGTAGATAATTAACGTGGGCGGATAAAGCCCCCGCCGTCCTCACCTCTATTCTTGTTTGATGCCGCGTCCATCAATTGTTCCAGAATAACAGAATCCACAAGATCAAGCTTTCCTTTCTGTGCCGCCATGAGCCAAGCAGATTCTTTTTCAATTCCGTATTCATGAAGAGCCAAGAGCTCATCTCTTTTCGCAACATATAAAAATACGGGAAACCCCAGACTTTCCGCGAAACCAACCGGCCATACAAGAGGAGGTATAAAAAGTATCGCAATATATTTTATGTCTTTATTCTCTACAAGCACCTCTTTCGTCGTTGATTTTAAGAGCAGCCCGATACCATCGTATATTTTTTTTGCGTCTTCTTCTTTCAATTCGTCTAATTTAGTAACAACAAGTGTGTATTGAACGCCATAGTCAACCGGTGTATTTCTAGGAAGTAAAAAGGTGTGGTTAACAATAAATATGTTCTTTGCCATAGGAAGCGACGAAACTGTTTTGGCAATAGCATATATTTTCTGTTCAGGAGTAAGCACTAGTCCTTTTGCCTGCGATTGTTCAGAGGCAATAAATAGTAATCCAGACACAGCAAGGGGAATCACGAACATCAGAATTAATAGTAAGCCGAATTCAAAGAGCAAGGGGCGCGCGATCTTTTTTAGCACAGGTCAACACCTTTTTGTCTTCTGACATTCATCCTAGCACTCACTCAATATAATAATAATTGACTTTTTAAATCTGTGTGCCAGTATGTTTCTAGGTTCTAAAATACGATAACACTAGTAACGGAGGTGCGGATTGTCTGTTTGGAGCTTTGTACTAAAAGGATTCGTCCTCGGAAAGCCAATTCAGCATGGTTCATATAAGGAAGCAGTTATTCATAAACTAGAAAAAAAAGGAAAGCTTGTTACTACTCGCAAACGAGATGGCTGGAAAATATACGTTCTTTTCACAAACAAGGGAATCAAATTTTACACTGCGGGATGTAATGAAATAACTGACAGGCGGCTCGACTATCTAAAGCCAGAGTTAAAAAGAATTCGGGCCCACATGAGCAGGCAACTGTTGATGCTTATTGGTGAGGTTGTACTCAAGGATGATGGAGATGACGACATCACAAAAGCTCAAGAATTTTTCCAATGCAACGAGAAAGCCGCTCTTGCGAAACAAAAGCAGCACGAGAAACCGTGTCTTGTTATTTTCGGAGCGCTGTTTAGAGAGGGGAAGCATATATACTCTGAGCCGTTTGAACTTTTTCTTTCACACATACAACGCGCCCTCAAGACGACCTCTCGTAAAAGCAGATATGTTTCTTGCGTAGAGGTAGTAAAAGAATCCTTTACACAAGCAAAAAAGATGGTTCTTAAAAATAATTGGGAGGGACTTGTGTTATATAATGCTGATTTTGAAAATGACTTCAGACTTGATGGTAAAAATCCAACGCGTCCTTCCGGGTGTTATAAATGGAAACCGGTTTTTGAAGACGACTTTTTCACGCGCGAAGTCATTATTAATGCTTCCGATAGTGCGCGAGCGAAAGAAGTCGTGCTTCTCCAGATTGATCCGATCACGGGAAAAGAATTTTCATGCGGGAAATTCGGGAAGTTCACCGTCGCGGTACGTGAAGAGCTTGCGCGGATGAAGCAATTCCCCATTGTACTTCAAGTTCAATTCGAAAGTAGATTCAAGAAAACAGGCAAATTGCGGAACGCGAAGAAATTGCTTCGCATTCGCACTGATAAAAAATGGGAAGATTGTCTTGCTCCAAAAAGTTATGGAGCGGCGTAAAAAACTGTATCCGTCATCTTTGGGTGGCGGATTTTTTCTTGACAAAAAAATAGCATATGCTAGTGTAAATGCGGTTTCGCGTGAGACGCATGGTGCGCTCGCGCCGAGAAGCCCTTTGAAAATCAAGCCATGCTTTTGAAGGAGAGCACTAATGAGAGTCACTGTTTTCTTGGTTGGTCTTGCCGCGCTTTTACTGGCAATTACTGACACCGTTTTTCAACTTCATATGCCAGTAGGAATTGTTTACAGTCCATTTTTCTGGATTGTGTATGTTCTAGTTCTAACGATTACAGCAACAATTAAATTTGTCCGCCAACAGGAAGTGTTTGTTGTTGAACGACTTGGAAAATATAATCGGACACTTTCGGCTGGAATCAATTTTGTAGTACCCGTTGTTGAGCGCCTTGCGTTTCAATTTGATTTGCGTGAACGAGTGATTGATGTTCCCGAGCAAGACGCGATTACAAAAGACAACGCAACGGTTACCATTGACGGCATTCTATATTTCAAAATTCTAGACGCGAAAGACTCGGCATATGGCGCAAAAAATATTGAGCAAGCAGTGATCAATCTTGCGCAAACAACAATGCGCTCTGCAATTGGTTCCATGGAGCTTGACAAGACATTTGAAAATAGGGAAGAAATCAATAAAAAAGTTGTGGCAGCTGTTTCAGAGGCTGGTAAAACATGGGGTGTTCAAGTAACCCGGTATGAAATTAAGGACATTAAAATGCCGCAATCGCTTCTTGAATCAATGGAACGGCAAATGAAAGCAGAGCGTGAAAAGCGTGCCGCGATTTTAGAGTCTGAAGGTGTTCGTCAGGCGAAAATCAATCATGCGGAGGGCGAAAAACAATCAGCAATTCTTGTTGCAGAAGGCCAGCAACAATCCGCTGTTTTGGTCGCTAAGGGTCAGGCGGAAGCGATATCGCTTGTTGCTAAGGAAATTAATGAAAATGGTGGCGATAAGGCTGTTCAACTTGAAGTTGCCAAGAAAACTCTCGAGCAATTTGGAAATCTTGCAAAGAAAAATAACTCACTTGTCTTGATGGGTGAATCTGCTGATCCTGTTGGGTGGTTGACTAAAGCCATGGCGGTGATTAAAACTATCGATAATTCGAAATCCGTGGCACAGTCTACTTCCTCGGCGCCAAGCAAGTAACGGCAGGGAGAGATAACAATGGAGATGGTAATCAGCAATCCAGCTGTCTTTTATTTCATTGTAGGACTTGTCTTGCTCGGTATTGATATTTTTGTAGTTGGACTTTCTCCACTCATGTTTGTTGCGGTTGGAACTCTTGTAACAAGCGGACTTCTGTATTTCACTGGATGGAATCCAGGCTTTGTAGAGACACTTGCTGTGTGCGCGGCGCTTAGTTTAGTTATTGCGCTTTTAGGCAAACGGCCACTTGAGTTATTTCAGAACTCGAATATTCAAGAGGATAAAAGCAGTGATTTGATTGGTCGTGAGTTGGTAACAACCGAAGAAGTGACAAAAAATGAAGGGGTGATTGATTGGTCGGGTACGCGATGGCAGGCGCGACTCGCAGATGATGTTTCGACCGATAAAATTGGTCCGGGTGTTCGCGTGCGGATAGTAAAAGTCAAGGAACTTGCGCTCGTACTTCATCCACTTAATTAAGTAATTTAAGTGAAGTCTTAAAATAATAACACTCGTGTAGGTTTTACACGGGTGTTTTTCATTTTTTAATAAACTGGTATAATTATACATATGATGGGATATGGAATGAGCAATGCGGGACTCTGGGGAGCGTTTGGAGGTTTGGGAACCTTGTCATTTTTGACATGGCTTCTCGTATTCATCAACCTCGTGCTTCTCGCAGTCTGGCTCTGGAAACAAATTAATAAGTAAGATACAAATCTCTTTTTTGTACTTTAAACATGCGCACTGTGTCCGATGCGTGTTTTGTGAGTGAGGGCGTAATTATTTTGGTAAAATATTGCTCTAATGTGTGCTGCAAATGAAGTGTGTTTTTTGATATAATTAATACACATGAGCATTTCTCACATTCCTCGGAGCGTTGTTGCAATTGCTGCTATTGCACTTATTTTAGTTGGCGGGTATTTTGTCTTTGGAAGAGAAAAATCTAAAGAGCTTGAGATAATGACTGTCGCTCGCGGCATGCTTGTTCAGGAAGTAAGTGTTACCGGACGGGTAAGGCCGATTCAAAGCGTTAATCTCGCGTTTGAAAAAAGTGGACGAGTAGCTGCCGTATATGCGGACATCGATGAAAAGGTAAATAATGGAGAAGCACTTGTCGTTCTTGAAAACGCGGATCTTCGGGCACAACTCAAACAAGCACAAGCGGACATGAAAGCTGAAGCGGTAAAGCTTACTGAAATGAAACAGGGTACGCGGCAGGAAGATATTGAAATCCAAGAAGCAAAAGTAAAAAACTATGAAGCGGCGCTTGCCGATGCCCGCACAAATCTTGTTGATAAACTTAAAGACGCGTACACAAAAGCGGATGACGCGATACGAAATAAAACAGACCAATTTTTTAATAATCCAAAAAGCGCAAATCCAGAGCTTTCATTTACAAGCGCGAATACTTCTCTTGCGCAAAATGTAGAGTTTAATAGAGTACTCATTGAAAAAACTCTTGCTTCGTGGCAGGGTGCGGTGAGCGAACTCTCAGATATAAGCGACTTAAGCCAGGCATCTATTCTTGCAAAAAATAATTTAAATCAAATTTCTTTATTTCTTGATGACGCAGGATTTATACTAAGCGGCTTAAGCTCAAACCCGTCTCTTACGCAGGCAACGATTGATGGATGGAGGTCTGATGTATTTACTGCTCGGACAAATACAAACACTGCAATTAGCAACATAACAGCTGCTGAAGAAAAATGGAGAGGTGCGAAATCAAATCTCCTGATAGGAGAACGGGAACTTGCGCTTAAAAAAGCGGGGAATACTCCTCTTGAAATACAAGGGCAAGAAGCCAGGCTTGAGTCGGCAGAGGCACAGGCTCTTAACTTTGAGGCTCAACTTGCTAAAACGATTATTCGCGCACCGTTTATGGGCGTTGTAACAAAACAAGAGGCAAAAGTTGGAGAAATTGTTGCGGCAAATACCTCTATTGTTTCGCTTATATCCGCGACGCAATTTGAGATTGAAGCAAATATTCCTGAAGCGGATATTGCGAAAGTGACTATTGGAAATGGCGCGCGCATAACACTTGACGCATATGGTAGAGATACTGTATTTATCGCATCTGTCGTAAGTTTGGAGCCTGCAGAAACAATTATTGAAGGCGTTGCAACGTATAAAGCGATAATTCATTTTAAGGAAGAGGACGCGCGAATTAAATCAGGTATGACTGCGAATGTTGATATCCAAGCGGCGAGTCTTAATGATGTAATCACTATTCCTCAACGGGCGGTGATACGGAAAAATGGAGGAAAATTTGTTCAAGTTCTAAAAAACGGAGTTACAACAGAGGTCTCTGTTGAAACAGGTTTACGAGGGTCAGACGGTAATATAGAAATCACGGAAGGACTTATTGAAGGAGATGTTGTCGTTACTTTAATTGAAGAGTAGAAATTACACATGCCACTTATTGAAGTAACAGATTTGCAAAAAATATACAAAGACGGAGAAGTGAAAACCCCGGCGCTCCGGGATATTTCTTTTTCCGTAAAAGAAGGGGAGTTTGTCGCCATTATGGGGCCTTCCGGCTCCGGTAAGTCAACGCTCCTGCACATATTAGGTTTTTTAGACAGGCATTCGGGGGGTACATATCGATTTAACGGCAAAACAATTGATGATTACACGGATGAAGAACTTGCGTGCGTACGAAACGAAAAAATGGGTTTTGTGTTTCAATCATTTAATTTATTACCAAAAACAACGGTACTTGAAAATGTGAAACTGCCTCTTCTTTATTCTCTAGTTCCACATTCTAAAAGAGAAGAGGTGGCGCGGAGAGCGATAGAGTCTGTCGGGCTCTCCCATCGCATATATCACGAACCATCTCAACTTTCTGGTGGAGAAAAACAGCGAGTCGCGATCGCTCGAGCACTTGTCAACAAGCCAAATGTTATTTTTGCGGACGAGCCGACGGGAAATCTTGATTCGGAGTCTGGGAAAAAAATCATGGAAATTATTCAAAGATTAAACGAAGAAGAAGGGCACACTATTTTTCTTATTACTCACGAGACATATACCGCAGAGCACGCAGAGAGAATTATTAAAATTAAAGATGGAGCGATAGAGAGCGACGTAAAAGTGCATCATCGTCATAATGCTCGAGAAAAATTTAGTAAATAACTATGACTCTCAAAGACAGCTTTATCACAGCGCTTGGCGGGCTTAAGACTCACAAGTCCCGCTCAGGGCTCACTATTTTAGGAATTGTGATCGGCATCACGGCTATTATTCTAATGATGTCAATCGGCAACGGTGCAGAGCAGCTCATTTTAAATGAAATAGGTGGGCTCGGGGCCGAAACTATTGTCGTGCGACCGGGAAAAGAACCAACGGGACCATCTGATTTAGGAGAGACATTGTTTGCGGACTCTTTGAAGAGGAAAGATTTAGAGGCACTGAAACGGAAAGGAAACGTCCCGTATCTTAGAGAAATCATGCCTGCGCTTCTTGTGCCCGGGAGTGTTTCTTATGAAGGAGAGACATACCGACCTACCATTATGGGAGGTTCATTCGAAATCATGAGTGCTACTTTTAATGTTTATGTTACAAAGGGCACGGCTTTTACTGAAACTGAAATCAATCAAAACGCTTCTGTCGCGATTATCGGCTCAAAGGTTGTACAAGAATTATTCGGAGGAGGAGATGCGGTTGGTGAGTTTATAAAAATTAAAGATCGTAAGTTTCGTGTTATAGGTGTGCTGGAGCCGAAAGGGCAGGCAGCATTTTTTAATTTTGACGAAATTGTCATCGTGCCGTATACGACAGCGCAACTCTATCTTTTAGGAATAGATTATTTTCATGAAATTATTATCAAAACAGAAGGACCTGAGTTTGTCGCTCGTTCTGTCGCTGACATTGAGCGAACGCTCCGTGAAAGTCACAGTATTGAAAATTCAAAGGATGATGATTTCTTTTTGGTGACACAACAGGGAGTAGTAAAGCAGGTACAAACAATATTGGGAGCACTCACCGCATTCCTTTCTTCCGTTGTCGCAATCGCACTTGTTGTTGGGGGTATTGGGGTGATGAACATCATGCTTGTCTCTGTTACTGAACGGACAAAAGAAATCGGATTGCGCAAGGCGATCGGCGCGACGGAAAAAGACATACTGCGGCAATTTTTGTTTGAAGCCGTTATTTTAACAGCGTTTGGCGGTATCATCGGCATTGTTCTTGGAGGAGTGCTTTCGCTTCTCGCCTCTATTTTGCTTACGCAAGTTCTTGAGCTTAAATGGGTTTTTTCATTTCCACTCATGGCGGTATTTCTTGGTATTTCAATGTCAGCAGTCGTTGGCCTTATATTTGGAATCTATCCCGCTCGTATTGCCGCGCGAAAAAGCCCCATTGAAGCTCTGCGATATGAATAAATTATTCGTACAGACACACTCTTGACAAAAAACTATTTTTAAGTATTATGAATTTAGTCAAGGGCGTCTTGGCCTTTGCAAATAACAATCGGAGGACACCGAATGGTTTATCTTCTACCGTCACTCGGAAGCGTACTCATAGGCATCATACCGCTTTTATTGAGGAAGAGATTTGGTTCAAGTGTTGTATTGGGGGCTGCCGCTGTTTTCGTTACATGGTGGATAGCGTATGGCAAAATGTTCTCTACTGTCTGGCCGCTCTTTGGTTATTTCGGCTTCATGGCGATTCTGTGGCTTGTAGCAAGTAGTGCGCTAGATACAGTGTTAACTCAAAATGATTCACGCAATGAAGGTGATAGTCGTTCGGTTCGATTGCTTAATTGGGTTATCGCGGCGCTACTCTTAATCGTCTGGTTTGGGACGCATGTTGCTGGTTGGTCTGCTTTTTGGGCATCTACGTATGCTTCGTTTATTCATCCGGAAGAGAGGGTATGGACTCAAGATATTCAGCCAAAAGACCCGAGGCATATGCGAATGGTCTCAACGACTAACGCGCTTGCGCAGGCAAAGCGCCAGGTTGGTCAGCTTGGTGCCATTGGTAGTCAGTTTGAACTTGCCGCAGAGTATGCGACGCTTCAGTTGATTGGCGGTGAGCTTATGTACATTGTTCCTCTTGATTATGCCGGCTTTCGTCCGTGGCTTAACACCGTTGGCGTACCCGGGTACATTAAGGTGTATGCCGAAGATCCCCGCAAGGACCCAGAGCTCATCTCGTTCACTGACGGAAAGAAAATGCGTTTTTCGCCCGGTGCGTGGTTCGGCTCAAATCTGAAACGTCACCTTCAGGGAAACGGCTTCCTTAACGTGGGACTTACCAGTTTTAATTTTGAAATTGATGAGAAGGGACAGCCGTGGTGGATTGCCACAGTGTATGAACCGACCATCTGGTGGTCCGGGGAAAAAATAAAAGGTATTGTGCAGGTTAATCCTGCATCCGGTGAAATCGTATTCCATAAATACGGTGAAGTGCCGCAATGGGTTGATCGGGTAATACCGGCAAACTTTGTGGAGCGGTATCTAACGTGGAATGGTTCGTACCGTAAAGGATGGCTTAACTCGTGGTGGGCGAAATTGGAACTCACTGAGCCGGAATCCGCGATTCTTATTTACAGTGAGAAGGGGGAACCGGAGTGGGTTACGGGCATTACGTCTTCTAATGAAAAAGATCAATCGCTCATTGGAGTTGTGTACACAAATGCCCGTACGGGTAAGAGTGTCTCCTATGCCATGAAGGGAGGGTCCACCGATGCAGGAGCCATTGCCGCGGTGAATTCCAACAGTGAAGTACAATTTAAACATCTGCACGGTACGGTGCCGCAGATTTATAACGTGTTTGGAAAACCGACATTTGTTGTACCGCTTTTGAACGCTGAAAAACTATATCAAGGAGTTGCGCTGGTTGAAGTCACCAATGTCCAGAATATTGCTGTTGGTGCTGACCAGTATGAAGCACTTAGAAAATACGAGAGAATTCTTGGCGCACACGGCCAACAGATCGCTCTGTCTGGAGCTTCTCAAAAGGAAACCATGAAGGCAACTGTGGTACGTATTGCGTCAGAGCCGCTCTCTGGCGGGGGCGCTGTGTACAACATGTATGTTGATAAAGATCCAGCGCATCTGTATACGGTTAGTTCTACCGAGCATCCTGAAGTGACCATTACGAGAGCAGGGGATATTGTGCAATTTACATTTGTGAAAGTACCGGGTCTCATTATTCCCCTTGTTGATTTTGACAACCTTTCGCTTCCGCTCAAGAAATCTTCTGATGAAAAAGCGGTGGAGGGCGCGGCTAAGCTTCGGCAGAAACACGAAGATGATTTCGCTCGTCGCGAGACTTTGGAGCAAAGAATGAAGGCAATGCCAACCGATATGCTCGAAAAGATTCTCAACCCTCATTCTGGAGAAAAAAAATAAAGATTCTTTGATAAAGATTACAGTAGCCCGGAATGCACTTTGTTATGCAGGCCGGGTTTTTCTTTTGTATCGCGCGCCGGCATTTTTACTGGACAAATAAAAAACATAATGTATAATGGGCGCAGCGTTCTTGCGGACAACTATTTGCGGAGACCCGAAGTCGAAATCTGGGCACAGCAAACAAAACCTGGGAGAATCTTAATGAAAAAGATACTGCGAGCACTTGGAGCAGGACTTGTTGTCTTCCTATTTGCTCCGCAGGTGTGGGGCAAAATAGTTTCTCAATGTATAAATATTGATGAATGGGATAATGTTCACAACGCTGTCATTGAAGCTGTGCATACAGTAAAACGAGGAGAGAATTTGCATATCATTGCAAGGCGATATGGTGATACGGTAGCGGACATCGTAGAGCGAAATGGTATTCATCCCGCGCGAAAAAATATTATTGCGATCGGAGACCAATTTATCGTACGTATTCAGCCGACAATAGCGAAAGTCAGCTGGTATGGGCCAGGTTTTCACGGGAAACGCATGTCAAACAGAGATATCTATGACATGCACGACCCCGAGACGGTCGCGCACAAAAAACTTCCGTTTGGAACAAAGGTTCTTTTTAAAAATCCACACAATGGAAAAGTAATAGAAACGGAAGTTCGTGACCGCGGTCCATATATCAAAGGTCGAGAGTTTGATCTTTCATACGCTGCGGCAAAAGAGCTTGGTATCAAGGATAAAGGAGTGGTACGTCTTCAGTATCTAATTGCCTGCCTGCCGACACAGGTACAGATTTATAAATAAAGCCCGCAGCAGCAATGCGCGGGCCTTTTCACTGTCCTATTCATATTATTAAAACTCTAAAAGATTGTTTTTTCTCAAACACTCAGAAAAAATGATACAATAATAGATATGTTTAATCTTAAAGACAAAGTGGCTCTTATAACGGGCGCTCGTAGGGGGATGGGGAAGGCACACGCCCTCGCGCTTGCAAAGCAGGGCGCGAAAGTCGTGGTAACCGACATTGATGCTGGAGAATGTGCCATCGTAGTAGAGGAAATAAAATCAAATGGTGGAGAAGCCGCGTGTTTTAAAATGGATGTTTCAAATAGCGCGGAAGTTAATTCTGTTTTTGATGAGGTTATAAAAACATTTGGGCGGCTAGATATTCTTGTAAATAACGCTGGTATTTTTACTCCTATGCCTGCGCTAGAGATGACTGAAGCGGAATGGGATAAAACGATTAATATAAATCTCAAAGGTCAGTTTCTCTGCGCGCAGAGAGCCGCTAAAGAAATGGCAAAAAATAAATGGGGGAGAATTATAAACATTACCTCAATTGCCTCAGGTGGCGTTGGGGTTGGCTTTATGGGCGCCGCTCACTACACGGCATCAAAAGGTGGAATTATAGGAATGACGGAAACATTAGCAATTGAATGGGCACCGCTTGGTATTACCGTGAATGCGATCGGGCCGGGAGCCATTGACACTCCGATGGTTACCGCGGCAGAAATGTCAAAGGAAGCGCTAGATGCAATGATAGCCACCATACCTCTTAAACGAATCGGCAAGCCAGAGGAGGTTTCCGCTGCTATTGTGTTTCTCGCTTCAGACGAGGCAAGCTATGTAACTGGGGCGACACTCTATGTAGACGGCGGCTGGCTCGCGTCTTAACCCCGCCCCTTTCTTTTTTATCGTACCATTGATACACTGCTACTATAATGAAATTTTGCATTTTTCTCTTGCTTATCGCATTTATCGGAATTTCCGGTGTTGGATTTTTAGCTATGGGCCATGCTTCTTCATCAACACACGCAGAATGTCTTGCCATTTCTGTTTTGGGTGTTACATGTCCTGATAATGTAGAAACACTTTCATTTATAAATTTTCACATAAATGCGTGGAAAAATTTCTCATACGCATTAATATATAAAAGTTTTTCAATACTCATTTTTCTGGCTGCTTTATTAATATTAGTCATTACTATACGGATATGGAATGGTAGGTATCATCAATTACGAACTCCTACCTTATATTCCCTTTTTGTTTATTTCTTAAAAGTATTTGTGTTGGGGCCGGTAAGTATGTTTTTGTATTGGCTTGCTCTTCGCGAACACAGTCCCACTATTTTTTAGAGACGCCCATATGAAAAGATTTTAGTCGAATACTTTTTGTGTTGTGCGTCTCCCACTCTCCTTTATAAGGGGTTTTTTTTAATTTTTTCATCTATGAATATTTTTATTATCACTATTATTATCATTATTGGCGTATTTTTAGGATCTGCGTGGAACATTGAAGTAAAGGAAAATGTAAACGTCACGCAGGCGACATCGTCGGTTTTAAATGCCGAAGATACATATTTTGATTTTGGAGTGATATCAATGCGCAATGGTGTAGTATCTCACGCGTTTAAAATCAAAAATGAAGAAACAGAAACAATTCTTATTAAACAGGTGTACACCTCATGCATGTGTACGACGGCTTCTATTATAGACATATCTGGAAAAAAATTAGGCACATTTAGCATGCCAGGGCACGGCTCTTCGATTGCTAATATAACAGTTCCCGCGGGTGAATCAATTACTGTTGAAGCGATATTTGACCCAAATGCGCATGGGCCATCTGGCGTTGGTCTTGCGGAGCGCGTAATTTATCTTGAAACCGATTCTCAGATATCGCCGGCGATTGAACTGCGTTTCTCCGCACTTGTTACTAGATAAAAACAAAAAACAATTTTCAGTTTTTAATGAATACATTTTCATTTAATTATTTGAAAATTTAAAATTAGAAATTGAAAATTGCATAAGACTTATGGACATTATTTTTTCCGCGTCAATTATTGCCGCGTTTCTTGCGGGTATGGTTGCCTTGTTTGCGCCATGCTGTATTACCGTGCTTTTGCCAGCCTACCTTGCCTCTGCGTTTCGTGAAAAGAAACATATACTGAAAATGACCCTGGTCTTTTTTGCGGGCATTGCGGCAATTTTGGTACCGATTGGTCTTGGCGCCGCATGGCTTGCCGAAATATTCCGCGATTTTCACAAAGAAATGTATATTGTGGGCGGCATATTCATGCTCACGCTTTCCGTGCTTTCAATAAGCGGCAAGGGATTGTCACTTGTTCCAATGCCTAAGCGTGTCTTAAAAACAGCGGGAATGCAGAATTCAAAATCGGTATTTTTTCTCGGTATGTTTTCGGGAGCGGCGACTTCATGCTGTGCGCCGGTGTTAGCGGGTGCCATGGCGCTTGCAGTTGTATCTGCCGCATTTTGGAAAGCTATTATTGTAACGTTTGCCTATGTGTTTGGGATGACATTCCCACTTTTTATCGCCGCGTATTTTTATGATCGGCTTCAAATTGAGAATTCCACGTTCATTAAGGGGAGATTATTAGAAATCAAAATTGGCTCTAAGATAATGTTTATTCACTCAACAAATATGCTCGCTGAAGTGGTGTTTCTTATTATGGGAATTGTCCTTCTTACACTCGCATTTACCGAAAACGCATTTTGGTCGCCATCGTTACAGGCAGATATCGGAAAATCTCTTAATCTCTGGTCACAAAAAGCATTTTCTGCCTTGTCTACTGTTCCTGAATTAGTCTGGGGAATTATTATTATCGGAATTTTTGCCTTTTTTGCGTATCGGGCAAAAAAATAAGGGTTTCGCGGGGACTGCTCCGCGGAACCTATATTTCGTCTTCGCTCGGACGAAATGAAAATACCAATTTTCATTTCGTTCCTCGCTAGCCGAAATAATTATTGCCATGTAACAAGAATATGTTGTACTTCCTATCTTTGCATTTCTTATGTTTTTCGTATTTGCGCTAGAAAGTTGAGGAACTACGGGTCGCAGGGCGGTAGCTGCGAGGTATAATGGAGTATAATGATATATAAAGGTCGAATATCCAAGTATAAATTAAAAGTTTAAAAATATGGAACTTAATACACATAAATTTGCTTTAGCCGGAGCGGTACTCGCAGGCATTTGGTATGTTGTTTGTGCGGCTATTGTCGCCTTAATGCCCAAAACAGCGGCAACGCTTTTCAGCTGGATGACACATTTGCTAAATGTTGAAGGCGCGGTAAGTTTTCCGGAAGTGATATACGGATTTATTGAAGTTATTATTCTTGCGTATGTAACTGTATACGTATTTGCGTGGCTATATAACACACTTCTAAAAGCGTAAGCATGGTTAAAAAAACTTTTAAAATTAAAGGCATGCACTGTGCTTCATGCGCTGGTAGCATTGAACGCGTGCTTTTAAAAACAGCGGGTGTACACTCTGCTGCGGTTAATTTTGCGTCAGAATCGGCGCTTGTTGAGTTTGACGAAGGAGTTGCTTCTGAATCAAACCTTGCAAAAGCAGTTGAGTCTGTCGGCTATAAGCTGGACATACCTACTCCGGTTGCCAAAGAAAAAATAACTTCTCGCAAGGGTCTTCAAACAATATCAGTGAAAATTTTAGGAATGGACTCGCCACACTGTGCGATGGTTGTTGAAAATGCTTTAAAGAAGTTGCCGGGTATACAAAACACTGATCTGGATTTTTCAAACCAAAGAGCAAAAGTCGTTTTTAATCCGCAAAAACTTGAGATCAGTAAGATTTTTGAAGTTATTACAGATGCTGGGTATAAACCAATTGAAGAGGAGGGAGAAGCAAAAGAAATGTTGGATAAGGAGAAAATTGAAAGAGAAAAACAGACAAAAACCTTGCGACGCAAACTCATTGTCGGCGGCATTCTTTCGGTTTTTATATTTTTCGGCAGTTTTCCTGAATGGTTTACATTTGTGCCAGAATTTCTAAGCAATTACTGGATACTTTTTGTCTTAACCACACCTGTTCAGTTTTGGGTTGGACTTCAGTTTTACAGCGGATTGAAACTACTCATAAAGTATCGCACTGCAGACATGAACACACTGATTGCCGTTGGCACTTTGGCGGCATATTTCTATAGTGTCGCAGTTATGCTTTTTCCAGATTTTTTCACTCAAGGAGGAGTTGAGCCAAAAATATATTTTGACACATCGGCGATAATTATCATGCTCATACTTCTAGGAAAATATTTTGAACTTTTAATGAAGGGGAGAGCGTCTGAAGCAATTAAAAAATTAATGGGTCTTCAGCCAAAAACGGCAATAGTTATACGAGGTAAAAAAGAAACTGAAATACCTATTATTGATGTTGTGGTTGGGGATGCAATAATCGTGAGGCCGGGAGAGAAAATTCCCGTTGACGGAAAAATTATTGAAGGTGACTCTGAAATTGACGAATCAATGGTAACAGGAGAGTCAATGCCCGTGCATAAAAGTGTTGGCGCTCTTGTTATCGGCAGTACGATAAATAAATTTGGCACTTTTACTTTTCAAGCCACGAGGATTGGAAAAGACACTGTTCTCTCTCAAATAATAAAAATGGTTGAGGAGGCGCAGGGATCAAAGGCACCTATTCAGCGTTTAGCGGACCTCGTTTCTTCTTATTTTGTTCCCATGGTGGGGATAGTGGCCGTGCTTACTTTTATCGTGTGGTACTTTTTTGGACCCGCTCCTGCTTTTAATTTCGCTTTAATAAATCTTGTAGCAGTGCTTATCATCGCGTGCCCATGCGCATTGGGCCTTGCGACGCCAATGGCAATTATGGTTTCCTCTGGTAGCGCGGCATCAAAAGGAATTTTAATCAAAGATGCTGCCTCGCTTGAAATCGCGGGTAAAATCAACGCGGTTATTTTGGACAAAACGGGAACTCTCACTCAAGGGAAACCGCAACTGACTGATATTATTGCTTTTAATAACACAAAAAAAGAAGAAGTGCTTCACGTCGCGGCTTCCTTGGAACAGCGGTCCGAACATCCGCTTGCAAAGGCGATATTGCAGTATGCCGCAAGTTTGAACCAAAGGTCATCACATCCGCTTGACACTGCGATAATCGAAGAAGCAAAAAAAGAAAAAATTGACTTGTATGCGCTCGGTGATTTCAAGGCGATTTCAGGGCAGGGTCTACGGGGATTTTTAAAAGTCGGATCTCAAAAAGTTGAGGCATATCTGGGCAACAGGATATTGATTCAAGAAATTGGACTTGATATTTCTTTGTATGAGGACAAAATCACGGCTCTTGAAAAAGAAGGTAAGACAGCAATGATTCTCGTCGTTGATAAACACATCAAGGGCGCGCTTGCGGTTGCCGATGTGTTGAAGGGTGAGTCAATTAAAGCAGTACAAGCTTTGAAAAAAAGTGGTATAGATGTGTGGATGATCACAGGAGATAATAAAAGAACGGCTGAGGCAATTGCGAAACAGGTGGGCATAGAAAATGTGATGAGCGAAGTGGCGCCTCATAAAAAATCTGAAAAAGTTCGTGAACTTCAAACACTTGGTAAAATTGTTGCGATGGTCGGAGATGGAATCAACGACGCTCCCGCGCTTGCTCAAGCACATATAGGGATCGCCATGAGTGAGGGGACGGATATCGCGATGGAATCGGCAAGCATTACCTTAATGAGGGGGGACTTGACGCTTATCCCCGAAGTGATTGCACTTTCAAAAAAGACGATGAGGATAATCAAGCAAAATTTGTTTTGGGCATTCTTTTATAATATCGCGTTTATTCCCGTTGCCGCCGGCGTTTTATATCCGTTTTTTGGCATTTTGCTCAATCCTATTTTTGCCGCGGCGGCAATGGCATTTTCAAGTCTAAGCGTTGTCTTAAATTCACTGCGATTAAAAACATAAAAAGTATTGTATAATTTAAAGATGGAAGAAATAAAACAAACATCTCCTAACGGATGGAAAACCACAGTTATCATATTTGCCGTCGTTTTTGTCATTTCTTTTGCGTACGCATTTGTTCGATATAATGTACTTCGCGATGTGCCGCTTGAGCAGATTCCTTTGTTTATTACCAACAAAGTTCTGGCACTCTCAAGTACTATTCTTATCGGCTTTTCATTTTTACTCGGGCCACTTGCGCGCTTTTGGCCTTGCACATTTGAACAAAAGTTATATCTGCGCAAGCCCCTTGGCGTCTTTGGATTCAGCATTGCCGCGCTTCACGGCGTTATTTCGCTCGCGCTTCTTTCACCGGCGTATTATCCAAAATTTTTTCTTGAGAGCGGAAAATTAAATTTTACCGGTGAAATATCTGCTCTCTTTGGGACACTCGCGCTGTTTATTTTTTCAGTTGTTTCCGTAACGTCTATTCCGGCAGTCGCGTCGCAGATGAACCCCAAACAATGGAAGACAATTCAACGGCTTGGGTATCTTGCGTTTAGCTTTGTTCTGCTTCACGTGGTTGCAATGGGTTTTCGCGGGTGGCTTGAAAGCACAAGCTACTTGTATGGCTTTGTTTCCATTTCTTTAATTTCAGCTTTATTTATTATTGCAGTTCTCGCACTGCGTTTAATAGTTATTATTTTTCCTAAACGGAGTGAATAATATGCCCACCACGAAACAACAAAAAATTTTAGTTCTTTTTTACAGTTTAAGCGGGCATACCGCGGACATGGCGCGTGAAGTTGCCGCGGGAGCTTTGTCAGTTGCTAATACCGAAGTAGTTATAAAGCGTATTCCGGAAATTCTTCCAGATTCTTTTTTTGGCGATAATCCTAATCTTGCACGTACGCGTGACTCATTGCACGCTGAATTTGCGGAAGCAACACGGGATGATTTTGTGGAGGCTGACGGTATATTACTGGGTACACCGACGCATTTTGGAAGTTTTGCGTCTCAAGTAAAGCATTTTATAGACGGACTCACGCCGGTGTGGCTAAAAGGAAAGCTTGTGAATAAACCGATTGCGCTTTTCTGCTCTGCGGGTAGCATGCACGGCGGGGAAGAGGTGACGCTCGTTTCGCTTATGATTCCGCTTTTAAATCTTGGTATGATACCGGTTGGTATCCCGTATCCAATTCAAAGCGAAGGTCCTGATTTTGATGCCGGAAGTCCATATGGCGCTATTTTTGTTTCTGGACACGGGAAAAAACCAAATGAAGCAGATAAAAAAATTGCGAGAATTCTTGGTGTTCGTCTCGCGTCTCTTGCGAGCGTTCTCTCGTGCGGATGTGAACATTGCGGCTCCTGCCGTATATTTGCAGAAAATCTGGGCAATTTGTAAATAGTACTCGGAAATATCACTTCTTATGAGTCTTAGAACAGTGGTTGTTGTTGTAAACCCAGCACCTTTTTAATTAAGTCATGTTTGATAAAAGGTGCTGGATAAATGCGCTCACGCTAAAACGAGTGCGTTTGAGTACGTCTTACTAATTGATTTCTTTTTACTCCTCTGATATACAGAGACTGGGTGTACCTTTACGCACCAACACATCGGGCATGTGTCCGTTTGGCGCCAAAACGCCTCTCTGGATTGGCTCATTCTCCCACAACCCTCGTGTCAAGAAGTTTCCCTCGATGGATTGCTTGGCGCTCGCCGGATGGAGAGCACCAATGCGCGTCGTGCTTGAACGACGGATACCAATTCAAACAGCAATTGTTTCTTTAAAACACGCAAGACTTGAAAATACGGGTGAACAAAAAGTCTATTTTTACAAACACACTGAAATCCGTCTTGCGTCCATGCACCCCGAGGAGTTGAATCCTGTTGCGTTATATTTGTTACGCAAGAATTTTCAAGTGCAAAGGGCACTTCGAGAACATCTGCTCAATGAATACGGTATTGATACGCTATCACTTTCTGAAGTATTGCATTTAAGGACGGAATCAGGATTGATTGGCATGATTCCGCCATATGTGGAAATTTCCGAAGAAGTTGTTTCTTTTCTCCCTCGTGAGGGTGATCGATTACCGCCGGAGAAACAAACACTCTGCGCCCCGTTGTTAATTGACGGATTACATCGTGCATATCTTGCGCGAGAACTTGGAGTATCTGTTGGATGTCTTGTGGTGCGCAATACACCAAAAGAATATCCATACGCGGCATATCCGTGTTCTTGGAATCAAGTTATACTCGGTGACGAGGTACCGAAAGTAAAAAAGTTTTATCGTCGACAAGACCCCTACACCTTTATGCGCCCGCTTGATGTTCTGAGACAGCTTCCGAAAACCGATACTCCTGAGTATGGCAGAAAATCATAAACACAAAAAAGACAGATTAGAAGAAAAAAATAAAAACAAATAATTACACGTCCTTTAGTTTGGGCTTACAAGATTTTGTAAGCCTTTTTCTTTGACAAGTTTATATTTATATGTTATTTATATAGTTAGTTGTCCTTTGTTTAGGAGAGGGATTTTCATGAAGCAAACAAGAAATCAGCGAAGGGCGTTTGGCCGTTTCATCAATAAACACTTCAAAAGCGCCACGCGGATTATTCGTGTCGCTGACGGACACGCTATTATTGGGAGCTGGCTTGCAAGGTTATTACTTAGAAAATCTTCAAATTATTCGCTGGAGCGAATGCTTCCGCTCAAGCATCTACGACTTCAAGAGTTAGCGCATGCGGGCTTTAATTGTGCTGATTTTAGGTTCTGGTTACGCAACGAACTTTCTGTTGAAGAGTTGACGGTGTTTTTTGCTCGCCATGGAAGAATTTCTTTGCGCAATTTTACCGAAGAGGATCCGCTTAAAGAAACCCCCAAACTGCCGGTTGCGTATGATGTAGATAGTATTGATACTGTTCTTAGGTTTTGTAATAAACACAACGAAAATTATCACACGCTTGTGAACGAAGCACTTCCCCTTAAGGACTCACTTCTCGCCGGCAATATTGTGCTTTTGGATAACGCGCGATATCTGGTCTCGTACTTTAAAGGATATGGAACTCCAAGGGATGTAGACGAGAAAACATCAGAACTTCACGTGTTTTTGCGCCGGTTTGGTTCAAGAGCTCCTGATTGGGCACCGGAATCGCTCCGGCTTTTGGGGGACCAGCTTGCGTCATTTAGATCCGATTTTAGACCGATGACGATTGAGTTCTCGCTCTATCCGTACCCCGTGGGGGTTTTAAAACGCTCTGAAGTACTGTGGGAATGGCGTGGCGGCTCCACTCATGATTTATATACAGTCATTGCAAGCCTCCTTGAAAAAGGAGATTCACACGAGCTAAAAATGACTTTTTCTGATTCCAGTAAAATTGTGTAACAGCACAAAATCCTCGAGCAATCGGGGATTCTTTCCTTCAGCGTACGTTTTATTTGTGATGTCGGAATTATTTTCTCATCCGTGCGATATTTTAAGACGAGATAAAGTTCCCTCGAGACTTTCTCGAAACCAATAACATACAACACATACCGGGCTACAATGGAGTCCGGTTTTTCTTTTGGTATACTATTAACTATGACAAGTCAAAAAATTAAGTTTGTCTTCGTAGGATTATTTTTGGCTGCTCTTTTTATACTTATTTTTTTTCTTTCAGGAGCGAATATTCCTCAAGTTACGGAAACGTTTGAAGAATGTCTACGACAGGGCAATGCGGTTATGGAATCATATCCTCGGCAGTGCAGAGATAAAGAAGGGAATTTATTCATAGAACACATCGGCAACGAACTTGAAAAAATAAACTTGATTCGTTTAGAGACACCGCGGCCAAACGAGATCATTAAAAGTCCGCTTATAATTATCGGTGAGGCGCGCGGCTATTGGTTTTTTGAAGCAAGTTTTCCGGTTGTACTTACTGATTGGGATGGAAAAATTATCGCGGAGCATTACGCAGAAGCGCAGGATGACCCCGAGGTCGGCTCCGCCGACGGGGCAAGTTGGATGACGGAAGATTTTGTTCCGTTTAAAACGGAACTTCAATTTGAAAACCCGAGCTCCGCCTCGGCAAGCTTTCGGCGAGATGGGTTGGATGCGGATTTCAGCAAGCACGGAACACTCATTTTACGAAAAGATAACCCTTCGGGACTTCCTGAGCACGACGATGCTCTTGAAATACCCATCTTTTTTGAGTAAAATACAATATATTATATGGAAACTGTAACACTTAGCATCGCGTTTGTTGCCGGACTCATATCATTTCTTTCTCCGTGTGTTCTGCCCATTATTCCGGGTTTTTTAGCGTACCTTTCGGGGGCATCGCTTAACAGACCGGAAACGAGAGGGCGTATGGCGATTTTTGTAAATAGTTTGTTTTTTGTCATTGGATTTTCCGCAGTTTTCGCGCTTCTCGGAGTACTTTTGAACAGCATTCTTAAATCTGTCGCATATGAAGTACAGACATGGCTTGCGCGTGTCGGAGGAATAATAATCATATTTTTTGGATTATATCTCACCCATCTTATTAAGATTCCATTTTTAGAACGGGAACATAAAATTCTTGTAAGACACAGATTTAAATCACGTCTTGTGACCTCATTTGTCTTTGGCGCGGCGTTTGCGGCCGGATGGACTCCGTGCGTGGGCGCGGCGCTCGGCGCGATTTTGGGACTCGCGGCATCAGAGCCGGGGTCTGCTTTCGGACTGTTGTTTTCGTACTCTCTCGGGCTAGGCCTTCCGTTTCTTGTCGTAGGGGCGTTTGCGTCACAAGCCGATGCTGTTATTCAAAGATACGCTTCCATACTTCATTATGTAAATATTGTGTTTGGAATAATACTCACTGTTCTCGGCGTTCTTGTTTTTACTCAAAGCTTAAATCTCATTGCAAATTTTGAGCTTCTTAATCGTTTTCTTCTTAAATAACCACTCCAAAATAAATTATGCGAGATAAAAAAAGAATTATATTACTTGCAGTGGCACTTATATTTATTATTGGCTTCATTGTATATCTTGAATCACGGAAAGCGAGGTCTGTGAGTTTCTCATCTGTCTCCGAGGACAGCACAATTGTTTTAGAAGCCGAGGACGTAGCTGCGAAGGCGCGCGTTGCAGAGAAATCAAAAAAATATGAATCGGCAAAAGAAATTTCAACTCCGGACGGATTTATCAATACTGACAGGATTGCTGTTTCCGAGTTCGTTGGCAAAAAAATTATTCTTGTTGATTTTTGGACATACTCGTGCATTAACTGTCAGAGAACAACACCATATCTTAACGCGTGGCATAAAGCATACGCCGATAAGGGTCTCTTGATCTTAGGAGTTCACACACCGGAGTTTGATTTTGAAAAAAATTATGACAATGTAAAGCGGGCCACGGAAAAGTTTGGCATACAGTACCCTGTTATTCTTGATAATGATTACTCAACATGGAATGCGTATAAAAATAGATATTGGCCGAGAAAATATCTCATTGATATAGATGGGTTTATCGTATATGACCATATCGGTGAGGGGGCATATGAGGAAACAGAAGAAAAAATTGTTGCATTGCTGAACGAGCGTAACAAGATTTTAAACGAAGGTACGGAAGTTGTGCTTGAAGGTACTGCTTCTAAACTTGGAGGTGATACTGATTTCAGTAAGGTAAGAAGTCCGGAAACATATCTCGGGTCTAGTCGCATTCAGTTTCTTGCAAACTTGCCCTCAAATGATTGTTTTGATACTGACTGTGTCTTTATTGCTCCTCAAAAAATAAATTTAAACACCTTTGCGTTAAGTGGTATCTGGAATATAAAAAGTGAATACGCCGCCTCCTCAGCTGAAGAGGGTGCGATTATTATTGCGTTTTCTGCGGACAAGGTTAATCTTGTTGCCGGCGGGACAGATGGGGAAAATGTACGCGCGCAGATATTGCTTGATGGAAAATCGATAGGGACGAACGGAGAAGGCGCGCAAGTGGTTGACGGGTTTGTGACGTTTAATAAGCATGACTTATATAATCTGGTAGACCTACGGGGAGCATACGGAGAGCACGTGCTTATTATCCGCTTTCTTGATCCGAACATTGAGGCCTTTGCGTTTACATTTGGATAAAAAACCCTCTTTGTAAGAGGGTTTGTGCTTTACTCAACTTTTAAAAGAAGAGTATTAAACAAGTCTTTTGTCACCGTCTCAACCATTTGTAAACGGTTTAAGGCAGTAGTATCGAGCAAGTGAAGCTGGTGGAATGAGTCTTTTAATTCACTATATGCTTGAAAATGAAACGCGATTAATTTTTCAAGGGTTTTTGGATTTGTGGTTTCGCCCAATTTTTGAGAGATGGCAATGGCATTTTCTCGTTCAATAGCTATCTTTGGATCGCACACAACATAATACGCAACACCGATATCATGGCTCCATTGAGGGAAAAGAAAATATTGCTGAAGTAATTTTGTTTCTTCAGCACTGAGCATTCCTTTTTCATTCCAATATGTCATCCAAACATATGCATCAAAAATACAGCGATCAAAAAGTACAAAATCGTACTCATGTGTTTGCTGTAGCCGCAAAAGAATTTCAAGAGCGTACATACCAGTTCTGATGTTATATTTAGGAGAATTTCTGTGAGTATGTGGTACAACCTCGGCGCCTTCTTGGGGGATTGCTACTTTAAATCCGCTTCTTTTCAAAAACTTATACAATTCTTTAATAATAGTAGTTTTTCCTGAAGACGGGGTTCCCGCGAACTCAATAAAAAGGGGCGGGGGGAGAAATGCTCCGTCATATCGCTCTCGAGTTTTCAAATGTTTATGCAATAGTTTTATCTGTGTTTCTAAGCCATTTCCATTTTCCCGCAAAATTGTTTCTGACATCGTGTACCTATTTTTTCAAGTTCTGTTTTTATTATAATGATATTTTTTATAAAACGCATTGACATACACCGAAAAATTTTGTTTGTTGCACAACTTGCTCTAAATGAGGCGGCATGTTAAAACGATACAAGAATACTGTAAGAGGTATCGCAATGAGCGCAGGTAGGCATATTACGGCCGAGGTAATGGTTGCACAACACATGGATGTTTTACGACACACTCCATTGTTTAAAAATCGTTCTACGAGCATAACTGAGCTCAAGGGAGGTATTACGAACAAGAATTATGTCGTAGAGTCTGGCGTAGACCGATATGTAGCGCGTTTTGCGTTTCCATTCAACAAGCTTTTGGGAATTAACAGAAAAGTTGAGGTACGAAATACGCGCACAGCGGCGGAATTGGGGATAGGTCCCTATCCCATTGCACATCTTCCTAAACACAAACTGCTTATAGTTCGCTATATTGAGGGAGCGGTGTTTGATAAAACAGAAATTTGGGCAGAAGACATATTATCTGTTGCGCACGTTTTGGGAAAACTGCATCACTGTGGCCCCATATTTTCAGGCACCCGCGATGTCTTTAAAGACATTGAAACATATGCTGTATGCGTGTTTGCAAAAAACGGATGGACCCCGGATACTCTTGGAGTGTACCTTCGTCGTCTTCGTGCCATTAAAAAATTGCTTGGTACATGTCCTAAAACTGCATGCCATTTTGATCTGATGCTTGGCAATATCGTAAAAACCCCGGAAGGAAACGTAAAACTTATTGATTGGGAATATTCTGCAAACGGAGATCCTCGTTTTGACATAGCGATGTTTGCACTCAAAGCATCATTGACAAGCTCATACGAAGAAGAGCTTGTTTATAAACACAATTGTACATGGAAACTGCGCGGTCTCTTTATCACCGTTGAGGAGATACGACTAATGAAAATGGTGGTATGTTTGCGAGAAGCATCGTGGGGGATGTTGCAAAACGCTATATCTCCAATGAGACATGAGTTTGATTATAAAGAGTATGCGACAAAACACCTTGCCTTGTTTGACACGTTTATGAATGAGCTGCCACTTTCCTACAAGGAGCAATTACAATGAAATCAAATATAAAAGAACTGCTTCGCCTTGCGTATGAAGCGGCAAAAACAAGTCCAGATCCCTCCACAAAAAATTGCGCGCTTATCATTCATCGTAAGGACGACATTAAGATTGCGGATGTAAACAGATTTCCCGATGGCGTTGTGGGAAGACCCGAACGATTGATTAAACCTCTCAAGTACGAATACATAGAACACGCAGAGAGAATGGCACTTTTTTCTGCGGCGCGAGACGGCATCAGTACGAAGAGGTGCTCTATGGTGGTTACGATGTTCCCATGCGCACGATGTGCTCACGGCATTATTCAATCAGGCATTGTTGAAATCATGACTCATAAACAGGCCTATGACAGAAGGCCAGAATCATGGAAGCAGTCTATGGAAGATGCTCGTATTATGTTTGTAGAAGCCGGAGTGCGAATTGTTTTCTTTGATGGAAAAGTTGGAGTAGAGGGAGCTCTTTTAAATGGAGAGCGATGGAATCCATAATCAAGCAATCAAAAAGGCGTCTCTTTGGGAGGCGCCTTTATTATTCGTATATAAACATGTCGCATCCAAATTTATTTTTTTCTTGCGGGTATACATCACGCATCCACTCGCACCACTCCTTTTTCCAGTCATTTTTTGCGGTTATGCGAGTCCACGATTTTTCATCGCGGGCAAGTTCGTGTAAATATTGGGGGAGAGTTCCATCATTTTTAAAATGAAGATGAAATGTTCCATAGAATTGTTCCTCTTTGTTTTTAACAACCGTTATGACAACATTTGCCATATTTTCAGGAATTTCGCACATTACATCATTGTATGCCTGAAGCGCGTGCAATATATTCTGATTCGGAAATGCTGCCTTAACTAGGTTATGAACAGCAATGGGAAGTATTTCTTTACACGAAACTTTTGTTTGGTATGCTCCGGTATCCGCATGAGAAATCGCGGGAGCAAAAAATAAGCTCAAACAAATAATGAAAAAATAGAATAGATTTTTTCTATTCATAAATCACCACTTCAATACACTCATCTAGTTTAAAAATACCAATTAAAAACAAGGATGTCCACTCCAATAGCGATCATGCCTGTGCGTAAGCGCCTCTGGGGCGGTGGGTCTATCACTATAGAAGCACTATTTTCTTTTTTACAATACTGTTATATACTGTACATTAAATTATTCGTGAGAACTTGCGTTTCATTATGTCAGCCGATATTATTTACGCTCTCATATATAACTCCATTACTGCGACGGTAATCGCCTCTGTCGCCCTTGTTGTTTCATTGTATTTATTTCAAAAAGAACTTGCTTCAGGCGTGAAAAAATCTGTCACGCGGAAAAGAAGAAAAACTGTAAAGAAAAAACCATTTGCTTTTTCTTTTCCACAGTACATGCGGATGGTTTCAAAAGATTTTGGGACTCTTTTGCTTCTAGTAATTATTGGAGTTGGCTTTTTTGCACTTAATACTCTCGCGAAAGAATTAGAAGTTTCAAAATATATTGGATTGGGTTTGCGTTATGTAGAACACGTTGCGCACAGCTCTTCCGAAGACACACAAGCAACGGTCTTAGCATCGGAAGATGCTTTTTTAGAGTCAGAAATAATTGCCTCAAGTACGGAAGATGTTCTTAAAGAAGAGGTACAAACAATGGAGGAGGAAGAGAAAGTTATTGAAGAAAAAAAGACAGCTCCGGCAGTCCAGGAGTTACCGGTGCCCAAAATTGTTTTACCTCCTTTACCCCCACCCGTAGTTGTACCACTTATAATAAAAGATCCGCCGCGGCCGGAATATCCTGAAGCAAATGGACCAGCTTCCGATGCCGTCGTCAAAGAAAAATCGTTTAATTATTATGGAGGAGAGCTTGTAGAAGGAGAATCATTGCATTTTTCAGCCATTGTTTTAAATAATGGAGAAAAAGAAATGGAATCTACTTTTAATACTCAGCTTTATATTGACGAGGATAATGATGGGAAAACAGAATTACACCTAAGTCGCCTTGAAACCAGGGCACTTAAATCTGGGGAGTTTAGTGAAGCAAAAACATGGAGAGGAGCCTGGATTGCAAAGTCGGGAACCCACAGGGCATACGTATGCGCAGACACTGAAAATACGCTATTTGAAATGAACGAAAAAAACAATTGCACTGAAATTGTATTTACCGTGAAGGGGCATGAAATAAGCGGGGATTTAGCTGTCCAAAATTTTTTAATTGTACCGTCTATACCAAAAACTGGAGAAAATGTCGCTTTTTCGGCAATTATACTGAATAAAGCGCCATCGCCTGCCAAAAAGTCATATGCTCATTTAATCATAGATATCAATGCACCGTATAAAAAATTTGTTCCTAGTTTATTGCCCGATAAATTTGAAAAAGTTGAGTGGGGAACAATTTGGAAAGCAAGTTCCGGAGAACACACATTTTCAGTATGTGCAGATGGAGGGGGAGAAGTTTTTGAAACCGATGAAAATAATAACTGTTCTCAACTGAAAATTTTTGTGGCAGAGCAATGATGCGTGACAAGATAATAATATATCATAACTCACGGTGCAGTAAATCACGTGCTACTTTCGCCCTTTTAGAAAAAAGCAGTGTTGACTTTGAAATTATTAGCGACGTAGAGCGAGTGCAGTGAGAAAACTGAGCGAAGCGGAATTTTCTCACTGCCGAGCCGAGGAGTTAATATAAGACGAAGTTGCTTTTATTGAATATTTAAAGCATCCCCCGACAGAAAAAGAATTAAAAGACACATTGCGAAAACTTAGGAAAAGACCAAAAGATATCCTTCGGACAAATGAGGAAGCATATAAAAAGAAGGTCGCTAAAAAAGATTTGTCCGATGAGGAGCTCATTTTAATTATGGCGAAGAATCCTATTTTAATTGAACGGCCGATTGTCGTTAAGGGCGACAGGGCTGTTTTAGGAAGACCTCCTGAAAAAGTGCTTGCGCTAACAAAAAATTAAACCAGGACAATTTTTTCTGTCTGTCAACCATAAAAAATCCTTATTTTACAAGTAATGTTATTTGAATGATTTTATCCACAGCTTTTTATACAATGCGGGGTTGTGCTAATGGTTCATCATTTTATAATTAAAAGGTATTCGTTTTGCCCTCGGGTAGAGCGGATACACTGGAAAATGTCACCCTCGGGTGGCATTTTCCACTTATATAGGGGTGTTTATAAGTCCTAATGCACGGTTGAGCATTGCCTGATAAAATAGAAGAAAGAGTCTATAAAAGGCTTTTTTACTACTAATTTACTACTAATGTAAACATATGGAAATTATTTTTTTAATAGCGCGAATTTTATTTGGAGGATTTTTTATTATAAATGGAATAAATCATTTCACGAAAAGCGAAATGATGACCGGCTACACTGCGTCAAAAGGGGTCCCTGCTCCCAAGCTTGCCGTTTTGGGCTCTGGAGTCGTGATTCTTTTGGGAGGACTTGGGATTTTGCTCGGTGTTTATGTTGAGTGGGCTGTTTTGTTGCTCGCTGTATTTTTAGTAATAGTTACTTTTGTGATGCATAATTTTTGGAAAATTGAAGACCCGAACGCGAAAATGATGGATATGATTATGTTTATGAAAAATCTTGCGTTACTTGGCGGCGCTCTTGCGTTTCTTTTTGTTCCGGCACCGTGGATGTTTTCCCTCGCAGGATTACTATAGATAAAATTTCAGATTTCAGATTTACGATTTCAAATTTGTTTAAAACATAAATCTTATATCTTCAATCTTAAATCTTTAACATGCGTAAATGGTATCACGACAGACCAGTTATAATTGCTCTTATTTCAGGGTTTTTTAGCACCTTAATTACCGTATTAAACATTTTTTTGAAATCTTAAAAGATCAGGTCGATTCATAATTCATAATTCTGTATTAATTATATGGACACTAAAAAAACAATTGTAACCTTTATTGCTATTGGCGTTGTGTTGTGGATATTTTGGGTTGCGGGAGCTGATAATTCAGTTACGACAGCTTTACAAAAAGGGCTTGGGTTAAAGGATAACGTTACTTTGACAGCCAACGAATCAGGAATACAACCGGTTTCCCTTGCCGGGCACCCGCAGCTCGGAAATTATTTAACTGACGCCTCCGGAAAGACTTTGTATGTAACAACAAAAAAAGATTGCGTTGGGGAATGCTTGGTGAATTGGCCTCCGTACGTTGCCGATAAGGCCGTTTCACAGGGCGACGGATTGCTGGGGGTCGTGCAGAATAATGACGCGCAATCTCTTCAGTACACGTGGAATGGAAAATTGTTGTATTATTACTCGCAAGACAAAAAGCCAGGTGATGTATTTGGGCATGGAGTAGGAGGAGTTTGGTCTTTAGTACAAGAATAAGGCTGACTTTTCATTACATAAAGAACCCCATCACTCGCAGAGAGTGAGGGGGTTTGTAATATATTTAATCACACAATATTTTAGTAAGACAGAATGCTCCTCCACCCGACTTTAAAAATTCTCCGAGGGGGAGAGTGAGCGGATAGTACCCAAGGTTGTTTATGATATTGAGTAGTTCTTGGCTTGCTGTATCTGATGTTATAATCACACCTTTGAAATTCTTTTCCTTATCTTTTATTGCCGCCTTTATGTTTTGAAAATGGCTGTACAAAAGAGGATCTTTTTGGGCGTGCGTCTCATTCAAAATAATTTCTTTTGTTGGTATGACAACTGCATTTAACGCAAGCCCTGCGGCGTCTCCGTATGATGCTTCTATCAGAGTTCCTTTTTGACGTTTTACTTCACGCACGAGGCAGTTCCATGAGTATTTTGAAAAAGCGTGTTTATAAGCAATAATTATTTTCTCGAGAGGATCGTCTATCACAATCATTGTCGTGTCCAGGTGATACAAAATTTTATCTCCCTCGTCTCCTTTTTGTAATTTTAACGGAATGACTCTTTTGCCGCTAATGGCTCGCAATTCACGCGCCATACCATATGAAGTGCGGAATCCATATCCCATAAGTATCGCGTCTCCAAACGGTATTGCATCTCCTGCTCCTTCAAAATAGATAGGGTTTTTATTTTTAGTGCCGTACTCGTCCGTCCAAATGTTTATGACAGCATAGTGCAATGTGTGCATGAAATATGATTCAAAATATCTCTCTTCTCCTTTGCGGCGCTCCGGCCTGAACTTGCTTCGTATCATATATTTACGCCCATCTTTTCCAATAAACGTAAATGCTCCGTTTGCGGTAAATGTCATATCTGGCAATCCGGGTACTGGATTCATGAAATGACCAACAACACCGAGCATGATGTACGCCCCTTCGGCTAGCCGCTTCCACTGAGGAATTGCTTTGGGTAAATTTGGTTTATTATCAGGGTCCATATGAAGGTTCCCATGTTTGTCTTTTTCTGTTACATTAAGATATGTTGGTTGAATCATTAAAACTTGCATAGTATAAACCTAATGTTTTATTTCTATTCCGGATTATACCTTAATTAAAGCAAATATTACAAACATAAAAACAGCCCCCAAAGGGCTGTTTTTATGTTTGTGTTTACGCGAGACGCAGTAATGCTTTTTCAAAAATAGAGACGGCACGGTCTAATTCTCCTTCAGGAATAATAAGTGGGGGAGAGAGACGAAGTGTTTTTCCGTCTTCTCCAGTCTCTTTTGCCCACAAACCTTCTTCAAGGAGCGCGGCTGATAATTTTTTGCCGTCATAGATGGTGTCTACTCCAATAAACAGCCCCTTTCCACGAATGTCAGTAATAACATCAGGATATTTTTCTTGCAATTTTTTAAGAAGAGCAAGGGCGTAGGCTCCTTTTTCAGCCGATTGCTCTGAAAGTTTATTATCAGAGAGTTCTTTTATTGCAAGCATGACCGCAAGGCATTGAATTGGAGTCGCGCTCCACGTTGCCCCCTCTGTTCCTGGTTTAATAACCGACATGACTTCTTTTTTCCCGGCGACAAACGATACGGGCACGATCCCTCCCCCCGCCGCCTTACCTGCGCAGAGCAAATCCGGTTTTACTTTATAATACTCAAATGCAAAATCCGCGCCGGCTCTTCCAAATCCTGTTTGTATTTCATCAAGAATAAATAACACATTATTTTTATGACACAGAGACTCTACTTCCTTAAGATATGTTCCATCTGGTACTCGCACGCCTCCCTCGCCCTGAATGGGTTCTAAAATAACCGCCGCGACTTCTCCTTCATTATGCTCTATTGCTTCTGTGATTGCCGCAGTGTCATTAAACGGAACATGGATAACATTTGCAATAAGCGGACCAATATTTTTTCGAGATGAGTCGCTCGTTGAAAGTGAGCGGGACATACGAGTTCTTCCGTGGAAGTTATTTTTTGCAGAAATAATGTAAGGAAACATTTCTTCAGTATCGCGTGACTCTTTCTGGTTTTTATGTTTCCAGTATTGAAACGCGATACTGCACGCGGTTTCAACCGTTTCAGCACCACCTGATTTCATAAGTATCATATCCATTCCGGTAAGTTTTCTGATTGCTTCAAGCGCCGGAGCATGGAAAAGATGATCAATCGCGCGTGGGATAGCCGGCGTGTGCCCTTTTTCTAAAAATTCTATAACTGTTTTTTTAACGCGCTCGTTTAAAATACCCGCATTGAGAGTTGAGTACATTGTTTGAAAATCAAGAACTCTCTTTTCTTCTTCTTTTCCCTCTTTCGTTCGTTTAATGCGCAGTGTCCAGTCATTTTGCCCACGTCCAATTACAACCCATCCGGGAATCTGGTAGTAATTATGAGGGGCATGTTTCGCAACCATTTTTTTATGGTCCTCGGCAGAAAGTTTTGAGAAATCAATCCCATCTATTGTTGGATTGTCGGGTAATCCTTTTATATCTACAAACATAAAGAATAGAGTAACAAATCAGCTTCATTTATTCAACCATGCGACACCTGATGTTGACTAGTTCTCTTTTCTAATTTTGTTAAAAAACCCGGAAAAATTTCCGGGTTATTACATATGCAGTTTCAGGCGGCACTGAGCACGCGTTCTTTACCAATCTGGTTCGCCGTGATACCGGGAGGAATTGAGTCACCGCTTCTCTCCAGAATTTCCATTACGGTATTACCAATTCCGGCAACGTGCTGGTACACCCATTCTGAATTATATGGCCGACCTTCTTTCTTGCTGAAATATTCCTCTGCAACGGCAATGAGTCCGCCGGCGTTTGCGACATAATCCGGCACATAAAGAATGTGCCGATTATGAAGACGAAATGAGTCATTTTGTTCATCGGCGAGCTGATTGTTTGTTGCTCCTACAACGATTTTACATAGCAGGCGTGGAATTGTCTCCTCATTAAGTATTTCTCCCGCTGTTCGACACGGGCAGAATACATCCATCTTTGTTCCAAATATAGCGTCAGGGTCTTTCAAGGCGGTAATTTTCTGTCTCCACTGATCCAGTTCAGCGAGCACGCTCTCCAAATTATCGGGGACAACCTCGGTTCCCACAACAATGCCGCCATCCTCAAGGAGTCTGCGTGCGAGATTACGCCCGACGCTTCCACCAAGTCCCGGAATACCAAACACGCGTCCTTCTATGCGGTCATCGCCGTATACGAATTGAAGCGCTGATTTAATTGCCGCTCGCACACCGTGTGCAGTGTACGGCGCGGGGTTGCCGCTTCCGCCTGATTCTTTCTTTCTGCCGACAATAAAAGGATGTCCTTCAAATGGCGTACCCCTTGAGAGCTTCTCAATTTCATTGGCGATGACCTCAACATTATCCACATTGATGCCGCTGTCCTCGCCACTGATGTAAAGCCCCTCAAGGGTAAACAGCGCACGCGCGAATGCACGAAGAAGCCGTTCAGTCTTGTCAACTTTTGGGTCGCCCAAAATGACCGCCTTACCCCCGCCAAGGGGGAGTTTTGCAAGAGCGCTTTTGTATGTCATTCCCCGTGAAAGGCGAAGTGCCTGTCCGAGAATATCTCCGGAAGTCATTCGTAATCCACCAAGTGCTGGCCCCAAATTAGTGTTATGAATTGCAATGACGCTTTTTAACCCCGTTTCTTCGTCATAAAAGTGTGAAATGCGCTCATGCCGCTTGAAACTTGGGTGTTCAAATATGTTCATGCTGCCTCCTCCGCTCTTTGAGATTCTGTTTGTAGCCTATTCCTCCTTAAAAATATGTCAATATATATTTTTTACGAATTTGACGGTTATGTATTATTTTGCTTAATTATAAAGAGAGAGTCTAGGGGATTTTAGATGGAATATAGAGCTCTTTTAAAGACGCCTAACATACTTACTCTTTCACGAATCGCGGTAACGGTTCCCGCGGGGTTATTACTGTTTGAAGCAAAAGAAAGCGAAAACGGATTTTATTATTACGCAGCCGCGCTTGTCTTATGTTTATATGCCGCAGTTACTGATTTTCTTGACGGGTATCTGGCTCGCAAAAATAAAGAAACTTCAAGCATCGGCGCGTTACTTGACCCACTTGCGGACAAACTTTTTTCAATCTGGATATTGTACGCGCTGGCGGTTCCGACGTGGCTTATTTTGGTCATGATAACGAGAGAGTTATGGGTTGCCACCTTGCGTACGTGCTGGAATAAAAATGTGACCACTACACGTATTGCTAAATGGAAGACTGCGCTCTTGTTTATATTCATTCTCACAACAATTCTTCTAGAGATGTATATTCCAGCGGTTAACCTATGGAATGTTTCTTCCTGGTATTATGTTAATTTTACTACTATCATGACGGCGCTTACCGTTTTTACCGGAGTTCACTATACAATTCTTACTTTTAGAAACAAAACCACCAATTGAGGTGGTTTTTTTAATCCACATTTTTTAAAATATATATTTCATACTTTATACTAAATACCTTATACTTATACATTATGTACGACCTTATAATTATTGGTTCTGGCGCGGCGGGGCTTGCCGCAAGCATTTACGCGGGTCGCTATAGGATGAAAACGCTTCTTATAGAAGGGGAGTTTGGAGGCGAAACCTCAAAAGCAGGTGAGATAGCAAATTATCCCGGAGTAATGCCAATTGACGGATATGAACTCATGAAAACCATGAAAGAGCAAGGGAAAAAAGTTGGTGCTGAATTTAAAGACGGATTTGTAAAGAATATTAAACGTGAGGGGCATTGTTTTTCTATTCAAACTGAAAAAGAATTATTTCAATCAAAAGCAGTCATATTTGCAGGCGGCGCGGAACATAGACGCTTGGGACTTGCCAACGAAGACGCGCTTACCGGGCGAGGCGTGCATTATTGTATGACATGTGACGGGCCAATTTACACCGATAAAACAATTGCAATGGTGGGCGGGGGAGACTCTTCTGTTAAATCGCTTAATCTTGGTGCGGAATATTTTAAAAAAGCGTATCTGATTACGATGGAAAAAGATATTCACGCGGAGCCCATTAACTTAGAGCATTTAAAAGAGAAGGGGGATAAAATAGAAGTTTTAACGGAGACGCAAGTGAAAGAAATTGTTGGAGATAAAAAACTTGAGAAAATTATTCTGACAAGGCCGTTTAAGGGCTCGGGTGAACTCCTGGTTGACGGTCTTTTTGTTGAAATTGGGTTTAAGCCAAATGTCGCACTTCCTCAATCAATCGGCGTGGAACTTGATGAAAAGGGATACATAAAAGTTGACAGTATGATGAAAACAAATATTGACGGATTTTTCGCTGCAGGGGACACGGTGAATCATTTTGGGAGATTCAAGCAAGACATTACGGCAGCGGCAATGGGAACAGTCGCGGCAACCTCCGCGTATGAAGACGTAAAAACGCATGGCGCTAACGCGTGTGAATTTCATGCGCAAATAATTGACAAATAATTGCTAAAAAATATGATTGTAGCGGGCGTTTATGTGGCCCGTTTTTACCATATGTCAATGAATGCATTTAAAATAAAATCAACACATCGTCCCGCTGGGGATCAGCCGCAAGCCATTAAAAAATTAGTGACTGGATTAAAAAGAGGTGAACGGCACCAGACGCTTTTGGGCGTAACGGGGTCTGGAAAAACATTTACAGTTGCGAATGTCATTGAAAAAGTTCAAAGACCGACACTGGTCATTGCGCACAATAAAACGCTTGCCGCGCAGCTCGCGCAGGAATATCGTGAATTTTTTCCCGATAACGCAGTGCACTATTTTGTTTCATATTATGACTATTATCAACCGGAAGCATATATGCCAATCACGGATACTTATATTGAAAAAGAGGCAATGATAAACGAAGAAATTGATCGCCTTCGCCACGCTACGACACAGTCTCTCCTTACGCGGAGCGATGTTATTGTTGTCGCATCGGTTTCGTGTATTTACGGACTCGGAAGTCCTATTGAATATGAAAAAGTACATCTTAAAATTTCTACAGGGGCTCTTATTGACAGAGCCGAATTCATACGCCGACTTATAGGGGTTCATTTTGAACGCACAAATGCGGACCTTACTCCGGGTAAATTCCGTGCTATTGGGAATACCGTTGAAATAATGCCGGTCAATGAGCGCATTATCTATCAAATTAAAATTGTTGGACGTCGAATGTCGCACGTGTTGAAAATTGACGCGATATCAAGGCGGATTGTAGATGAGGTGAAAATGTTGTTTTTATATCCCGCAAAACATTTTATTACTCCGGAAGAGGAGCGTAAGCGTGCAATGGCAGATATAAAAAAAGAATTAGCGCGCCAGCTTATAAAATTAAAAAAAGAAGGGAAAATTCTTGAGGTGGAACGGTTAAAGCGCCGCACAAATCATGACTTGGCGCTTATTCGTGAAATTGGCTATTGTAACGGCATAGAAAATTATTCTCGCCATTTTGATGGACGTAAATCCGGAGAGCCTCCGTATACGCTATTATCTTATTTCCCCAAAAATTTTCTTACAGTTATAGACGAGTCTCACGTGACTGTTCCACAAATTGCAGGAATGTACGCGGGAGATCGCTCGCGAAAAAAAACGCTTGTGGAGCACGGATTTCGGCTTCCATCCGCGGTGGACAATCGGCCGCTTATGTTTTCTGAATTTGAAGAAAAAGTTGGACAGGTATTATACACTTCCGCAACACCGGGGGAATACGAGTATGAAAAATCAGGTAAAAACATTGTGGAACAGGTTATACGTCCGACGGGACTTGTTGACCCTGAAATTATTGTAAAACCCATTACGGAAGGTGGAAAATATAAGGGACCCGCCTCGACTCGCGGAGACTCGCCGAAGCAAGGCGGGCAAATTGCTGATTTTATTGAAGAGGCGGAAAAAGTTACAAAAGCTGGCAGGAGAACGCTGGTAACGACACTTACTAAAAAAATGGCAGAGGATTTGAGTGAATATTTAAAAGAAAAGGGAGTAAAAGCTGAATATGTGCATAGTGATGTAAAGACTATGGACCGTATCACCATTCTCACTGATTTCAGAAAAGGGAAATTTGATTGTTTAGTGGGGGTCAATCTTTTGCGTGAAGGACTTGATTTACCTGAAGTAGAACTCGTGGCAATTCTTGACGCTGACAAAGAAGGTTTTTTACGGTCGGAAACATCTCTTATCCAGACAATTGGCAGAGCTGCGAGAAATACTGCCGGAAGAGTTATTTTATATGCCGATACGGAAACCGGCTCTATGAAAAAAGCGATTGATGAGACAAACAGGCGCAGAAAACTTCAACTTGCGCATAACAAAAAACACGGCATTACCCCGAAGACAATTATAAAAAATATTAAAGATATTACCGAAGAATTGCGAAGTGAGCACGATAAAGCAGTGAAAGCTCTTCTAACTATTGATAAAAAATTATTTGAAAAAAATCCCAAAAAACTTATTAAGGAAAAAGAACAGCAAATGAACGAAGCTGTGAAGATCTTAGATTTTGAAACGGCGGCATTACTACGAGATGAAATTAATGCTCTTAAAAAAAGATTGGATAGATAATTTAAAACCCCCGATTTATATCGGGGGTGTTTTTTCTATCATTCATTTTATTTATTGTGCGCTTCCTTCAGTTTTAATCTTTAAATCCATTACTCTTAACATTTTAAACGCCATGTCTTTATGCCCCTCGGGAAGCGTGTAGCGGTATTTACAATTTGCATTAGAAATTGTACTCGTCTTAACGGCATCCGGCAATTTTGCTTCTTCTTTCTCAGTCTCGTTTGCATCTCCCTGTATCATAATATCCGGTGTGATACCTATATTTTGAATTACCTGTTCGCATCCCTCTGGTCCAATGAGGTACTGCGAGGTCGTGAGCGTCAGGGCTCCACCAGTTTGAAGCGGGACAATTGTCTGAACGGTACCTTTACCAAAACTTTTAGTTGGTCCAGCAACAGTCGCGCGGCCAAACACTTGAAGTGTTTTTGCGACAATCTCAGATGCTGATGCAGAGCCGCTGTTTACAAGTACGACAAGCGGTACACCTCCTGTTATATCCGGACTTTCATCCATATAATATTTTTTGTTCTCCAAAATTTTTCCTCGGCTTTCTTCGGAAATCATAAGCTTTGATCCCGCGACATCTTCTTGAAAGTTATGCATGTTTCCGTCAAGGAACAAATTATTCAGTTGATAAGCTACATGAAGTAAGCCTCCCGGGTTATTTCGCAAATCAAGTATAACGCCAGAGAGTTGTTTACCGCCATTTTGTTTCTCAAGAGACTCAACAGATTTTTTCACAAGTTCTGTAACTGTTTCCCCAAATCTTGTAACGCGAATATAGCCCACGCCATTCTGTTTCAATTCATGTTTTACATATTGTATGACAATGATTGCGCGAATAAGAGTTACCACTAGCGGCTTTGTCATGCCCGCCCGAGCGATTGTGAGCGTTACGGTAGTTTCTGGCTCTCCACGCATCCGTTTGACGGCGTCTGTCAGTTTCATCCCAACGGTTGACTGCCCGTCAATTTCTATAATGACATCTTGCGCTTTAATGCCAGCACGAGAGGCAGGAGTATCGTCAATGGGGGTTATGATGAGTATCCCCGGTTTCCCATCCGTGTTATTTTGAATTTCTATACCGAGTCCGCCAAATACACCTTTCATTTCTACTGCTCTATCGCTAAATTCCTCCTCATCAGCAATAGAGGTGTGGGGGTCAAGAGAGGTAAGGCCACCCTCAATCATTTTCTTCGTAGCTTCCGCGCCGCTTATTGGGCGATAATATTTTCTTGTGAATATATAGAATACTTCAGCGAACCTTGCCCAACCATCATCGTCTTCGGGCGTTTTAACAAGCGAACCTGGAATCATTAAATATTTTGCTTCATCAACTTCCTCGTTCGCATATGCTTTGTTGAAGTTTATATTCACTCCAGCAAAGATTGTGCAGAGCGCAAGGATAGTAAGAAGAGGAGCTGTAAAAAATGAGCGAGCCGTGTGCTTCATTTCACTTGTCCTTTTTGTCAAGGAATATTACTGACATCTATCTTACACGAAAGTATTTGTGCAAAAGATTGACATTTGAAGTAGCTAATGTTAAAAAGCAAAAAGAGTATCTTGAAGTGTTAACGGCAGCGGTTTGTTCGGTTTTTGTACCGAAACTGAACAAACCGCTGCCGTTGACCGGTGGCCGGTGTGGCAATAGTGCCACTCCGTTTCTCCTGACGGAGGAAAAAATGGTGCAAGCCAAAGGAAAGCAAGCACAAGAGATGTCTGTGTCTCCTACATTAACTATCAACCGAGACGCTGCCGAAAAGGCGATTGCCCTCGTCTTTCCAGAGAAGAAAATTCATTCTTCTGATGCGCATTGGAAAACAGGGGAACAGTATACTTTGATGGCTACTCTATGGGACAAGTATTGGGATAAGGACGTAACTCATACTAATTCTCCAATAGGTGTAAGGGCTGTTGTTTCGTGGCCGGAAGGACAAGATGAATATGGTTTGGTAGAAGTCTCTAGTCTTCCCAACTTTCCTCGCGTTGAAAGAAAATTCGGATGCTGGAAAAATACTGAGACCGGCGAAGTTGAGGTTGTGAAGGAGAGCAAGCCGCCAGAGATGTATCAGTTTTGGTTTGCACATGGTGTAAAGACCCCTCGCGGGAGAAAGGTTAAGGTGCATGGAACCATTAAAGCACTTATGAGCGGGCTTGTAATAGTAGTCGTAATGGCTTTGATAGCACTAACAGATACACAAATATTTAATACTGTCGAATCTCCATCCCGCTTTAAAGTAATTAATTGGATGCTCGTATTAATGAGTGTTACTGGAGGAGTTGCATGGTGCTTCACTGTTGGATATTTAAACGAGCGAGTGCGTGCTATATCAGAAGCGTGGGTAAAGGAAGAAAAAAAGATGAAGGAATTAAGAGAGAAAAAGAAGAAAGACGGGAAAGAAAAAGAGCAGCTTCACTCCGCCATTGTTGGCTAGCCAAAATATGCCCGCGGCTTATCACCGCGGGTTTTTCTTTTTATATTGTATAATTACTAAAGACAAAGTTGAGGATATTCGCTTATGCCCGGAAGGTTTAAATATTCGTTTTCACCGAACGACTTATATCTTTTAATCGCGACACTGCTTATGCAGTATGACGCGGAAAAAGAATTTCTTGAGGTGGCAAAAACCGATGAAGAGAAAGAAGATACGCGAAACGGGATGAGGGTTATTGGTCAAGCGGTTAAAATTCTCGTACAAGATTATCATACAAGTAAGCGATTTATGATTATGCTTCAAAAATTCTGCGATAAGCACGGGTTTATTATTAATTCACAAGCGCTCATCTCTGACATCATTGCCGGCCGATATGAGAAAATGGTCAGTTCAAAATTGCATTAAAGCACCTGTATATATGGGTGCTTTTTGTATATAATTTAGAAAGAGGCAGTAGGGTGGTGTATCCATGATTACCCGTATCAAAAGAACATTTGAGCTGGAGGGTTTCTTTCATACACTTGTCCCCATGCTCTTTGCGTATCACAACTGGAAGGTATCTTTGAACAACCCGCAGAATAAGACAAATGTTGAAGCACGCGCCAAAGCTCTTACACAACTTGACATTTGGGGTCGCGCCATTTGTTTGCAGGTTGGAGAGTTGCATGAGAATCCAGAATTTTTAAACTTACTTTCAGGGCATTGCACAGAAAGAAATTTTCAATTTAACCCGCGAGACATACTCTCTGATGCGTTAGGCGAGCGCCATAATGCAGAGCATCTTGAAGTGAATTAGCTCCGTCGTTTTGAAAACGACGGAGCTTTGCTTTTTATTCCACCCATGCTATAGTGTGTATATAAAAAAGATACGTAACCCCTATGACAAAACAAGGGGCAATTTCTGGTATATATAATAATCCGAATTCGTTAATAAATCAGAATATCACCATGAATAAAAACAATGAAAAAATTATAGTAAAAGGTGCGCGCACTCATAACTTAAAAAACATTACGGTTGAAATGCCGCGGAATAAAATGATTGTCTTTACGGGGCTCTCTGGTTCAGGAAAGTCGTCTTTAGCGTTTGACACTATTTTTGCCGAAGGACAGAGGCGGTACGTGGAATCACTTTCTTCGTATGCTCGTCAGTTTTTGCGTCAGATGCAAAAGCCGGATGTTGACGACATTGCGGGGCTTTCTCCCGCGATTTCAATTGACCAGAAAAGCCGTTCAAATAACCCTCGTTCAACGGTGGCAACAATTACTGAAATATATGATTATCTTCGTATTCTCTATGCGCGAACTGGAAAGCCGCACTGCTTAAAATGTGGAAGAGAAATAAAAAAGCTCTCGCAGGAAGAAATAATGAATACTATTATTGAAACGGTAAATACTATTAACGTGGCGAAAAAGGGCAAAAAAGTGCTCGGTGTGCCATATGACAATTTAAAAATAAAATTACTTGCCCCAGTAGTTGTTGGTAGAAAGGGTGAATATTATCAATTGCTCTATGATTTGCTCGGGAAGGGGTATGAATATGTAAAGGTTGATGGTGTGTTAAAGAAATTGCGAGAGAGTATCGTGCTTGAGAAAAATAAAAAACACACGATAGATGTGCTTATTGATGAAATCTATGTAAGTGAATTTTCTGATGACAAAAAAGGTGCACTAGAGCGACTCTCTGATGCCGTTGAGCGAGCATTATTAGAATCAAATGGACTTTTACGCATTGAGTCTCCTGACGGAGAAGAGAGGCTCATCTCTTCAAAATTTATGTGTCCATACGACGGATTTTCGTTTCCAGAAATTGAGCCGCGGCTCTTTTCGTTCAACTCTCCATATGGTGCGTGTGAAGCATGTAATGGTCTCGGCACGAAACATTTTTTTGGAAGTGAAGTGTGCCCCGTTTGCCTCGGGGCGCGTCTGCGCCCCGAGGCGCTCAATGTATTTCTTGGGGGCAAAGGAGAGAAAAAAGGTACTAATATTGTTGATTTAGTTGCGAGTTCTATAAAAGACGCGCGGCAATTTTTTAATACAGTTACTCTGAGTAAAAAAGAAAAAGAAATTTCCCATGTTGCGATACGAGAAATTGAGTCACGACTCCAGTTTATGATTGATGTCGGGATTGATTATTTAACGCTTGATAGACGTGCAAACACACTCTCCGGCGGTGAGGCGCAAAGGATTCGCCTTGCCTCGCAACTTGGCTCCGGACTTGTCGGCGCTCTCTATGTTTTAGATGAGCCGACTATAGGGCTTCATCAAAAAGACAATGACCGGCTTATAAAAACGCTCCAGAGTCTTCGTGATACTGGAAATACGATTATTATTGTTGAACATGACGAAGACACTATTTTTGCCTCTGACTATATCGTAGACATCGGTCCGGGAGCAGGAGTGCATGGTGGACATATTGTTGTCGCGGATTATCTTGAAAAATTACTGACTGCGAAGAAAAACCCTTCTGACTCCGTAACGCTTGCATATTTAAGAGGAGAGAAAAAAATAGAAATTCCTAAAAACAGGAGAATGAGCAATAAGGGAGCACTTATGATAAAGGGCGCAAAGAAATGGAATATAAATAATATTGACGTTACGATTCCACTTGGACGGCTTAGCGTCATTACGGGCGTTTCCGGTTCCGGAAAATCAACCCTTCTTTACGATATTTTACACCAGAATTTACAGGCGCGATTTGACAGGCGATACAGAAGCAATGAGATATTTAACTGCGCGGGATTCACGGGAACAGAGTATTTGGGTCGCGCAATTTTGATTGACCAGTCGCCAATCGGCAGAACTCCACGCTCAAATCCGGCGACGTACACAGGTGCCTTTCTTTTTATCAGAGACTTGTTTGCCTCTACCGCTGAAGCGCGGGCGCGCGGATGGAAATCAGGACGATTTTCTTTCAACGTGAAGGGGGGTAGGTGCGAGGCGTGTCAGGGAAACGGCACGATTGCCGTTGAAATGCATTTCTTGCCGACCGTGTATGTAGAGTGTGACATTTGCGGAGGAAAGCGATTCACAAAAGAGACTTTGGAGATACGATATAAGAGAAAAAATATTTATGATGTGCTCAATATGACGATTGAAGAAGCGCTTTCGTTTTTTGAAGATATTCCCGCAATTTATGACCGATTAAAAACTCTTAACGATGTGGGGCTCGGGTATCTAGAGCTCGGACAATCCGCGACAACTCTTTCAGGGGGCGAGGCGCAGAGAGTAAAAATTTCCTCTGAATTATATAGGCCGCATCTGCAGAAAACAATATATCTTTTGGATGAGCCAACAGTAGGGCTTCACTATGAAGACGTGAAAAAACTAATTGAAATTTTAGATACGTTAGTTTCTGCGGGAAACACAGTCGTTGTGATTGAACATAATATGGATGTAATTAAAAATGCTGATTATGTAATTGACATTGGGCCGGAAGGCGGAGAGAAAGGAGGAAAAATTGTTGCAAAGGGCACGCCGGAGGAAATTGCAGATAATAAACATTCAGTTACCGGAAAATATTTAAAGCGCGTGTTGTAGTAATGTAAGGACATCGGACGATTGTAGTAAATTTTATAAACATGTCAAGTCTTTTAGAAAAAGCAAAAAAATTGCCTGATTCACCGGGGGTATATATGTTTCTCGGGAAAAAGAGGAGAGTTTTATATGTTGGCAAAGCGACATCGATTCGCGACAGAGTGAGGAGTTACTTTAACAAAGACATTGTTGAATCACGTGGTCCTCTTATACAAAAAATGCTCTCTGAAGCAAAAACCGTTGATTGTATAAAAACAGATTCAGTGCTTGAAGCGTTGATTTTGGAAGCAAACTTAATTAAAAAATACCAGCCAATATATAACACAAAAGAAAAAAGCGATAAAAGTTTTAACTACGTTATCATCACCGATGAAGATTTCCCCCGAATCCTTCTCGTCCGGGAAAAAGAAATTTTACAAAACAAAATTTCAAATCATAAATCTGACATCTTAAATCTTAAATCCGCATTCGGTCCTTTCCCCCAAGGAAGCACCCTAAAAGAAGCACTCAAAATTATCCGCAAAATTTTTCTATTTCGCGACACATGCATCCCACCACACAAAAAATATACTGACAAACTGGAGTATATTGGTATGTCTTTTAAGAAAGGGTTGGGGAAGCCGTGTTTCAATAGACAGATTGGTCTTTGTCCAGGAGTGTGTACCGGGGAGATTTCAAAAAAAGAATATCAAAACACCATTCGCAATATAAAATTCCTATTTGAAGGAAAGAAAAAAACCATTATAAAAAAATTGACTTCAGAAATGAACGCAGCTGCAAAGAAAAGAGAATTTGAAAAAGCAGGGGAGATAAAAAAGACTTTATTTGCCCTTAAGCACATTCAAGATATCTCGCTTATTAAACCTACAACCTACCCCGGCCTCGCCAAGCGAAGCGGGGCGGGCAACCTACAACCTACAACCTTTAAAATTGAAGCATATGATGTGGCACACATGGCGGGGAAACATATTGTTGGCGTTATGGTTGTTATTGAAGACGGTGTGGTAAAAAAAAGCGATTATAGAAAATTTAATATTAAAACAGTAGAGACTGGAAATGATGTTGGCGCGCTCAAAGAAATAATTGAACGGCGACTTGGACACGCCGAATGGCCTCTGCCGCGGCTTTTCGTGGTAGACGGAGGAAAAGCACAGGTGAATGCTGTGGAGCATATTTTTAAAAAATATGAAATACAAATTCCTGTTGTGGGAGTTGTAAAAAATGAACACCATCGCCCTAAAAACATATTAGGGAACAGGAGAATAATTGAGAACAATGAAAAAGAAATACTACTCGCAAACAGCGAAGCGCATCGGTTTGCCGTCGCTTTTCACAGAAAAAACTTGCGAAAAAAGTTGAAATGATATAGACTATGCTTAGTTCAATTAAGAGGCACCATCATGATAATGGTTGTTGTGAAGAAACAACAGGTTTTTGAAGGATATCCAGATGAACCATTAGGGAGACAAGTGCGCGCATTTAAAGAAACACAAAGTGCCATGTCTGTTGTTCTGGACACGTTTTTCAAACCAAGAAAAGCTCATAAAGATTTGCAAAAGCCCTCGTAATAACGGGGGTTTTGTTATGGGGTTTACAACTATTATGGAGCAAAAATATAAGAAAATTTTTCATGCTTCTAAAAAACTCTTTGTTTAGAATGTATTTTGACAGTTAGTTGATGTCATTAAAAAATGCTTGACAAAAATATTTAAAAGTGTATACTTTAACATGTCGAGCGTCGTGAGAATTGGCATCGATAGCAGCTGCATGAGAAAGCCAGAACGGGAGGCGTGCCAGTTAGCCGCTCTAGTATCGTTTTCTCAATCGATACTCTTCGACGCTCGACTCGCTCTTCGTTTTTACATACCCGAAACGGTAGTAGGGGACTAAGGTAACGACACGGGCCACTTGCGGGGTGCTTCTATACGGCCCCTGAGAGCGATTCCCAAATTCCTCCACAGATGGGGTATGGGACACGCCGTTACCTGCTATTGTTCTTTTTTCAATTTTCAAATCCTTCTGTTGCGCGCGCAATGGGAGGCAGGTCTTAAGGAGGCAAGCAGGCGAGGGACGCCTCGTTCACCGCTTCCGGAAGCTAAGCCCTTTGCGGGTGTCCTGCCCTGGGTTTGCGAGGGGTAACTCTCGTAAATTACCAGAGGAAAGCTTTACAGTTTTTCCATTTTCAACAAGAAGAGGAGTGACCCGTGACGAATCACAGGTTTCACACGCCTCGCGACTGCGACGATTCGTAGAAGCGAGGGCCAGGGCCCCACGACTACGGGGCCCTTATTTTAATTCAAATCGCGCTTTAAAGTGCCGAAGAGTAAGTTCTCTGCCATAGACGGGAACCGCCTTCGGTATTTTTTCTTTTTGCTCATGAAGACCTTTTACGCAATCGGCAACATATTGTAAATCCTGCAGTTCGTATTTGTTTCTTGGCACGGCGCATCGGACAAAGTTATTTCCATTAAATTCTTCTTTTTGTGTTTTAGAATTCCATTTTCCAAACGCAAACGCGCCAAGCTCACAGAGCCGTACACCTTTGAGCAGGAGAAGCGCGGTGAGTGAAATACCGCCAAAATCTTCTCGCCCCATATTTGTCCCTTCAAAAAATTTATCTACATCAATATACACCGCGTGCCCGCCGAATGGTTTAAGCACGGGGATATTGAGAAAGTCCATACATTCACCAAATGCCCGCACTAATCCAATTCGTGAAGAAAGGTATTGCTCTGTTATAACTGTTTTCAACCCCTCCACAATACTCATAATATCTCTGCCGGTAAGACCCCCGTATGTTGGGTGTCCTTCCGTTAAAATTTGGTGGTCTCTGATGTCGTTTAAAAGTTTCGGATATGTTTTTGTAAGCATGGAGTCTTTTTTAATCACAAGTGCGCCGCCCATATTTGAAAGTCCGTCTTTTTTAAGCGAAATAGTAAATCCGTCACAGAGCGCAAATATGTTGCGCACAATATCGTGAATAGAGAGAGTTTTTTCTTCATATTGTTTGATAAACCAAGCGTTTTCAGCAAACCTGCACGCGTCAAGGAAAAAAGGTTTGCCATATTCATCGCACAGAGCGCGGATTTTTTTGATGTTTTGAAGCGATACCGGCTGTCCTCCTCCCGTGTTGTTTGTAATCGTTGTATATACAAGAGGAATACGCTCGCCATCCTCTTTTAAAAGTTTTTCTAATGCTGCAATATCCATGTTTCCTTTGAAATGTTCAAGCGTTTGTTCGGTGCGCCCCTTTATATCAAGCGCTTCAATATTGTTTGCTTCAATATTTGCGCGCGTTGTGTCAAAATGTCCGTTTGAAGGAACCACGGAGTTTTTTGGGACACTCTGTGCAAGCTGTGAAAACAATGCGTGCTCGGCGGCACGTCCTTGATGAAAGATGTATATCTCATAAGTATCCTCTGAAATATCAAATGTTTTTTCAAATGCTTCAATAAGCTTTGGATAGCCGTAATTAGTGCCGTATGCCTCATCGCCAAGTATCATGGCCGAGAGTTGTTCTGACGTAAGCGTTGTAGTGCCAGAGTCAGAGAGCAGGTCGCCACCAAGGAGCAGTTCGGAAGGAAATTGAAATACGTTCCAGCCAGCTTTCTCTGCCGCTTCTAGCCGTTCTTTATCGGAAAATTCATGGTGAAAACGGACAAGCGAATTTACATATGCGCGAGGCATGTGCCTCGTTTTAAACGAAGTTATCTTTTCCCACTGCATGGATGCATTCTATCAGAAAATATGATATAAAGAAAAACAGAAATGTTTCATTGAGGTAGTAAAGATGGCGAATATTTACATGATTTGCTCTGTGAGAAACGCGACGGAAGAAGAAAAGGCAAAAGTTCTCAATTATGTTGAAGTACTTGAAAAAGCAGGGCACACGGTTCGTTGTCCATTTAGAGATACGAATCAGGACGATGAAACAGGTATGAGAATTGTTGAAGAGCATGAAGGGGACATCATTTGGGCCGATGAAATTCATATTATATGGAATTCTAACTCGCAAGGGTCTTTGTGGGATGCGGCGCAGACACGTATGGCAATGCACTTTATGCCGGAGAAAAAAATTGTTGTCGGCAATGTTGGAGAAATTAATGTTACAGACCATAAAAGCTATAGCAATGCCATTCTCATGACTCATTTTGGTCTTTCTGCGGCAAATACTCTTGAAGATTTAAAAAATTGTTACAAAAAATTTATAAAAAATCCGCGCTCTTAAAAGCGCGGTCATTTTTTATTCTGCTGTTTATATTCTTTGATTTTTTTGTTTATAAGACCCGCAACCATTTCCGCTACATCTTTTTTGCTGTCCCATACATAAATTTCGTATGCACCGTTGTAGTATGCAATAAAAGAAAGAATAAATGTTTCTCGAACATCTTCAGGAATGAGTGAAATCACAAGCGGCAAGCCCTCCGACGTGACGCCAATTTTTTGTTGAAATGCCTCTTTCCCTTTTCTTCCCAAAAGATCCGCATCTTGCATTGTTTCAGGCATTCTGTATGAAATGACCCCCCATTTGTTTGGTGTACTATATTTAATCCACAGGTCTCCATGTGCCAGCTTTTCACTGTTAAGGATAATTCCCCATCCGACACGTCTTTTGCGTTCTACCGGGCGGTCACAGAGAGTAATCGTATGTTCTTTCCAGACTATTTTTTTATCTTTAGAAACAATATCAGTAACAGAAACGACTGCTCTGCACGCGGGAAGTTCTTGGGATTTAAAGCCGATAGGTGGTCGTATGCCTTTATACCACTCTTCAGCAGATATATCAGGAGGATTTTCTTGTACGATAGGCGTTGTGCCATATGTTACTGCTGTTTCGCTCTTATTTGTTTGCGCTCCGCATGCGACCAGAAGCACACATAAAAGAATTCCAAGGGCTTTTTTCATTCCTGTGTCTTTTCTATCTCTGTTCTATTCTTTATAATACATATATATGACAAAAGTGCGAGTCGGCGTTCTCCGCGGCGGGCCTTCAAGCGAGTATGATGTTTCGCTCAAAACCGGCGCGGCAGTATTAAAAAATCTCCCGAGACACTACAGGGGAATTGATATTTTAGTTGATAAAGAGGGAAATTGGCACGCAAACGGCTTGCCAGTGCATCCTCATAATATTTCCCGCAAAGTAGATGTCATATTTAACGCAATGCATGGATATTATGGAGAAGATGGGAAGGTACAGAGAGTATTTGAACAATTTAGCATTCCGTATACCGGCTCTGATTCTTTTTCTTCGGCTCTCGGAATGAACAAACTGCTTTCAAAAAAAAGTTTTGCACGCTCTAAATTAAAAATGCCAGCGCACGTTGCTATTCGTTTTTCAAATGAATGGAAGGGAAAGGTTTCGGGCGTGTTTCGGAGCGTGCCGAGACCGTGGGTGGTGAAGCCCGCTGTTGGTGGTTCATCGGTTGGAGTTTATATCGCACGCACTTTTGATCAATTAGTTCGTTTTATAGAAAAAGGGTTTGAATACGACTCGTCTATTATTATTGAAGAATATGTACAAGGGAGAGAAGCAACGTGTGGCGTGATTGATAATTTTAGGAGAGAGATAAATTACGCGCTTCCGCCGATTGAAATTATCCCACCACAGAAAAATCCTTTTTTTGACTATGAGGCAAAGTACAGTGGAAAGACCCGCGAGATATGCCCAAGTAATTTTCCCGCTGAAGTGAAAAGAGAAATTATGCGCATGGCAATTGACGCGCATAAGGCAATTGGCGCGCGGCATTACTCCCGCTCTGATTTCATCGTCTCTCCGCGCGGCATTTATATTCTTGAAATAAATACACTTCCTGGTCTTACGGAAGAATCACTCTTGCCGAAAGCATGCTCCGCGGTCGGTTGTTCGTTCCCTCAAATACTTGATCATATTATTTCTCTGGCCCTTGAACAAGTTTAAATTTTCTTGAGAAATAAATTTTTTTGCGGTATAGTACCCTCTACGGCAGGGTTTCCTCCGGGGTCGACGTATAGTAGTTGGAACGCAGGCGTTTCGATGAAGACTCCGTCGGTACAAAACCCTGCCGTCCATTTGGGCCCGTAGCTTAGTTGGTAGAGCGCCTCATTTGCAATGAGGAGGTCAGGAGTTCGAATCTCCTCGGGTCCACCAAATACCTATTCCACAATTCCATGGAATTGTGGAATGAACGAACACTTAGTGATATCCTCTGATTTTTTTTAAAAAATATTACCGTGGAATAATAAAATAGCAAAATAATATGAAGGTGCGAATAAAAAGAATAGATAAAGCACTCCCGCTTCCGGAGTATAAAACCGAAGGCGCGGTGGCGTTTGATTTTGCTTCGCGAATAGAAATTAAAATTGCTCCTCGGGCAATTGCCTATGCTCCGCTTAATGTCGTAATTGAACCGCCTGAAGGATTCATGCTCTTAATTGCCGCGCGGAGCTCGCTTCATAAAAAAGGGCTCATGCTCGCAAATAGTGTTGCGATAATGGACAGGGATTTTTGCGGGGATGAGGATGAATATTATGCGGTTCTCTATAATTTCAGCGATACAGAGGCAAGCGTATCTAGAGGAGAGAGAATCGCGCAGGGTATTTTTAAAGAATATAAAAAAGCGGAATGGGAAGAAACAGACACAATGAAAAATCCTTCCCGCGGTGGTTTCGGCACAACAGGCTCTCTATAAGTTGCATAAAGTTATATATTTCAGTATTTTGCAAAATATTGAAATATACTTTTATTCATAACTAAATTAAATATGGTTCCGCAAAAAATGTTTTTTACAAAAGGTGTTGGTGTGCATAAAGACAAGCTCGCCTCTTTTGAGCTTGCGCTTCGAGATGCGGGAATAGAAAAAAGTAATCTTGTATATGTTTCAAGCATTTATCCGCCGAATTGCAAAACAATTCCAAAAGACGATGGGGTAAAACTGTTAAGTCCGGGAGAGATCACGTACTGCGTCATGGCGAGAATTGAAACAAATGAACCGAATCGGCTCGTCGCGGCATCAATCGGCGTTGCCCGTCCGAAAGACAGTGCCGCGTATGGTTATCTATCAGAACACCATGTCTATGGAGAAACTGCGAAAGTAGCGGGAGAATATGCCGAGGATTTGGCGGCAACGATGCTTGCAACAACACTCGGCGTTCCATTTGATTCCAATCATGCCTGGAACGAGCGAGAACAGGAGTATAAATCAACCGGCCTTATTTTAAAGACGACAAACATTACCCAATCAGCAGAGGGAAACAAAGATGGTCTCTGGACGACAGTCATCGCCGCCGCGGTTTTACTTTCATAGCAAGCAGAAAATTTTGTTTTTTTATGATAATTTTTACAATTTAAAAAAAGGCAAGCATTTATTTTGCTTGTCTTTATGAAATTAATCGTTTGTAAATTTCGTAAGCAGTCATTGTGCCGTTGATGGCTCGATGAGGCATCGGCTCTTCTGGAATTCCTAGATACTTTGCTACTTCATTCATGTTGAATTTTTCAAGACCGGAGCCTCGGAGCTGCATCCATGCTATTGTGAAAAGATCAACTCGGTGATAATCCATAGCATTTTTTATGCCAGTTTTTTTAAAAGCCTCAAAAATAAACGCCCAATCAAATGTTACATTATGGGCGCAGAACATAGCGTCTTTTGTTTTTTCGCCGTATAACTGCATAGCCGCTTGAAGTGTCAATGCATTTTGCCAATCATGCGCGTTATAACCGTTAAGCTTTAAAGCGAATTCTGTAGCAGTTTCAAGATGTTCTGGCCGTACCTTAATATCAAGGGTGTCCATAATTTCAAGGGTTTGCTGATTAACTAAAATCAATCCGATTTCAATAATTTCCTGGATTGTTGAATCAAGGCCGGTAGTTTCAACATCGGTAATGGCAACAGGTCTTTCAAGGATTTTCATTTGCTTGTCCTTGTTATGAAATATAATCTAAAACTTATTAGAGATTAACAAGGGGGCTACTTAATGTCAAACAAAGATACTCTAATAAGAAACAAAATATGCTTTCTACTTTCTGCTTTCTACATTATACTTTGTGTATATGTCTCACATTAAAAAAGAAGTATATTGGCATACGCTTAAAAAAGTTAGTCCTACACCACGGCTTTCGGAAAATCTGACGGCGGATGTGGTCGTTGTGGGCGGCGGCATGGCGGGGATTGCGGCGGCTGATTATCTTTCCGGAAAAGGGAAAAAGGTTATTTTAATTGAACGGGAGCATGTAGGGGCAGGCGCCTCCGGCAGAAGCTCTGGGTTTATTACGCAAGATTCCGAACTTGAACTCGTTGACCTTATTACTAACCTCGGGAAAGAAAGGGCGCGGAGGTTGTGGGAATTTGTCGGCAAAAGCATGGAAGTGATGCGTGAGAATATTAAACAACACGGTATTTCGTGTGATTATCAGGAACAAGACTACGTATTTATTGCGAATGACAATCGTGGCCTGCGAAAAGTGCTTCGCGAACATGAAGGAAGAGAGATTTTAGGATATGAAAGTTATTTGTACGATAAAAATACCGTGAAAGAAATTATTGGGTCCTCTGGCTATAAAGGGGCGATTCGTTACCCCGGCACGTTTGCGATTAATAGTTTTCTGTATGCACAGGCAATGCGTGAAATACTCATACAAAAAGGGGTGCGTATATTTGAAAATACTGCCGTGTCATCAATTGATGCTTCCGGTGTCGTGACTCTAGACGGGCATCGCGTAGATGCTACGCATACCATTATCTGTATTGATAAATTTCTTCCTGAATTGCGCCGGTTTAAAAAAGATGTCTATCATGTTGAAACGTATCTCTCGCTTTCAAAGCCACTTTCACAAGAAATTATTAAAAAAATGTTTCCACAGGGGCCGTTCATGATGACCGATAGCGATATGATTTACCAGTACTATCGAGTAACAGGAGAAGGGAGATTGCTTTTGGGTGGCGGTGATTATCTTACGACATATGCGTACAAACGAAGCGTAAACCCAGAACACATTATTCCAAAACTTACTCGGTATATGCAAAAAAAATTTCCAAATATTCCAATAGAGATTGAGTATGTCTGGCCGGGGCTTCTTGGTGTTTCAAAAGACCTCGTGCCGCTTGCGGGCGCTGATAAGAAAATGCCCAACGTCTATTATGTGGCAGGCGCTACGGGACTTGCGTGGGCGCTTGGGCTTGGAACATACATTGCAGAAAAAGTGCTTGAAGGAAGGAACGATTATGATGAATTATTTTCGCTTTACAGACATTTTCCTCTTGACCCTCTTATGCGCGCATTCCAACGTTTGATTACGACACCAATGGCATTTGGCCTCTCTCACGCATTCGTTAAATATCTCCGTTAAAAAATTTCACATGGCACAGCAGAAAAAAGGTGGTTCTATCGGCATATTTGACTCAGGATTTGGAGGGCTTCATGTACTGCGAAGCATTACAGAGTCGCTTCCGCAATACAATTACATATATCTTGGCGATACCGCGCGCATGCCATATGGTACGCGCTCTCAAGATGAGGTCTATACATTTACGAAACAAGCTGTTGATTTTCTTTTTAAAAATGACTGTGAACTCGTTATTCTTGCCTGCTACACCGCTTCAAGCACCGCGCTTAGAAAAATTCAACAACAGTATCTACCTCAAAAATATCTTGATAAAAACGTTTTAGGAGTACTTATTCCTACAATTGAAGACGCTGTTATTTCAACAAAAAATAAAAAAATAGGAGTACTTGCTACCGAAGGGACGGTTTCCTCTGGCGCATTTACGCGAGAACTTATAAAAATTGATCCAGCCGTAATAGTGTTTGAAAAAGCGTGTCCGTTGCTCGTGCCCCTCGTTGAGGCAGGTGAGCACAATGGGCAAACAACAAAAGATATTCTTAGAAAATATCTTTCTCCGCTTTTAGAGCAAGGCGTAGATACACTTATTCTTGGCTGCACCCATTATGGCATTCTAAAAAATCAAATTAGAGACATTACTGGCCCCTCAGTCTCTATTATAGAGAGCTCGTCTTCTCTGCCTCTAAAATTACATCAGTATTTAGAAAATCATCCCGAAATAGAAAAAAAACTTGGGAAAAAAGGAGCCTCGATTTTTTACTCAACGGGTGTTACGTCTCGGTTTCAGGCTCTTGGCAGTCAATTTTTTGGCAAAAATATAAAAGTTCAAAAAGCGTTTTTAAATTAAGAATTTATCTTACACAATCGTATTGTTTTGGGGCGCGGCAGGAATTTTTTTATCTGCTACTTTATCTTGCTCCTTTACAATAATATCTTTTAGTTTATTTGGGTGCGCAACATTTTTTAAAGTGAATTCACGGCTCTGTGCTGCAGTTTGCATGTGAATATCTCCGTAATCTAGAAAGGTAGCGAGCATTCCGGGGATAGTAACTGTTACATCCTGTATTAAATCAAGTCGGGACGTGGAGACTTTTCTGCTAAATAATCCCCGTTGGTCAATGTCCATCATGTGCTTATTGGTAACTACCCACACGTCAAGATAATAGTCAGTCCATACATATGCAAATGCAATCCAAAGAACAATGAGCCAAAGCATATACAAATACCACAGAATTGACCCAACATATACGCCCGATAGCGCATTTGCTATGAGAATACTTTCTAATCCGGGGATAAGAATAAGCGGCAACAAAGCCAATATAAAAATGAATGTTGTTTCGGTAAAAAAAACAAACGAGTGTTTACGAGCTATATAGACGATATGTTCATCTGGCGCAAGATTAATCATGAATATGAGATACTAATATACGAATGCACGCGAATGATACGAATAGATACCAATCGTTAATTAAACACATTCGTATTCATTAGTATCATTAGTACAATTTGTATATTGGTATCTTTTATTAAACACTTGCCTGCAAAAGAATCCATGCGATTATCAGCAATACGACTGTTACGATGCTGTATATTGTAATAATTTTTTTTACGGTTTTAGCATCTGTTCCGTATTTTTGCCAATGATATATAAAAACCGTACTTGCGATGACGACGATAGTAAGAATGATCCAGAAAAGAAGAGATAGAATTGAAGGTGAAACTGACATATATGTAATTAATTATATCACAAAAATTTAGTTTAAAGGAAAAGGACTCTTTAGGTTTTCTACTCAAAGAATTCTTTAAAACGCGCTGTTGCGATGAGGGTTACAAGAATATTTTTTACACAGAAGTTTCCACGCAAGACGAGATTTCTCCACGGCGATGCTCCAATCAGGAGTTCCCGGAATAAAATACTCTGATGCTGTGGGAGACCAATCACCATACATATTCATTTCAAAACTTTTTATTTCATCAGAGAAATACCAGAATCTGACATGAAGACCATGTTCACGTTGCTCATATTCTTCAAGCATCCATATGAAAAGTCCGTCAAAGGCAATTGGGGATATGAAAAAATATGCAACGGTACCTGGTTTATGCGGTGTGCCAACAATAAGTGTTTGAATTGGCCGATGCAAACCATCACCCACGATAACCCCGCTTGCTTCAAGAACATCTATCATTGCCTCAAACGCATCCGCGCTTGGGCTGTATACACGCCTCACATCCTTGTCTATCGTCCAACTTTTTAAAGTTGGAGGAGAAGCTTTAACTTCTGGATATACACTGTCTACAGGAGATGACAGAGATGCGTTTACGGAGTTCTGTGATGTTAGTATAAAAATAAGGCTAAACGCAAATGCAGCAAAAAAGATAAATCGTAAAGACTTCATTTGTCGGTACTCCTAATTTCGATTGTCAAAAGACTATTTTTATTATATATCTTTATCCTGAATCTGTCAAATAAATTTGCTAAAACAGCCTATATCTGCTATATTTTTGAGTAATGAAAAATATAGAATCTCCACATTTTATAACAAAGCAAGAGGGTGGCTTTGAGACCGTTGAGAATAGGCATGAAGCATTTGGAAAATTGGCGGAAACATTTAGGAAACGTCTTATAGAGCGATTTGGAAAAAATGGCACTGAAGGAGAAATGTCGTTTCATAACCTTGCTCATAGCGAAGGCGTGGCCCGAGGCGCTGTGGAAATATTAAAAAGAATTCAAAAAATTGATAAGGAGTTAAAAGTTGAGCCTGGAACGGTTACTGATCAAGATATTGAATTTGCATATGTTGTTGGATTAGGGCATGACCTTGTTCAAAAAGCGACGCTTGAGGAGGGGAAAGTACGCGCGCGACACCGCGGATTCAAGACACACAATAAAGAGAATCTAGAGAAAATAGGGGCAGAGATTGGGAACGAAGAGGCAACTGCGATTGAGATATGGAAAGAAATGAAAAAATACCGGGACCCAAAAGGAAATTTTTTATTTCCTGAAAATGATTTTAAAGAAAAAGTTTTCGAGGCAATTGGGGCAACATATCCGCATCCTGAATTTGGTGTGATGTTACCGGAACAGTCACTTCACGTACACGGTAAAAAAATACCAGACGAACGTCTTCCCATGAAGTCTGGTCCAAAATTTTCTCAACCTGAACTTACTGAAGAAAGCTCTCTTATTACGCTTGCAATCGCACAGGCTGATTTACGAGGTCCTTGTGGAGCGGTAGAAGATCCCGCCGTGTTTCAAAAAACAGGAGATGCCGAGTTTTATGAATTAAACACAGAAACGATAGTCAAGGAAGCGCGGGGTGGAGTTGAGTATATCTCTCCGGAGCGGCGAGTGGTCATTGCGCAGGAGATTGTAACCTGGATTAGGTCACAGGTTGGGTTTGCGATGTGGCAGAGAGAGTTGTTTCATAAAGCGCTTGACGAAAATCTTGCCATTAATACTCATAAAAAAGAGAATGAAAGGTTGCTAAAAAAAAGTCCACATGCGATTCCTAAGACAGATATACGGGCAGAGACCATAAAATCATCTCTTTCCCTGATGTTTCAATACTTTGACAGTAATATCATCGCCGCGTATGAGAGATATGAGCGAATACACGATGAATTCCAGCCGCTTATAGACAGTAAAACTGTTGACACAAAATCACTCAAAAAACTTCTAATTAAAGTACACATTATTACATAGTTGCATTTCTAATGGTTTCGGTATACGGTATTCTACATGACCATTGAAACACTTCGGTTTCAAAGCCCGACTAAAGGATGGCTTTCGTTTAAAGAATTACTTTCTGCTATCAGGGGATATATGGACGAAGATCCTCGTCGGGAATATAAAATTATCGTGGGAACCGATTCTTCTGCGCGAAGAGATACGGCGCTTACTACTGCGCTTATCGTGCATCGGGTAGGCCGAGGAGCAATTTATTTTTTACTGAAATCACGAGTAAAGCATTTTTCAGTTCTTCGTGACAGAATATTTGATGAAGCAATGACTTCCATCATGCTTGCGCAGGAATTGCGTTCAGGCCTTCGCGAAGTGATACCGGAAACGTTTTCGTGGGACGGCAATGAAATACACGTTGATATTGGCGAGGGAGGACCGACAAAAGATTTAATTGAGGCGATTACCGGCATGATAAGAGGGTATCAATTTATTCCTGTCATAAAACCATACGCCTTTGGCGCATTTTCCGTCGCTGACAGGCACACAGGGTAGTATAATCCAGCACAGTAAGATTTTTTGACCCCCCGAGGGGGGGTTTTAATATGTGGACTAATTAATATAAGATTATTTGAGTGTGTGTTATAATATGGAATATTATTAGATGAAACACTTTTAGGTATGGAATTTTTTAAAAAATTATTTGGTGGGAAACAAAATGATGATAAGAAGAGAGCTGCTTTGGAAGAAACATTTGTTTGTGAAAATTGTCATCAGGAACGGTTACTTTCTCAAAAGAAAGAACATATGGCGAATGAGGAGAAGGAAAAACCTAAGAATGTGTGTGAATTTTGCTAGAAATTATTTCTTTACAATACATGCCGAGCGTTCTTTGATATAGAGGACGTTCGGCATAACTCTTATGACATGGAATATATAGTCTCCATACTCAAGCCAGATACTTCATTTATATTTAACCAATTGTTAATTGTTGCCCTTGCAGCAGCGGTCATTTTCTTTTTAGTATTGATAACTATTTTTTTGAAGCCCCAAAAAAATTCTTCCAAGGCGATTTTCTTTTTATTAATTTCTATCGTTATTATTACGACAACGGTGTATATAATTATTGGGACAGTAACGCTTATTCAATCTTCTCCAACGAAAGGCCCTGTTCATTGGCATGCTGATTTTAGAATTTTCAATTGTGGCACAGAATTGAACTTACTAGATCCTGACGGTCTTTCAAACAAGATTGGCACAGCACTTGTTCATGAACATGGCGACAATCGAGTACACATAGAGGGAATTTCCGAAACAGAAAATACTGCTTCACTTGAAAACTTTTGGAGCGCGATCGGAGGATTTCTTGACAACAATATGATGCGGATTCCCACAAACGGCGGGATTATTGAAATGAAAAATGGGAACTTATGTGAGGGGAGAGAAGCGGTATTGCAGGCATTCTTATGGAGTACTGAGAATACTGTCGCTACACAGAAAAAACTATCTTTATTCGCAGATTACATAATATCCCCCTACGCGCTTGTTCCTCCGGGAGACTGTGTTATTTTTGAATTTGGAGCTCCAAAAGAACGGACAGAGTATATATGCGAACAATATACTATTGCTAAAGTTCGCGGAGATATAACGATTAAGTCTCTAAATCCTATACCCTAAAACCTAAAAAATGCTTACTTCTCAATTACCAACATTTATTACAGTAATTACAACGGCCGCAATTGACGCCATAAATCCGTGTGCAATCGGAGTACTAATTTTAATGGTATCCGTTGTTCTTGCCTCTGGCGGTTCACGGAAACGGTTGCTACTCCTCGGTTCTCTCTACATATTTGCAATTTTTATCGTTTATCTTGCCGCCGGGCTTGGGCTTGTGTATTTCTTTCAAAATATTCCGCTTGTTTTAACATTGTATCTTTCTATTATTATCGGAGTTTTAATCATTATTGCGGGACTTGTGGAAGTGAAAGACTATTTTTGGTACGGACGATGGTTTTCTCTCGCTATTCCTACATCATTTGCAAAAAAAATTCATACGTATTCAAATCGCATGACAATTCCGGGTGTTATGTTTTTAGGAGTGTTTGTCTCGGCGGTTGAACTGCCATGTACGGGTGCGCCGTATCTTGCGATTATTACCATCCTGTCACAAAATTTTGATCTGCCAGCCTTTATAATGCTCACCCTCTACAACATTATTTTTGTCGCTCCGCTGTTCATTATTCTTGTTTTGGTCGGAAGCGGCATGGAGTTACAGAAGGTAAAAATGTGGAAACAAGAAAGCCGCGGAAGCATGCGTCTCGCCATAGGATTATTGCTTGTTGGTCTTGGATGGTTACTTATTTTAATAGCTAATGGAACCATTAACTTTGGATAAAGGAATTGGCTTGTATTTTATAAGCGGAGCGAGATAAAATACAATCGCCAAACCTTTACCCCCTCTTTTTAGATTCTTCTAAATTTAAAGGGAACTCAAAAAGAGGGGGTGATGATTTTTACAGTCATTTCATTCCTTAAAAATCTATCATGCACACTCATATTGTAAAAAGAAGAAAAGGACACAGGGAACCATATGATAATCACAAAGTATATGCCTCCTGCTATGCCGCATGTTTAAACGCGGGGCTTTCAAAGCCAGAAAGTGAGATATTGTGTGAAAAAGTAACGTTTGCCATTGATGCGTGGATTAACGGGAAAGACATTGTTGCGTCTGAAGATATTTTCAAAGAAGTAGCGCGGGTAATGAGACAGCATGACGAGAAAGCAGCATTTATGTATGAAACACATCGTGACATATCATAGAAGCGTAAAGCGCAAAACACAAGGCGCGAAGAAGCAAAATTCTCGTGTTACGTGTTTTACGTTACGTGGTATACTGTAATATACACAAATTGCGCTTGGCGATGACCGGCGGCGGCACTCATATAAGGACATTTGTTTCGGAGTTCGCATTCCGCCGGTCATCGCTGTGCGTAAAATACAAGAACATGTACCGCTCTCGAGGCTCACGACTATGCGCGTTGGTGGTCCTGCGCGGTATTTTTTTGTTGCAAAAAATATAAAAGAAATACGTGAAGCTTTATCTTTTGCAAAAGATAAAAAACTACCTGTTTTTATTCTAGGCGGGGGTTCTAATATTGTAATCTCTGATCAGGGTTTTAATGGTTTAGTACTTAAACCCGATATTCGTGGATTAGATATTACGGAAGACAGCAATGGCCACCTTGTTTCTTTAGGAGCAGGAGAGCAGTGGGATGTTTGTGTTCAAAAAATTGTTTCAAAAAATATTTTTAGTATTGAAAACCTCTCCGCAATCCCAGGAACAGTTGGCGCCGCTCCAGTTCAGAATATCGGCGCGTATGGAGTAGAGTTAAAAGAATTTATTGATTCCGTAGAAGTTATAGACACTCACTCTTTTGAAGAAAAAAAGATATCGCCGGATGAATGTTTATTTTCATATAGAGACAGCGTATTTAAACACTTGGAAGGAAAACATCTGCTTATTACTAACGTTGTTTTAAGAATTTCTAAAAAAAGAAAAGCAAAACTTGATTACAAAGATATTCTTGAATATATAAAAGAGCATCCTCTGGACTCCGGAACTCTGACTCCGCAAGATGTGCGTAATATTATTATTAAAATTAGGGCGCGAAAACTTCCTGATATGAAAACAGTTGGAACTGTCGGCTCGTTCTTTAAAAACCCTATTATTTCAAAAGAAAAATTTAATGCCCTATCTCATATATACAGAGGATTGCCTGGGTATGTTGTTTCAAACGATAAAGTTAAAGTACCGCTTGGTTGGATTATTGAACATGTATGTAAGAAAAAAGGATATAAAAAAAATAATGTCGGTGTTCATGATAAACAAGCGCTTGTGCTTGTTAATTACGGAGAAGGGACGGCTAAAAATATTAAAGAATGCGCGAATGAGTTGCGTGATGATATAAAACGCCATACCGGCATTCTTGTTGAGTTTGAAATTTCTTTTATTGGAGAGTTTTAAAAATGTAAAATGAAAAGCGAAAAGTAGTAATTAAAAAATTAAAAAGATTTTTTAAGTTTTATTTTTTTACTTTATTTTGTGCTTTGTGTTTTTAATTTTGCATTTAGTAAAGCGTGATTGTCCACAACTTTTTTAAAATTATGATTGTTTTAATAAAAAGAGTGTGTAATACTTAAATCGAAGGTCGAATTAAAAGACTTAACTCTATTTTGTTACATAATTTAAAATTATTTTTTGTAGCAAACAATTATAATGGCAAAGCGAAGAAAAAAAGCAGCTCCAAAGAGACGAAAAGCTGCTAAACGAAAGAAAGCAAAAAAACCCGCTAAGAAGAAACGATCCAGTCGCCGACGAAGGAGATAGCATCATCTTCTTTAAACAGGTTTTTCGCCCCCTCATTCTATCAGAGTGAGGGGGCGTTTACGATCTTGATTTATATTAAATTCTGTCGCAAAAATATGTTACTATATATCGCATGATTTTTAAGAAGTGGTTTTCACACGAAGCAAGTACTCTAAAAAAACTTGATGTTTTTGTCAAGGAAATTAACCTTTTGGAACCTAAAATAAAGGCTCTTTCTGATGGTGAACTCAAGGAGAAAACTTACTCTTTGAAAGAAAAACTAAAACAGAAAGAAACACTTGATGCAATATTGCCGGAGGCGTTTGCGAGTGTTCGTGAGGCCGCATTTCGGACTCTGGGCCAGAGACACTATGATGTGCAAATTTTGGGAGGCATAGTGCTGCATCAGGGGAATATCGCCGAAATGAAAACCGGGGAAGGAAAAACTTTAGTCGCAACGCTTCCCGCGTATTTAAATGCGCTTTCCGGCAGAGGCGTTCATGTAGTAACAGTGAATGATTATCTTGCTCGCCGTGACGCAGTGTGGATGGGGCAAATTTACGCGGCTCTCGGTTTAACTGTTGGTGTTATAAACACGAATAATGAATCCTACTTATATGATCCTGGACACAAAGACGCAGACCCGGAAAGAGATGAACTTGGCTCCTTTAAAGTTGTGTATGAATTTTTACGGCCATGCACGCGTAAAGAAGCATATGCGGCTGATGTTACCTATGGCACAAACAATGAGTTTGGTTTTGATTATCTTCGTGACAATATAGCGTACACCGAGCAAGAAATTGTCCAAAGAAATTTTTCATACGCAATTGTTGATGAGATAGACTCAATTTTAATTGATGAAGCGCGAACTCCACTCATTATATCCGCACCCTCTCAAGACCCCGAAAGTCTTTACTATACATTTGCGCGCGTTGCCACCTCGCTTGCTGCTCCGGCTGATTTTACTGTTGATGAAAAACTGCGTGCCATATCGTTGACTGATGAAGGCATTACGAAGGCAGAAAAAATGCTTGGCATTGACAATATATATACCGAAAAGGGCATCAAATATGTGCATCATTTAGAGAGCGCAATTCGCGCGAAAGCTCTTTTTTCCAAAGATAAGGAATATGTGGTACGAGACGGGCACATCATTATTGTAGATGAGTTTACGGGACGGCTACAGCCCGGCAGGCGGTGGTCCGAGGGGCTTCATCAGGCGATTGAAGCAAAAGAAGGACTTTCCGTGCAAAAAGAATCCCGCACAGTTGCTTCAATTACATTTCAAAATTATTTTAGGCTCTATGAAAAACTTTCCGGCATGACGGGTACAGCGCATACAAGCGCGGAAGAATTCTCTCGTGTCTATAATTTACCGGTTATTCCGATTCCGACGCATCGACCAAACGCACGAAATGACCATGATGACCTTATTTTCCAAACAGAAAAAGGAAAATATGAAGCGGTAGTGCGCAAGATAAAAGAGTTACATGAAAAAGGACAGCCTGTTTTAGTGGGCACCGTTTCTATTGAAAAAAACGAAACTCTCTCGGCGTTTCTGAAACAGTCTGGTGTTCCGCATGAAATGCTTAACGCCAAGAATCATGAACGAGAAGGAGAGATTATTGCACAGGCAGGAAGAAAGAGTGGCGTGACTATAGCGACAAATATGGCTGGCCGCGGTGTTGACATCGTGCTTTCCGGAAATCCGCCAGATGTGACAATTCAGGAGGAAATAAAAAGTCACGGGGGACTTTTTGTTATTGGCACTGAACGGCATGAAGCGCGAAGAATTGATAATCAATTGCGTGGCCGTTGCGGAAGGCAAGGAGACCCGGGAGAAACGCAGTTTTTTCTTTCTCTTGAAGATTCACTGATGCGAGTATTTGCCTCTGACACCATAAAAACAATGATGGGGAAATTTGGTATTCCGGAAGACCATCCGATTGAAAACAGAATGATTACGCGCGCGCTTGAGTCAGCACAGACAAAAATTGAAGGATTTCATTTTGACGCGAGAAAACATGTTTTGCAATATGACGATGTAATGAATCATCAACGGAAAATTATTTACACGCTTCGTCGCGCGGTTCTTTTGGGAGAACAGAAGGCGATAGATGAATTTTTAGATGGATTAGAGGCGTTTGATCCGGACGCGCACACTGCGATAGAAAAAAAGAAAAAAGAATTAGGAGAGGAGATGTTTTTCAAAGCGCTTGCGGGAATTATTATTCGCACCATTGATTTATTTTGGATGGAGCATTTGGAGACAATGGAATACCTTCGCTCAAGCGTGAATTTGCGTGCGTATGGTCAGCGTGACCCGCTTGTTGAGTATAAAAAGGACGGACTGCAGATGTTTAAAGACATGCGCGAGGCAATTAATCTTCATGTAATAAGCCTTTTAAAAACGATAGAGCCTCAAACGGCGGCGCGCATAGCGGGAGAGCGTGAAGTTGATGTAAAACAAGTTTCCGCAAGCCATTCTGATTCTCAAAGCACTCCTTCGGTAAAACCAATTTTGTCTTCGAAACCAAAAAACACAGAAGGAAAAACAGTCGGTCGCAACGACCCGTGCCCATGCGGTAGTGGTAAAAAGTATAAAAAGTGTCACATGACGCAGGGATGACCAAAAAGGTCTAAAAAGACCTTGAAATAAGCCAAAACCACAAACCCGACATCTGAAAAGATGTCGGGTTTTTTGTATATCCAACAGAAAGTGTCATAGGGATTTAGTAAAAAAATAAGTCGAAAAC
>JACPBB010000004.1 GCA_016180525.1 Parcubacteria group bacterium | reverse complement strand
AAAGAGCGCTTGTCCATCTGCGACTATAGTTGAGGATGCGAATAGGTCAGTCGCGGAGAGCGAGGTTGCAGAGGATGAGGCGGAGGAGATGAAGCCGCCCAGGATTGAAAGTGTTCCTCCGGCAACTGAAAGGTCATTACTTCCGTGGGTTATCGTCACATCGCCGGAGTCAAAGTTAATGACTGCGCCAAGGTCAAGAAAGAGATCGGAGAAGTTTAAAGCAGTAGTGCCGAGGGAAGAACCATCGGTTATGTCTGGCACAATATCTCCTCCAAGCACAGAAAGGCCGTCAACAACAAGCGTTGATGAGGCAAAGATATCAGAACCCTGGAGTGTCACGAAACTTGATGTTGCTGATGAAATAAAACCCGAATTAAACGATCCAAGCGCGTTTAAAACAAGCGCTCCTGTTGAATCAAACGTTGACGTCGCGGTGCCGCCGAAATAGGCGGTGTCAAAGACCGAAAGGCGGGATGTTGAGGCATTTATAAATGAAGCAAGCCCGGAGACAGAAAGTGTATCAGAGAAGGTGGCTGCACCGGAAACAGAAAGTGAGGAAAGTGTTCCTACTGATGTAAGCGAAGAATTAACTACCGATGAGCCCAATGTGTTGGCAGAGAGCGCGAGCGTGTCACTTATAAAAAATGTTCCATTCGTTGCCAAACTAAGATTTCCACTTGTTACAATGAGTCCTCCGGTAAATGTTGAACTTGCTGTACCGGTTACGGCGAATGCATCAGCCGTGAGTCCTCCGCTAAATGTTGAGGTAGAATTCGTTCCGGTAACGTCTAGAAAACCTGAGAATGTAGATGTTGCTACTGTCGAGGTAGCAATAAAGTATGAAGCTCGAACATAATCATCAAACGAGCCCGTACCAGCCACAGAGAGAGTCCACGCGGGTGATGTCGTCCCCACACCAAGCGATGTACCGAAAATGCCCGTGCGCCACGCAAGGCTGTTTGTAGTGTCTCCAATATCTAATATATTATCCGCAGTTGGTATAAGAGATGAACCAATGCGGGAGTTAAAATATGTTCTGTCTGTTGTTGATGCATCTCCTAATGTTGTGTCTCCCTCGACGGTGAAGGTTGACGCAGAGGTGGTAGAAAGGGTGACACCTCCTACGGCAGTAATTGAATTAGCAAACACATCACCCTCCGCGTCAACGAGAAACCGCGCGCTTCCGCCAATAGAAATTGCGAAAAGGTTTGTATCTGAATCGGCAGATGCAGGGTCAACTACAAATGATGCAGTAAGCGGGTTTGATCCTGCGGCGCCGATTGCCCACGTTCCGAATGAGTGGGGAACCGTAGACACGTTTGTGCTTAATAATTGACCGGAAAATGTTGAAGTGCCACTTACAGAAAGGGCGGCATTTCCCAAAACATTATTTCCAGCGCAATTAAGACACACACCGCTAACCGAGAGCGCGCCCCCAACTTGAAGGTTGTTTTCAATAGTAGAAGTTCCAGTGCCCCCCACATATATTCGATTTGCAACCGCAAAATCTTCCGTTGGCGTGGTGGTGCCAACCCCCAATGTACCTGTAATATTTCCCCCCGCGAGCTCAAGGTAATTTGTGGCAACAATATCATTGGGAATGTGCGCGTCAGTGAGGCCGGTAAAATTACCGGATACCGTCGCATTGATAAGCGTAACATCGGGCAATTGGTCAATTTTATTGGTGAGCGCGACTTGTCGTTCAACAACGCGCACTTCGCGCGTTCCCGATTCCCCTACTTTAAATATTTCCTGCCGCAATTTGTTTTCTAATGCGTTTAATTGTGCTGCGATGTCTTCAGGAGAAATGCCAGCTACTACTCGTTCAATTACTCGCTCTACGATAGTTTGCGCTCCTGTTGTAGATTCTACCGCAAATCCTTTCTGCTCTAGATTTTTTACTCCTTCTCTGGCAATGAGTGTGTTTTCATTTACCGGGTTAAAAACAACACTTTGTTCTTTTGTGGTACTCGTGGCTATATCAGAAATTATATTTGCAGATATTTCTCCTTCTTTTTTTTGTTTGAGTCGCAGAGCAGCTTCTTTTAAGTTTGGAGTTTCAGTTTGCATAGGAGATTGAGCAGTAAATAGCTTAAAAGTATTCTCTTTTACGGCCTTGGTTACGTTGTTTGTAGTCTGGTAGACCCGAGACCCCAGCTTCGTTACAAGAGAGGTAAAAAATTCTTGACGGATGGGCTGCATTAAATTATTTGTTAAATGATATAGTTGAAGACTAAAATTAGAGAGTATAGAGGTAGAAAACCCTTTATTTGCAATGACTTTTTCTGTTTTTATAAAACAATGTGTGTTACCAGAAACATATTCTAAAATACAAATATACCCCCTTTTTACATTTTGTGTCGTATTCATGAGAAGTTCGGTTGAAAATAACTCAGTGAAATTAACTGCGGCAATAAGCATTCCGACATTTTTTATATTTTGTTTGTATTTGTCTTCAGAAGGAATTTCGTTTTGGGTTAATGGGTAATTATCGTTTATTCCTCCTGCGGCTTGGTTTATATATATTATTTTTTTATCAAAGTAACTCTGCATTTTTTGTACTGTATTTTCAAAATGCGATGAGAAATTACCTGACTCATTAAGAGAAAAAGATCGAATATTATTTTTAAAAACTATTTTTTGAGAATCTAATAAATTTGCAAGAAGAGGGCTCGCAATATCTTTGACATAAAAAACTCCAATTCCCGTGGCTATAACGAGGGTCATTGGGACAAGTGTTTTTACAAAAAGTGAATATGAAAAATTTAAAAACGGAGACAGAATTTTATTTCTTTCATTGATGTTTTTGAAATATACTCCCCTTTCTTCTTTATTTTTTTGAGAAAAAGTATCCGGATATATTGCTCCAAAATTTTCCGTACTATAATTACTCTCATAAGCATCCTGTAACTCCTTTTTTTGTATTTGATATTCTTCTCTAAATAAAAACGCGTCCCAACTGTCCGGGACTTGAGAAATTAGAGGCGATTTTTCAGGTGTAGCAGGTTCTATTTTTTTAATTAGAATTTTTTGGGTCTTTTCAGTTTGAAACGCAGGCCTTGTTTTCGTAGCGTTTTTATGTTCTAAAAGCGAGGCCTCTGTTACAAACCATCCCCTACCTATGAGCCGGCATTCAAGTTTCCTTTTACGGCAAAGCTGACCTATATAATCAGGCGCATAGCCGGAAATCTCGGCTGCTCGTTTAGACGACACATACTTTTTGTCTCCCCAAAAAAATTCTGAACCCATTTGTTTTTTGTTTGATGTTTTTTAAATAACCTTCTTTTACAAGCAGATAGGATGTTTACTTTACCTTTTTATTGCTTCTACCTATTTACTAATTGTATGAAATAAAGCACTGAAAAACCAATAAAATGTGGATAAGTTCGTAATGACGAGATATAAGTTTTTTAGAATTAGTAATTGCGCTGTCATAAGTTAAGAATAAGCATTCTTTTCCACCATATATACACAAATACTCAGTAGACTTGCTCTTGCATTTCAATCTTTTATGCTATTATTAAAGGAAATGCATCCTGATTCTTCTCAAAAAGAAAAAATTAAAATACCACCTCAAAATATTGAGGGAGAAAAAGCTCTCTTAGGCTCTATAATGATTAGTCCCGAAACAATATATGATGTGGCGGACATTGTTTCTTCACATTCTTTCTACTCAAATAAAAATAGGATGATATTTCAAGCAATACTTGAAATTCATAGCAAAAACGACCCAGTTGACTTACTTTCAGTGTCATCTCGGCTAGACGACAAGAAGCAACTTGAGCAAATTGGGGGGCGTGGATACCTTACTGAGATTGTGAGTGGAGTGCCATCTGCTGCAAATGCGCGAAATTATGCCTCAATGATCCAAAAAAAATACGTACTCCGTACTTTGATAGAAGCATCCGAGTTTATTGGCAATCTAGGCTTTAATGAAGAAGACGAAATTGAAGAAATTTTAGACAAAGCTGAAAAAAGTATTTTTAGTATTACCAATCTTTCTTCTGATCAAAAATTCTTGCTGTTACGGGATGAACTTGCGGAGGCATGGGAGCGGCTTGATAAACTTCACAAAGAAGAACAAAAAATTCGTGGCGTACCAACTGGGTTTTCAGAGTTAGACCACTATCTTTCAGGATTTCAAAAGTCTGATTTAATAATTTTAGCGGCTCGTCCTTCAATGGGAAAAACAACTCTCGCGCTTGATATTGCCAGGAAGACCGCTGGCGAACACAATATTCCAGTTGGAATTTTTTCTCTTGAAATGAGTTCGCAACAACTTGTAGACAGAATGGTCGCGGCAGAATCTATGGTAGACGCATGGAAATTGAGAACAGGAAAACTAAAAACAGACGAAGAGTTCTCAAAAATTCGCGACTCTCTTGACAGGCTCTCAAAGTCTCCTATTTATATTGATGATTACCCTACAAACACTGTGCTTCGTATGCGCTCGGTTGCTCGGAGACTTAAAAGCGAACACAATCTTCAACTACTCATCGTTGATTATTTACAACTCATTGGCACCGCGCGTACCTATGATTCAATGGTTCATCAAGTAACGGAAATTTCCCGCTCTCTCAAAGCTCTTGCGCGTGAACTAGATATTCCTGTTATTGCCCTCTCACAACTCTCTCGCGCCGTGGAACAACGCCGAGACAGACCTCGTCTCTCGGACCTTCGCGATTCTGGTTCCATAGAACAAGACGCCGATGTTGTTATGTTTATTCACCGAAGTGATAAATACAAAGACGATGAAGAAAAAACAAACGTCGCTGAAATAGACATTGCGAAACACAGAAATGGCCCTCTTGGCAAAGTAAAATTATATTTTGATGAGAAGAGAACGACATTTTTGTCGCTTGAAAAGAATTTTAAAGATTCGGAAACCGTATCTTTAGAAGAAGCGGAATTCTGATATCTACTATGATTGACCGCCTTGTTTCTGTTTTTCTAAAATTTCCAGGTATAGGACTTCGTCAAGCACGCAGGTTTGTGTACCATCTTCTTTTAGCAGAACCTCGTTACATTGAAGAATTTATATTTCTCCTACAAAATCTTAAAAAAGAAACTAAACAATGTACTCGATGTTTTCGTTTTTTTGAAGACCAGTCTCGCCAAAGTAGAGACGAGTCGGAAAAGCCAGAAAAAAACGAGTGTTCTTTATGCGTAAAAAATGTCAACTCCTCTATTCTTATTATCGTTGAAAAAGATATTGATCTTGAAAATATTCAAAAAGGCAACGCATTTCATGGAACATATTTTGTTTTGGGTGGCCTCGTATCTTCCTTAAATAAGGAGTCGTCGGCACGAATAGCAAGTCTTGTCGCAAGATTAAAAAAAGATGCTCCTACAAAAAAATTAGAAGAAGTTATTATAGCTCTTAGTGCTCACCCCAACGGAGACTATACAACTACGTATATTAAAAATATCATTGCCCCAATTGCAAAAAAACATGGAATTAAAATATCAACTCTTGGAAGAGGCATGTCTACAGGAACTGAATTAGAATATTCAGATTCCGAAACTATACGGCAAGCGCTTGAAAATAGACGCTAAGTAGTCTTTTCAGCCAGACTTTCTGCTTCATCAAACTTGACTGATAGAAGACGCGAAACACCGTCTATAGCGGTTACTCCGTATAAAACTCCCGCATGAGCCATTGTTTCTCTGTTGTGCGTAATTAATATAAGTTCTGTTTCTTTTGCCAGATTTTTAAGCATCTCCCCATATTTTCTAGAGTTTACCTCGTCTAGGGCGGCATCAGTTTCATCTAAAATTAAAAACGGTGGTGGATTGACTCGAGTCATCGCAAAAATAAGAGCAATAGAGACAAGTGCTCGCTCTCCTCCAGAGAGCATCATAAGTCCCTTTATTTTTTTTCTTGGCAAAGAAACAGAAATATCAAGGCCTTCTTCCGGCTCCGATTCTTCAAAATCACCGGAGTTAATTTCTTCATCGGATGTTATTGACTCATCTTTCTTTATTTGTTTTTTGGGAGTAATGACACGAATTGAAGCCTTCCCACCGCCAAACATAACCATAAACAATTCTTGAAAATTTTTATTTATTTTTTGAACACCGACTTTAAATTCCTCGTTAATCTTTTCTGCAAGCTCTTCTATGAGATTTGTAAGCGATTCCGCACTTTTTTCTAAATCAGTAATTTCTTTTTCTAAAAATTCATTTCTGTCTTTTATTTCTTTATATTCTTTTATTATCTCTCCTCCTCCAACGCCAATTTCCTCAAGTTTAATCTTTATTCTAATAATGGTATTTTTTCTTTCGTTTTGCACGGAGCGTTCTTCGGGTAAAACAATTTCTCTCTGGTTATATGAGACAGCTCCAATGAGTGCTTCTGCTTCTTTTAAAAATGACTCAAAGTCTAATTGCAGAATAGTAAGTTGTTCCTCTTTTACTTTTATTAAATTTAAAACTGCGCGGAGTTCTGTTTTTTTATTTTGAAGCGCAAACATTTCTCGTTCACTCTCCCGCTCTTTCCCTGCCTTTATTTCCACGGCATGTCGAAGTTGTAAGCGTTTTTCCAAAAGCTCAGATTCCTCTTTTTTAATTCGCTCCATCTCATGTTCAAGATTCTCTTGCTCGTTCCGTCTTGACTCAAGCGTTTTTTTTAATTCTGTTACAAGAGCGCCGCCAATATTTTTATTGATTAATTTTTCACAAAATGTTTCTGTTATTTTAAATATATTATTTATTACTGCTCGAAGTTTTTCCACGCTTTCCTCGTGCTCGGCTTCTTTATTGATGGTCCCGATGGACGCGCGGAATTCAGTAAGGGCCCCTTCATTCACTATGATGTCTTTTTTTTCAACAGCTTTATGCTCCTCTTCAGTAAGTTTTCTTTTTTCATACTCCACAAATCCCTCAATTTTTCCGAGGGAGCGTGAAAGTTCATCTTTTCTTTTTCGAGCATGATCAATATTTTTTTCAATTTCTGCTATTTCAAGATATACTTGTTTTTCTTCATTTGCCAGGCGCAATGTTTGCTCGATGTTTTTTATTGAATGCTCAACTACGGAGAGCTCCTGTGATGGAGCAGCGCGTTCATTATCTAGTTTTTTTCGTTCACTGTCCAAATAAAATGCCTCTCTTTCAAAATATGCCTTGTATAGATTTTTCAGTTCCTCACGAAATTGTTCAGCTTGTTTTATTTTTGTTACCTGTTTCTCAAGAAATCGCAAATGAGGTTCAATTTCTTTTTTAAGTGCTTTTACTTGTGCTAGATTTTCATTAGTTTTATCTAATTTTCGTTCACTTTCCGATTTCTTGTAGTGATATATCTTAAGCCCAAGAGCGTCTTCAATCATGCTTCTGCGCTCTTTTATTGACGCTAAAAGTATTCGATCGGCTTCTCCTTGAGAAATTATATGGTGGCTTGATGCCCCAATATGGACTGACGAAAGCATCTCTAATATATCTTTAAGCCGCACGCGGCTCCCGTTTACTACATACTCGCTTGTGGAGTCTCTATATACAATTCTTTTTATTGAAACCTCGTCATAGTCAATGGAAAGCGCTCGTTTACTATTATCAAATACGATCGCAACAGAGGCTTTTGCCTGTCGCGATACAGACGGTGTTCCATTAAAAATCAGATCCTCACCGCGTTTACCGCGCAAGGATTTAATTGATTGTTCGCCCAGCACAAAGCGAACCGCCTCCGCAATGTTTGATTTCCCTGACCCATTTGGACCGACAATTCCGGTTATAGGGGTCGTAAATTCAAGTACGGTTGGTCGTGCGAATGATTTAAATCCGGAGAGTTCAAGACGTTTAAGTAACATATATCGTATAACATGTAACTTGTAACGCAAGATTTTTTTACTCGAGTTCTACGCTACAAGATTCATAATTCATGTTTAGGTCCACCCCTTTTTTTCAAGGGCATTTTTTGCCGCGTACTGTTCTGCAATTTGCTTAGAAGACCCTCTTCCTTCCGCGATAAGCTCGTTGTTTAAAAATACTCCCACAACAAATATTTTGTTGTGATCTGGGCCTGACTCCGTAAGTACTTCATATCGTGGAGTAATGCTCGTTATTTCCTGTGCTTTTTCTTGAAATCTGCTTTTGGCATCCTGCCAAAGTCGTTCTTTTAGCACTTTGTCGAGGTGTGGGAACACAGAGCGCGCGATAAAATCACGTACTGTTGCGTATCCCTGATCAAGATATAGTGCTCCAACTATCGCCTCAAAGGTATTTGCAAGAATATATTGTCGTGCCTTTCCAACATCCTTGCTTTCTCCCCGTGAAAGAAGCAGGTATGTATTTACGCCCAATTCTCCCGACACTTCGGCAAGTGCGTTTGTATTTACGAGAGCCGCCCTATATGAAGTGAGTTCTCCTTCAGTTTTGTGCGGATATTTTCCAAATAAAAATTCAGTAACAATAAGCTCTAATACCGCATCCCCTAAAAATTCAAGCCGTTCGTTATGGTGCGTTGCTTTCTCTGGATTCTCGTTTAAATACGAACGATGGGTAAATGCTTGTGTTAGGAGAGCTTTTTCTTTAAAAGTAACTTGTATTTTTTTCTCAAACCCTGAAAAATCAATTGATTTCATATCAAACGCAATACCAATATACTAATGCGTGCGAATGATACGAATAATACTAATGAGACATATTCGTATCCATTGGTATCATTCGTACAATTTGTATATTTGTATTATTCAGTTATTATTTTGTAATCATTTTAATACCTTTTGCAAGAATCGGCAAAATATCATCATATATGTTAAGTCCGGATATTTCGTCAAGCGAGAACCATCGTGTTGCGTCAAGGCCGCCCGATTTACCAAGAGTAAGAGGCATATATAGAGCCTCTCCCAGAAAATATGTTACTTGTTTTCGTATTTTGCCGCGCTCCGGGTCAGAAGCAATATATTCGTTTTTTCCAATCTCTCCTTGTATTTTTATATCAACCCCAATTTCTTCTTTAATCTCTCTTATTGTCCCCTCGCTTTCATCTTCCTTTGCTTCTATTTTCCCCTTTGAAAGAGTCCAGTGTCCAAAAATATCATGCACAAACGCTAAATATATCTTTTTATTATTTTGTGCGTATACCACTGCACCTCCCAATTTTTCAATCGGCATTTTCTCATAGGGAACAGTTGCGGGAGGATGTTTTCTTTTTTTCCCTTCATCTTTTCCAGGCTCTCCAAGCTCTCTATACACCGCCCCTAAAACACCGTTTACAAATTTTCCGCTTGTTTCTCCGCCAAATGTTTTTGCAAGCTCTATCGCCTCATTTATGGCAACTTTCGCGGGAACTTCTCCCTTGTCCATAAAAAGTAATTCGTAGAGTCCAATACGTAAAATATTCCGGTCAACAATCGCGATTTTAGGAATAGGCCACTCTGGCGCAGCCTTGACTATAATAGAGTCAAGAACTTTAATTTTTTTCTGTACATTTATTGTTAATTCTTTTGGATATTCATCAACACTAATACCGGGCGCAAATTCTTTTATGTTGCGTTCCAAAATTGTTTCCAATTTTTCCTGTCTGTCATTAAAATCCCACTCAAAGAGTGACTGCATAACAATACTTCTTGAAAGGTGCCTATTAGCCATATGTCTCGAGTCTTATAACTTGTAGCACATAACTCAAAAATATGTAATTGTAAATAACTTCCCGGGTTGCGCGCTACACGCTTCGAGCTACGCGATTATTCTATTTTACTTCTGTTTCTCGTTTTTTTGCCTTCCTTTCTTTTTTAATCGCCTTTTTGGCGACATCAAGAACCATTCTTTCTCGATATGTTCCGCACGAAAGACATGCCACATGACGGATGTGTTTTGCTCCACACTTTGCGCATATCGAAAAACGGGGCTCCATTAATTTGTGGTGGGAGCGCCGATTTCGCGTATGCGAACGGGTTGATCTCATTCGTACGACCATAAAATCCTATTGTACCTTATTTTGTTATAATTGCAAGCATTTATATTGTATGCAAAAAACTTCTCCGATGAATCGCGCAAAGACCATATTTTTGAATTGCCTTATAGTGTGCGTCGGTGCCATACCCTTTATGCTGTTCGAATCCATATTCTGGAAATTGTTCGGCATATTCTTCCATTTTTCTGTCTCGCCCCACTTTTGCAATAATGGACGCGAGGGCAATAATTGACAAAAGTTCGTCTCCTCGGATAATTGTCTTTTGAAACGGATACATTTTGGGCGCGGTAAGTCCCCCATCAAGATATATATATGTTTCATAGGGGCTTTTACACATTTTTTTTACAGAACGCTTTAGGGAAAGTCGAATTGCGTGCATAATGCCTTTTTTATCGATTACCTTTTCACTGCTAAAGGAAACTGAAAAATCAATATACCCGTCTTTTTTCAAAGTAATAGCTTTTTCAAGCCACAATTCACGTTTTTGAGGACTGAGTTTTTTTGAGTCTTTGATTCCCTTGAGGTGCCGCGTATCAAAGTGCGGAAAAAACAAGACTGCTGCAACGGCGACAGGTCCCGCGAGCGGGCCTCTTCCGACTTCATCAATTCCTATCAAATATTTTTTTTCCACAGAGCGTAGAGGTTATTTCTATATGATATACTTATTGTATCATGGGTTCAAAAACTCCTTTTATTCATCTCCATACGCATAGCCACTACTCGCTCTTAGACGGTCTGTCAAAAATTACGGAGATGGTCTCGCTTACGAAATCTTACGGCATGCCAGCGCTTGCCTTAACTGACCACGGAGCACTTTATGGAGCCATTCAATTTTATAAGGAATGTAAAAAGGCAGGAATTAAACCGATTATAGGCGTTGAGGCGTATATTGCAAAACGAACACGGCATGATAAACAGCCGGGAATTGATAATAAGCGTTTTCACCTGACGCTTTTGGCAAAAAATAATACGGGATATAAAAATTTAATTAAGCTTGTCACCCTCTCGCACCTTGAAGGGTATTATTACAAACCGCGAATGGACAAAGAACTGCTTCGCGCGCATAGTGAAGGGCTCATTTGTCTTTCCGGATGTTTTGGAAGTGAACTTTCACGGGCTCTCCGAAATAAAAACGTGGAAGGGGCGGAGAAAGTCATAACAGAGCATCAAGAAATATTTGGAAAAGAAAATTATTTTCTTGAAATTATGCATCACCCGGACATAGAGGGTCTTAATGAAGTGCGAAAACAAACAATCGCACTTGGGGAAAAATTCAATGTTCCTCTTGTCGCAACACATGACTCGCATTATCTACATGAAGATGACGCGCGAGCGCACGATACGCTTATCGCAATCCAGACGAACACCGATATTGGAGATGAAAAGCGGCTTACGTTTGCGGGACATGATTTTCATTTTATAGATTCAGAAACAGCATGGAACAATTTTAAAGATATTCCAGAAGCAATAGAAAACACAAAAAAAATTGCGGATATGTGCGAGATTGAGCTTTCGCTTGGCAGCTGGATTTTTCCTGATTTTAAAGTTAGTGCCGAGACTACGCACGACAAAGAGCTTGAACGATTAACATACGAAGGGCTTTCGTTTCGCAATTTATCTAAAACAGAAGAACATATTGCCCGCATTGCCTATGAGCTGGATATTATAAAAACCAAACAATTTTCACCCTACTTTTTAGTCGTTGCCGACCTCCTTCGTTTTTCTCGAGAAAATAACATCTTAACGAATACCAGAGGTTCTGCCGCTGGCTCTTTTGTCTCGTATCTGCTTGGTATCACTAACGTAAATCCTATTGAATATAAACTTCCGTTTGAGAGATTTTTAAACCCTCATCGGCCCTCTGCTCCTGATATTGACATGGATTTTGAAGATACAAGGCGGGATGAGGTAATACAGTATGCAAAACAAAAATACGGAGAAACACACGTCGCGCAAATCGGCACATACGGCACCATGATGGCACGAGGCGCAGTGCGCGATGTCGCCCGTTCTTTAGGGAAACCATATATTGTTGGCGATAGAATCGCAAAACTTATTCCTATGGGTTCGCAAGGGTTTCCAATGACCATCGAGCGAGCGCTTGAAACAACACCCGAACTGCGTGAGCTGTATGAAAAAGAAGAGGAAGTAAGAGAAATTGTTGACCTCGCGAAACGGCTTGAGGGTTGTGCGCGCCACGTCTCTGTTCATGCGGCAGGAGTGGTCATAGCTCCTTATCCACTTATGGAGACGGTACCACTCCAATACGACCCACACGAAAAAGGCGTCATTACTCAATATGATATGCACGCAATAGAGGATGTGGGGCTTTTGAAATTGGATTTTCTGGGAATTAAAAATCTTACTATCTTGAGTAATTCCATACGGCTTGCTAAAAAATTCCACGGAGTGGACATAGATATTGAACGAATTCCGCTTGATGACAAAGAAACATTTGTAAAATTAGCGCGCGGAGAAACAATGGGGCTTTTCCAGCTCAACGGCTCTGGTATGACGCAGTATTTGAAAGAATTAAAGCCTACCACTATTCATGACATCAATGTTATGATAGCACTTTATCGTCCGGGACCTATGGATAACATTAATGAATATATTGCCAGAAAGCATGGCAGCAAACCTGTTACTTATACTCATCCTAAAATGAAAAATTTTCTTGATACAACATATGGTGTTTTAGTATATCAGGACGACCTATTGATGACCGCGATTGAAGTCGCCGGGTATAGTTGGGGCGAGGTTGATAAATTTAGAAAAGCAGTCGGAAAGAAAATCCCCGAAGAGATGGCGCGACAGCATATTATGTTTGTTGAGGGTTGTCAGAAACACGGAGGCATGAGTAAAGACGCGGCAGAGGCAATGTGGAAGCTTTTTGAGCCATTTCAGGGCTACGGGTTTAATAAGGCACATGCGGCAAGTTATGGAAAATTTGCGTATCAAACCGCGTATATGAAAGCACATTTTCCCACTGAATATATGGCGGCAATTCTCAATGCTGATGCTGGAGATGTTGAAAAAATTGCCGAAGCGATTACCGAGTGTGTGCGACTTAACATCTCCGTACTTCCTCCCGATGTAAATGAAAGCTTTGGAGATTTTACTATTATTAAAAATCTGTCAGGCGACAAGATCAGATTTGGACTGTACTCCATAAAAAATTTTGGTAACGAAATTGGAAACGCCATTATCGCCGAGCGAGAAGAGCGAGGGAAATTTAAGTCATTTGCTGACTTTTTAGAGCGTATTCAACATAAAAATCTCAATAAAAAATCGCTGGAGTCGCTCATTAAATGCGGGGCGATGGATGCGTTTGGCAATAGAGAACAAATGCTTGGGAATACTGAAGAAGCGCTCGCGTATAATCGAGAGCAAAAAAAGGATGCGCGAAAACAAGATTCTCTCTTTAACTTAATGGGCAATCAAGAATCTGTTCCAAAACTGCGGCTCAAAGAAGTTTCTCCTGTTTCTCAAAAAGAAAAATTATCGTGGGAAAAAGAATTACTCGGTCTTTATATTTCAGGACATCCGCTTTTGGAACATAAAGAAAAATTTAAACGCCTTGAACTTGATATTAAAAAGGTAAAAAAATTGGGTGAAGGGTTAACAACCGTTATTGGCGGCATTGTAGAGGAAGTTAAAACAATCTTAACGGCAAAAGGTGAAAAAATGGCGTTTTTGAAAATCGCGGACTTGGGCGACAGCATAGAAACAGTGGTATTTCCCCGAGCATTTAACGAATATAAAGATTTTTTACAAACGGAAAAAACTATTTTAGTAAGAGGAAAAACATCGCACAGAAAAGGAGTGCCGAGTTTTATTATTGAAAAAGTTAAAGAACTATGAGATTTACGATGTATGATTTAAGATTTCAGATTTGTTATTAGGACATATTCGTGCGAATTAGAGGTATAAAAGAAAGATAAAAAATGACAAATAGAAAGGCCCCTGCGTTTTAAGTAATGCCAGGAGCCTTCAAACAAAGCTAGTCATTTGACCACTCAATCGCAAGCGTTTCTGGGACCGTCTCCCTCGCCGCTTTGGAGGTGAAATGACAGCTCGGCCACTTTCTACATCTCAAGTGATGCGGAAATGACGTACCTTGTCGCCTTGTTCAGAATTTATTCTAGCATATTGTAATTGTTCTGTCAAGCATTTTTAGATTAAAATAATTAGAACTCTTTTGTTATTATAGAGTGTATGAATAATGATGAATCTCATTCGGAGAGAGACCATAAAATTTTAGGGAAACAGTTAGACCTTTACTATATTGACGAGACGGTCGGCAAAGGACTGCCGCTTTTTACGCACAAGGGCGCGGCGATACGACGCGAGCTTGAGCGATTTATTGTTGATGAGGAAATTCGCCGCGGATATCAGCATGTCTATACTCCCGATATCGCAAAACTTGATTTATATATTAAATCTGGCCACTATCCGCACTATCAGGACTCAATGTACGCGCCGATTGAGATTGATGATGAAAAATTCATGCTCCGGCCGATGACGTGCCCGCATCATTTTCAGCTCTACTTACGAAAACCGCATAGTTACCGCGAGCTTCCTATTCGTACCGCAGAAATTGCAAAACTATATCGCTATGAACAATCCGGAGAATTGATGGGGCTTCAGCGAGTCCGCACGTTTTCTCTTGCCGATGCGCACATTATTTGCAAAAGTGAAGAGGAGGCTGTGGAAGAAATTGGCGGGGCGCTTGATTTGATTGAATATGTCACTCACGTTTTTGGTCTGCAATATGGAAAAGAATATCACTATCGCCTCTCGCTTGGAGACAGGACAAATACGGAAAAATATTATAAAAATGATGAGGCGTGGGAAAAAGGCGAATCATTACTTCGTGATCTACTTGAAAAGAAAAAAAATAAATTTGTTGAAGTAAAAAATGAAGCGGCATTCTACGGACCAAAAATTGATGTTCAGATGAAAAATGCAAACGGTAAAGAAGATACGGCATTTACCGTGCAATATGATTTTTGCATGCCAGAACGTTTTGACCTTTCCTATATTGGAGAAGACGGAAGCAAAAAACGCGCTTTTGTCGTGCACCGCTCTTCAATTGGTGCCATTGAACGCATCATGGCGTTTCTTATTGAGCATTATGGAGGCGCTTTTCCCCTCTGGCTCTCCCCCGTTCAAGTTGCGATTCTCCCCATCGGAGAAAAGCATGAAAAGTTTGCCAAAGAAGTATATGAGAAGTTGCACGCCGATGGCATTAGGGTTGAATTTTATAATGAAAATGAAACGCTTGGTAAAAAAATTAGAGCCGCCAAACAGCAAAAAATACCCTACTTGGCCGTTGTGGGGGATAAAGAAGTAGAGTCAAACACGACAACCCTTGAAGGCCGAAGCGGGAAAAAAGAAATACTTGTGATAGATAACCTCCTCTCCAAAATCAAAAAAGAAATCAAAGAAAGAAAGTAAGAATAAAATGGAAAAAGAGCCCAAAAATGAACAGAAAGAACATTTTTTTGAAAAGGCTGACTTAAAGGTCAAAGAATCAGTTCCTGGTTTAGATTTAACGTGGGGAATTAATTTTAGAGCAAAAGATAAAAAGCAAAACATCGCTTACAATAGAGCTATTGAAGAGGTTAGTAAGAAACATAAACTGGGACCATTTCATCAAGTTGGATGGGATAACGAACTAGGATATCAGCAATGGGACTTTTGGCGACTTCCCCCAAATGAGCCAGAAAATAACAGAAAAATAATTGAAAATATATTTCAAGAAATACACACCCGCGCGCAAGAAATTTTCAATGAAAGAGAAGAACTAGGATTTGATTGATGAATGATGATTATTAATAAAAAGGAACACTTCGCACGAATTGTTCCTTTTGTATTAAGATTCTTAAATATAGAAATCTACTTTCTACCCACTATTCTCTATATTCTATATATCCAGTTCTGCTTCCTTGGCGTGTGTCTGAATGAATGTTTTACGAGACGGAACATCAGTGCCCATGAGGATGTCAAATACTTTGTCCGCCTCTTTGGCGTCTTCAATAGTAACCTGTTTTAATGTACGAGTTACTGGATTCATGGTTGTCTCCCACAGCTCTTCCGGATTCATTTCTCCAAGACCCTTATAGCGCTGAATACTTACTTTTTTAGTTTTTGTTTTTTCCATCTCCTCATTAATTTCTTCGTCTTCGTTTACGCTGTCATCAATAAGAAGACTGTCGGTATCTTTACCAATCGCTTTTGTTTTTTCCGCTTCCGTATATACATAACGCACGTCTTTCCCCGTTTTAATTTTATAGAGTGGTGGAGTTGCAATATAAATATTTCCTACTTCAATCAATTGCTTAAAGTATCTATAGAATAAGGTAAGTAATAATGTTCTGATGTGTGCTCCATCAACATCCGCGTCTGTCGCAATGATAATTTTATGATAGCGTAATTTTTCAATGTTAAATGTGTCCCCAATTGCTGTTCCGAGCGCCACCACAAGTGCCTTAATTTCGGTTGAAGCAAGCATTTTATCAAGCCGCGCGCGCTCAACATTTAAAATTTTTCCACGAAGTGGCAGTATCGCCTGGACCCTCCTATCACGGCCAGTTTTTGCAGAGCCTCCAGCAGAGTCTCCTTCTACAATGAAAAGCTCAGCCTCGCTTGCATCGCGCGTTTGGCAGTCAGCTAATTTCCCCGGTAAGGTAAATCCCTCAAGAGCTCCTTTGCGCAAGACGCTATCTTTAGCAGCTTTTGCGGCTTTTCGCGCTTTTAGAGCTAAAACCACCTTACCAATAATTATGCGCGCTTCCTCTGGTTTCTCCTCTAGAAACGCGCTAAAACCGTCAGAAAAGACCTTTTCAACGGCTCCGCGGGCTTCAACGCTTCCAAGTTTCCCTTTCGTCTGCCCTTCAAATTGAATCTCGCGCAACTTGACCGACACAACGGCAGTAAGACCCTCACGCACGTCATCTCCCGAGAGTGAGTCATCCTCGCCCTTTAGGAGATTATTCTTTTTTGCGTAATCATTAAGAGTTCTGGTAAGCGCCGTGCGAAATCCCGTCATATGCGTGCCACCCTCTTGGTTATATGTATTGTTCGCAAACGCAATTTCACGAGATGATATGTCGTCAACATATTGAAGCGCTACTTCAACAGCAACGGTATCAATTGTTTTTTCAATATAAAATACATTTTTATGAATTGGTTTAAGGGCCTGGTTATAAAACTTAACCATTGAACTAATACCCCCCTCAAAACAAAAAGAAAACTCGGGTACTTCCAACTCTAATTCTTTAAAATAAAAAATATCATTCAGATTAATGCTGTTTTTATGTTCTCGAGCATCAATAATAGTAACAGACATTCCTTTGACTAAATATGCTTGTTGTCGAATGTGATCAACAATTTTTTTCCAATTTAATGTTCTGTCCTTAAATATCTCCGGATCAGGCTCAAACGTGATAATGGTTCCGTTTAATTTTGAAGACGCGACTTTTTTAACTTTTGCTTGTTGTTTTCCGCGTTTATATTCCTGCAGGTATTTTCCTCCGTCGCGATGTACTTCTGCTTTTGTGTACACAGACAGAGCGTTTACGACAGAGATACCAACGCCGTGAAGACCTCCTGAGATTTTGTATCCTTCTCCTCCAAATTTTCCTCCAGAGTGAAGCGTGGTCATAATTGTTTGCAGCGCCGATACTTTTGTTTGTTTATGGATATCAACAGGAATACCGCGTCCGTTGTCGGCAACGCGCACCATGTGGTCGGGCAAGAGTACAATTTCTATGCGGTTTGCAAACCCTCCCATTGCTTCATCCCGAGAGTTATCAAAAGTCTCCCATAGTAAATGATGAAGCCCTTCCGTGCCTGTTGTGCCAATATACATACCAGGACGCTTTCGTACCGGCTCAAGGCCTTCAAGCACCGTGATGTCGGCAGCTTTATATTCTCCTTTTTTGCGTGACTCTGCTTTTGTTACGGCTTCTTTTTTTTGCGGAATGGGTACGGATTTCTTCTTTTTTGTTTCTGTTTTTACTTTCTCCTTTTTAGAAGGCAGAGGATTGCGGTCTTTTTCTGTTCTTATTTTTAGTCTTTTGAGGGGCATTGTAGGAAAATAGAGTCTTTAAAATTAAAGAAATGCACGGCTTTACGTGCATGTTTATTATAACAAAAGATACCCCCTAAAACAAGTAAAAAACAGTGTTTTTAGCTTGTAAAATAAGGATATTTTGGATATCCCCTAACGCAACTCGGCGTTAAATTGAACCGCTGTTTGTTTGTAAATTTCGTCTTGAATTTTGTCCACTTCCTTACTAAGCAATGTCCTGTCATTACTGCGATACACTATCCGATATGTGTAACTTATTTTATCTTTCCCAAATTTTTCAGGATTTTCATATGAATCAAGAAGTTTTACTTCTTCTACCAACGTCCCGCCAAGGTCTCGTATCAAGTCAAAATAATTATTTGGTACAAAACTTTTTGGAACTATAAACGATATATCGCGAGTGATAGGCGGATATTTGCTTACCGGAACATATGTATTACCAAGATGCAGTTGTTTTCTAATACGTGGGTCATCCGACCAGAGAAGTCGAATGTCGGGCAAACTCATGTTCATAATCGCGAGACGTTCTAGTCCAAAGCCGAATGCCCAGCCGTGATAGCCCGTTAAGCCAAAATTTGAAAGTACGCTTTTTCGTGCCATGCCGGAACCTAAAATTTCTATCCACTGATTATTTATTTCCGCTTCCATTTCAAAACTAGGGTCGGTATACGGAAATGTGTGGTCATAAAAACGAAAATTAACATCACCAAAAATACTTTTTGCTATTTCTGAAAGCGCACTTTTTAAATCATCCGGAGTTATAATAACTTTGTCATCCGGCCCTATGTATAAGCCGCCAAACTGATGAAACACGTTCATGTGACTTCGGTCTATTTCATCTTTTCGGTACACTTTGCCGAAACAGACCACTCCAAGTGTTTCTTTATTTTCAATTCTTTTTTTAATATCCGGATGATTTAAATAGTAATACCAAAAGACCGTGTCGTGAGTTCGTAATACATATTCATCGTTTATATAATAGGTATCTGACTTACTACGTGCAGGATGTCCGGGTGGCATATTGAAAAGATCAAACAAAACATGTGTAGGAACAATTTCCGGAATTTTTATTATGTCAAAGCCTTTAAGACTCGTGACTTGCAAAGCTCGGGTAACAACCTCTTTTAAAGGACTATCTTTGGTTCGCGACAAATCAGGCATATTTAAAAAACGAAGAAGTCTTTTTGCCTCCGAATCATTTCTCTGTTTCAGTTCTTGATACAATTTCCTCTCTTCAGGGAAATCAATTTCAATAATCTTATTTTTCTTCATAAGAAAATTATGTTTTTTTAATTTAAATTTACCTTACCATAGCCGCCTCGGAGACTCGAACTCCGGACCTACGGTTTACAAAACCGTTGCTCTACCAACTGAGCTAAGGCGGCAATTATTTTTTTAAGACCTTACTATTAAAATGCTCAGGTATGTTTTTATACTATATCTATGTGTAATAATAATCTGCGTTTTACTTATTATTACGAATTTGTTCTTTATGTGCCAGTATATCTTGAATAAAAGGAGAAGAGGGCCTGGTACCATGCTGTATTTTGTATTTTCCTTTCACTGCTTCAATACATACACGTATACGTTGATGTAATAATGAATTCTGAATTAAACTAACCAACTTTTGAGTGGTATCTTTGCCGTGAATAGACATTGTTCCCAACAGGCGTAAAAAATATTCTCTTGGTATGCATGTATAACACCTTTGAACAAGCATTTTTATTTCTTGTTCAGAAAAAAATGGTTCATTGAGACTTGTAGCTGCCAAAACTTTTCCTTTTTTAATTTCCCACCGTCGAAATAGAATCATACCAGATAATCCAGCGAGTGATATAAAAAAGACAGAAAGAATGATGAACATAGTGATTAAACCGAGAAACGAACAAATTGAGCGACCTCTATGTTTTCTCCAAATTTTTGTATAGCATTGGTAATTAGGTCGCTGATCGTTTTTTCTCCATCTTTAATGAATTGCTGATCAAGCAGCGTCCGTTCTTTAAAATATGTTCCTATTTTACCGGCAAGCATCTTCTCTTTTATTTCTGATGGCTTCCCACTCTCATCTACCTCCTTGTTGAATAATTCACGAGCCTTTTCCCTGTGTTTTGTTGTAATGTCTTTTGCTGACACAAACTCCGGACTCATTGCTGTTATATGCATTGCAATATCATATGCAAGCGTCTTAAATTCTTCATTTCTTGCGACAAAATCTGTCTCGCATGAAAGTAAAACCATTGCTCCTACAGCATTATTGCTATGAACGTATGAGGCCACAGCTCCTGCCTTAAGGGCACGGGCGCTCTTTTTTGACGCAATTTCGGCGCCTTTTGCCTTAAGCATTTCAAGCGCTTTATTCATATCCCCGCCAGCATCCTCAAGAGCCTTTTTGCATTGCATGACAGAAATGCCTGTTTTGTCTCTTAATTCTTTTACTTGGTCTGTGGAAACCATAGATTAATTTCAGATGTAAGATTTATGATTTAAGATTTTTTTCCTTGTTTTCCTTTACTTTCTCTGCTATGGCAGGTGCTGTTTGCTGTTTTTTTCCTTCCTGGTATGCCTTAACAAATTTGTTCATGAAGAATATGATACTTGTCATTGAAGAATCATTTGCTGGTATCGGATATTGTATATCAGCAAGATTGCAGTCCGAGCTCGCAAGCGCCACTATGGGAATAGATTTTTGAATCGCTTCTTTAACCGCTGTTTTTTCGTGTCGAGGATCTATAATAAACAACATATCCGGAGTTTTTTCCATTTTAACTATACCTCTGAAAAATGTTTCAAGACGGGCAATTTCCCTATCAAGCAACAGCCGCTCTTTTTTTGTATACACATCCAATTTTCCTTCTTTTTTTTGCTCTACAAGTGTTGTAAGGCGAGCAACTCTTTTTTTAATTTCTGGAAAGTTGGTAAGTGTGCCTCCGATCCATCGTTTAGTAACATAGGGTAATTCAAGCGTGCGAGCGGCTTCCTCAACTGCTTTTCGTGCCTCATGCTTCGTGCCCACAAGAAGAAAATTTTTTCCCAATTTCGCGCTTTCTGCTACGAGTTCAAGCGTCTTCATCAATTGAGCACCTGTTTTTTCTAAATTTAAAATATCGACACCTTTTTTGGCGCCAAATACCATAGGCTTAAATGAAGGATGTCTGCGAGTTTTGGAATATCCAAAATGCGCCCCCGCATGGAACATATCCTCAATGAGAGAGGTACTTGTTGATTTTATATCCTTTTTTTCTTCTGTTTTCTGCATATATAAAGAATGAAAGAATGATTGTAGCAAAGTTATATATATTATTCAAGTACCGCCTTAACACGCCGCACTCCCGCTGAAACCGCTTCTTCTTTTACTATTTTAAAGACTCCCTTGATATCTTTGGTATTTTTTACGTGAGGGCCTCCGCATAATTCCTGTGAATATATTGTCCCATCTTCGCATTTCACCATATAGACGTTAACCATATCGGGGTACCGTTCCCAAAAGCTTCCTTCAACTCCCTTTTTCTGCGCTTCTGCTTTAGGCATCTGTTCAATAATAACATCGCATTTTTTTGAAATAGCCTCATTTACATATTTTTCTACCTTATCAAGAATGTCTCTCCCAACTTTTTCAGGATGACTAAAATCAAACCGTGTTCTCTCTGGAGTAATATTTGAGCCCGCCTGATGCACGTGCTCTCCTAAAAAATTCCGTAGTCCTGCGAGCATAAGGTGTGTCGTGGTATGAAGCATTGTTGTTTTCTCACTTGTGTCTGCCAACCCGCCTTTAAATTTTTTCTCCAGACCGGCACGAGAAACTTCTTTGTGTTTTTCAAATTCCTCTTTAAATTCATTAGCAAGTCTTTTATATTCTTTCGGACTGAAATAGTAACCTTGAGATTTTAATTCTTCTATAATCATTTCGACAGGGAAGCCAAACGTCTGATAAAAATCAAACAACCATCTACCAGTAACCATTGAATTTGGCGGTCGGTAATCCGATATTTGAACATTTCCCGGACCCTGTATAAGGCTTATTTTTTGTGCCTCAACCGCTTCTCCGCGCTTCACAATTTGTGCTTTTAATTCTTTATTTAAGACTGCAAGGCCCTTACTAAGGGTGTCTCGAAATTTTTCTTCTTCTTTTTTAATTTCATTTTTTATAATAGGCGCTCTTTCAGATAAATTCGAATATACATCTTTATATTTTTCAATAACAAAATCTACAAGCGTAGATAGAAATTCTTTATCAATACCAAGAATATCACTATATCTAACCCCCCGACGGATAAGACGGCGGAGTATATAACCCTTATCTGTATTTGATGGGAGCACACCGTCTCCTATAAGAAACGCTGCTGCTTTTATATGATCTGCAATAATGCGATACGCCTGTAAATTGTCCTCATACTTTGTTTTGGTTACTCTTTCAATCCCTTTAATAATATAGTTATAATTTACAAGAAAAATATCATTGTTATTGTTTGATGCTGCCGCAATACGCTCAAGTCCTCCGCCAAAATCAACATTTCTTTTCGGGAGAAGTTCAAATGAACCGTCCTCTTTTTTCACATATTGCATAAAAACAGAGTTTCCAATTTCAAGAAATCTTCCACAATCACAATTCGGATGGCACTCCGCTCCAAATTTAGGGTCGTGCGCAACCTGTGTGAATTCATAAAATACTTCAGAATCAGGGCCGCCGGGCTCCCCTGCTGGCATATTTTCAGGTACTCCGGAGCGACTCCACCAATTCTTTTTCGCTCCATAAAACCTGATGCGGCTTTCCGGTATGCCTAATTTTTTCCAGATTTCAGCGGATTTAGTGTCTTTTGACAATCCCAATGTTTCATCTCCGTCAAAACAAGTAACCCAGAGTTTTTCAGGCAGGATTTTTACTTCTTTTGTTAAAAATTCAAAAAACCATTGAATCTGCTCTTCTTTCCAGTAATCTCCAAGAGACCAGTTCCCGAGCATTTCAAAAAAGGTCGTATGGCGATTATCGCCCACTTCTTCAATATCCTGAGTCCTAAAACATTTTTGGGAATCTGCCAATTTGGTTCCTTGCGGGTGCTTCTCTCCTAAAAGATATGGCAAAAGCGGCTGCATGCCTGAGCCGGTAAAAAGCGTTGTAGGATCATTTTCGGGCACTAAAGATGCCGATGGAATTATGGCGTGGCCTCTCTCTTTAAAAAAAGAAAGAAATCTTTTTCGTATTTCTTCTGATGTCATGAGGTTTATTATATAAGAAATCAAGCGTAAAAAAAGCCCCAAAAGCGATGGGGCTTAATGAAGCTTTTGCTGGTCTCCCGGCTCTCTATCTGGAATGAATCGAGCATATTCAACTCCTTCTCGAATTATTGGCAGTTGTGACACAAGACAATCAGCAATTTTACGCATATCTTGCTGTTTTTTTATTTTCTGAGCATTATCAAGCAGCATTTCCTCGTCTTTGACGAACAGAAGTGGAGTGATAAACGAAGGAATATTACTTATCCAAAATTCCAAATTTTCCCATGTTTCAAAATGCAACTTAAAACAGGCTTCTTCCAGTATCTTGTCCTTATGGGCGGGGTCTTTTAGATGTATACGGAACGTCAAAAAATATTTATCTTCTTTTGGAAATTCTCGCACTATGTACCCAATAACAGCGTGAACGACAAGATTATTTTCATGTATATCTAACAATACTTGGTCTGAACTCCAATGAGCCTCTGCGTCATGCTGCATGGAACCCCCCAATAAACAAGAAATATTCTCTTTTTTTAAAATAGCATAAACAAGAAAAAAGCCCTAGCGGGACTTTTTGCAATGAGGATGAGCGGTACGGATCTCTTCAATCTTCTTTTTGAGTGAGCGGGTGTCCACAGTTTTCAAAAATTGAGTGATAGCATCAGAACAATTCTCTTTGAATATTCTCGTAAAAAGTCCCGTGAATTCCACGCTCATCAAAAAATGTTTTATATCTTTAATTTGTGAAAAGGACCGTTTTATAACAAGCATTGAGTCGTATTTCGATGTGTTCCCCGCCATAACGGTAAAATGAATAATGTCGTGTTTATGCTTAGGAGCAACTTTTATGGCGAGATTAAATTTGAACTCAACGGATTGATTCGGACTTTCAAAAGGTAGATTAAATTCAATAAATCTGGTTTTCTTAGACTTTTTGGCCATTGTGTGCTCACCCAAAAGTACATCTTGGAAAAGTATATCAGCATTCTACTTCCTCCTCAACACCTCCTCTACCGCTTTTTTAATATGAGAAACCCCCATGCCGTAGTATTCCACAAGTTCTTTAGGCTCGCCTGACTGACCGAATTTATTTTGAACGCCGATGCGTAGAATTGGAACAGGGTAAATTTGTGAAAGATATTCTGTTATGGCTCCACCAAGGCCGCCTGTCACCTGATGTTCTTCAACGGTTACGATTGCCCCGCATTCTTTTGCTGCCGCTAAAATTGTTTTCTCATCAAGCGGTTTTATTGTGTGAGAGTTAATAACACGAACATCAAGCCCTTTTTTCGCAAGATCTTCTGCCGCCAACAAAGCGTTGTAAACAAGCGGGCCGCAGGCAATAATTGCCGCATCAGTTCCGTCTCTAAAAACTTCTGCCCGCCCTATTTTAAACGGTGTATCTTCAGTGGTGAATACCGCCGTTTTCTCGCGGGCAAATCGTGCATAACATGGACCGTCTACATCAAGAAGTGCAATGGTTGCCTTCCTCGCCTCAATTACGTCAGCCGGAGCAATGATTGTCATGTTGGGAATCGGGCGCATAATGGCAATGTCTTCAATTGCTTGATGTGTCGCACCGTCTGGGCCCACGGAGACTCCCGCGTGGCTTCCGATAATTTTTACCGGCACTTCGTTAAGACAAATATTAGTTCGTACCATCTCCCACGCCCGTCCGGGACAAAACATGGCGTACGAAGTAATAAATGGAATTTTTCCTTCAAGCGCCATGCCGGCGGCAAGAGCCGCTAAGAGCTGCTCATGCACTCCCATCTGCACGAAACGGCCCGGAAACTGCTTTTTAAATTCTTCGTTGCGGGTTGACTCGGTAAGGTCGGCGCAAAGTACCACGACATTTTCATTTTTCTTCGCCGCAAGCACTATACCTTCGCCATAGCCATTTCGTGTCGGCACCTCTACCGCTTTCTTTAAGTCTGTAATAAGTTTTGCTTTTTTAGAAATCATGATTAATTATCTATGTTCTGCTGAAAGCTTGGCTTCAATTCCTTTTAATTCTTTGAGCGCCTGTTCCGCTTCTCCTTCTTTAAACGGTTGGCTGTGCCATTTGTAATTATTCTCCATAAATGAAACACCGCGGCCAGGGATTGTATGCGCAATAATGCAAATAGGCATTTGATGCACGCTTTTTGCCTCCTCAAATCCGCGTACCACCTCTTCCATATCATTTCCATTAATTTCAATCACATGCCAATTAAATGCCTCATATTTTTTACGAAGTGGCTCTAGGGGCATGATGTCTTCCGTATTACCGTCAATTTGAATGTTGTTGCGGTCAACGACACAAATCAGATTGTCCAGCTTATTTTTCCCTGCAAAAAGCATTGCTTCATAGTGAAGCCCAGCCTCATGTTCGCCGTCTGAAGTGAGCGCGTAGACATATGGCGTTTTCTTTTTCATTTTAAGCGCAAGCGCCATGCCTGCTGCTTGCGCGAGGCCCGCACCCAAAGGACCTGAGGTTGTCTCTGACCCCGGAAGGCGGAGTCGCTCGGGGTGGCCTTGAAGCCGTGTTCCAAATTTCCGCAATGTCTTAAGCTCTTCAATGGGAAAATATCCGGCCTCTGCCATTGCGGCGTAGCGCACCGGACAAATGTGCCCGTTTGAAAGAATGAGCCTGTCCCGCTCATCCCATCCAGGATTTTTGGGGTCATGACACAAAATATGAAAATAAAGCGCCGCGAAAATATCTGCCATACCCAACGGTCCTCCTTGGTGTCCACTTTTCGCAGTTGCAACAGAAGTAATTACATGCTGACGCAAGCGATTTGCAATAAGCTCAAGTTTTTTTAGTTTTTCATCGTGAATGTGGCTCATGTGATATAAACTTAAATACTTTCTTTTATTTTTCTTGCTCCGTAGCCCAAGCACTCAACGTATTGAGTGCTTGGTGGTACTGGGGTTATCGTGTATATGTGGCATATTTACTCAAATTTAAGCAATTTTAATCCTATATTTTTATCGAGCTCTCGTTTTATAGACACCTCGTAATTTATTAAAAACACTTCAAGCGTCACCGCAACTTCTGCTTCTTTTATGTGCGCGCCGATGCAAGCAAGCGTTTCATCCATTTTTGAAAGCACCGCGTGAGTATGCAAAAACGGCTGTTCATCAACAAGAGCAATATTTCCGGTCATACTTGCAACCTCCATGTCTTCAGAAATAGATTTAAAAAAATATTCCCGCTTTTTCAAACTATAGTATCCAATAGTGGTGTTCTTCACAGCACCAATACCATGAAAAATTCCTGATGTAATGGTGTGGTCTTTACAAAACTGCGTGATAGTTTCAACGACTTTTTCGCCGCGTTCTAATTTTAAAATATATCCGTATTTTGTTTGTTTTGCCTGCATTGTTTCAGATACATATTAGGCATTTTGAAGCAAAGATATGGCTTCCTCTATGTCCTTGCTTTTTAAAATAGTAGAGCCAGAAACAAGACGATTTGCTCCCACGGCAGTCAATTTAGGAGCAGATTCAAAATTCACTCCGCCATCAACACTTATTGTAACGTCAGGATATCGCTCACGCAAATCTTCTATTTTATGAATTACACGCTCGTCAAACAACTGTCCCTGGTATCCTATTTTTGCAATACCCATGCACTGAATAAAATCAACAGAACGTATAAACGGTTCAATCATTTTATTTGGCGTATCAATGTTAACTGCAAGACCAATTTCTATTTTCTTTTCGTGTCCATCCTCCTCTTGTTTCCCGGCAATAGAACCTTGAACTTCTTCAATAATAAAATCCATATGTCGCACGCTCTCAACATGAACAATAATTCGAGAGGCACCAAATAAAATCCAGTTTTTTATTTCTTGTTCGGGATTCTCTATCATTAAATCTACCTCAAAATCAATATCTTCCCAGAACGGGATTGTATCGTGACCGTTTATTAATTCTTGGAGCTCGTTTTTATTTTCACTGTATGGCCAGCTTTTTTCCGGTACGAATACGCCGTCCATAACATCAAGTTGAACAAGTGGCACAATGCCAATGAATTTTTCAATGGACTCGCGCAATTCGCTGAAGGAGCGCGGCATAAGCGCAGGAATAACCTCCGTCATGGTAGTTGATCAATCTTACGAATCCGCCTAATATGACGTTCCTCATTTGAAAACGGAGTTTGAAGCCACACATCAACAGCATCAATAAGTTCTTTTTCTTTTGCGAACCGTGTTCCGACGGCAAGAACATTAGAATCATTGTGGTCACGGGAGGCTTTTACGACATCGCTACTGCCGCCATAATAAACAGCGGCTCGTATGCCTTTAAAACGATTCGCAACCATCCCCTCGCCTTGTCCTGAACCGCATACCATAATACCACGGTGTTCTTTTGTATTTTTTAAAACCTCCTGCGCAACAAGGGAAGCAAAATCAGGATAATCATCTGTTTCAACATACGTAAAAGGACCTTTGTCAACAACTTTAAATCCTTGTTTTTGCAAATGAGGAATGAGTTTATTTTTTAATTCAAAACCAGCGTGGTCCGACGCAATAAAAATTATATTAGGCATTAGGCATTAGGCGTTAGGCGTTAGGCGTTAGGCGTTAGAAAATTTGACATTCCTAGCGCCTAGTTACCTAAAGCCTAGAGCCTGTTTTAATATATCTTCCACTTATAAGGACGTGCTCCGCAAGTGCGTTCACATACCCCATTTCATTGTCATACCAAGCAAGTACCTTTACAAGATTGCCCCCCACGACACGAGTAAATGAAAGGTCGGCAATGGAGGCATGCGGATTTCCAATAATGTCGGAGGAGACAATAGGCTCGTCAGTAACTGAAAAAATCTTTTTCCATCGTTCTTGCTTCCCAGCTTTTGTAAGAATATCATTTACTTCTTTTGCCGAAGTGTTTCTCTTTGCAATAAATGTCACGTCAACAAGTGACCCAACAGGCACTGGAACTCGTACTGCGATACCGTCAAAATTTCCCTCAAGTGATTTAATTGCTTTTGTGGTAGCAATTGCCGCACCGGTTGAAGATGGTACAATATTCTGCGCCGCAGCCCGCCCGCGTCTAAAATCTTTTTTTGCCGGACCGTCTACAATCGCCTGTGACGCGGTATATCCGTGCACTGTATTCAAAACTGCTTTCTCTATGCCGATTACTTCATTTAAAATCGCGACGAGTGGGCTTCCGGCGTTTGTCGTACACGAAGCATTTGAAGAAATATCGCAAGTTTTTAATTCTTTTTCGTTTACTCCAACGAGCACTGTTGCGCCATTTATGCCGATTGGCTTGTCTTTTATCGGCGCTGTCACCACAACTCTTTTTGCTCCGGCAGATAAATGCACTTGTGACTTTTCATAACTTGCAAATACGCCCGTTGCTTCAACTACGATATCAATATCAAGATTTTTCCATGGAAGAAGCGCGGGGTCTTTTTGACTAAGCAAGAGTACGTGTTTTTTCCCAATTTTTAAAACAGGCTTATGTCCAGCATGCCCTAGAGAAATATCGGAATTCGTCCTGCCGTAGACCGTGTCGTATCTTAAGAGATAGACAAGGTTTTCAGGGTCTCCCAAATCATTTATAGCAACAATTTCAAAATCAGGGTATTTCTGAGTGACCTTAAAAAATGCCCTCCCGATGCGCCCAAACCCATTTATCGCGATTCGTATTTTGTTTTTATCCATATTATTTAATTATATCTAAATTATTTATGCTTTACTAAGCCACTCACGCAATAATTTTTCAAGCACTTTTGGGTTAGCAGACCCTTTTGTTTCTTTCATAGCTTGTCCGATTAAAAACTGAATTGAGCGTTCTTTTCCTGCCTTAAAATCAGCAACCACATTAGGGTGCTCTGCAACAATTTTTTCAATAATAGTCTGAAGCGCCCCCTCGTCGCTTTGTTGAAGTAAATTCATTTTTTCCGCTATTTCGCGCGGATTACCTCCTTCGGCAACCAGTATTCCCAAAATATCTTTCGTGCCGCGAGATGAGATAATTCCTTCATGAGCCATTGTTATAAGCTCCGTAAATGAAGTTATGTTATCAATAAATGTGTGGGCGTCTCTCCCAATAAGGCTGCGCAAATCGCTTGCGATATAATTTGAAGCAAGTTTAATTAATTTTTTATCTCCTTTAAGTTCTTGCGCTGCTTTTCCAAATAAATCCCCGAATGCCTTGTCGCTTACATACATATCCGCGTCTTCTTTTGTGATGCCGAATTCCATCTGATATCTCTCACGCCTTTTCCATGGCAATTCTGGAATTTCTTTTTTAAGATTTTCTTTTGAAAATTCGGGAACTGTGCTTATGCGCAACTTGGGCAAATCTGGCTCGGGAAAATACCGATAATCATGCGATTCTTCTTTGAGCCGCTGTGAAAATGTTTTTCCTTTATTGTCATCCCAGCCCCTTGTTTCTTGCACCACTTTCTCTCCTCGCTTAAGCAGATCGCTTTGTCGTTTTATTTCATACGCTATCGCCCGCTCAACTGATTTAAATGAGTTTAAATTTTTTACTTCTACCTTTGTCCCAAACGTTTCGCTTTCACTTACAGAAATATTTGCTTCAACGCGCATCTCTCCTTTTTCCATATTCGCATCACTTGCGCCGAGATATTGCAAAAGCAGTTGTAATTCTTTTGCAAAAAAACTTGCTTCCTCGGCAGTTTTAACGACTGGTTTTGTGACAAGCTCCATAAGCGGCACTCCGGCTCTATTGAAATCAACCAAACTATAATCCCCCGTATCGTGTGTGGAACGGGCTGTGTCTTCTTCAAGATGAATTCGTTCAAGTAAAACCCCCGCAATATTTCCTCCTGATACAAGCGGATACTTGTACTGGCTTATTTGGTAGCCCTTCGGTAAGTCGGGGTAAAAATAATTTTTTCGGTCAAACTCGGTGAAATCTGCCAATGTGCCACCAACCGCAAGCCCAACCTTAAGCACATGTTTTACGGCCGCTTTATTAATAACGGGAAGTGTCCCGGGGTGACCCATACAGATGGGGCAAATATTAACATTAGGCCGTTTTTCATCGGGGTCATTTTTAGAATTGCAGAACATTTTCGTTTCTGTCTTCAACTCGGAGTGAATTTCTAAGCCTATTGTAGGTTTAAATTCCATTCTTAAATCTTACATCATAAATCTTAAATCTTCTATTTCACTGTCACGCTTTTTGCCAAGTTACGCGGCTTATCGGGATCAAGCCCGCGAAGCGTCGCTAAATAATATGCAAGAATTTGAGAAGAAATCATAAGCGCCATTGGCGTTTCGTTTTCCAAATCAGGAGTTACTATAGTGTGATCAAAAACAGGATGCGCCTCCGGCGAAATGCCTATAATTGTGGCACCACGGGCTTTTAATTCTTGAGCAGCATTTAATACATCTTGTTTATATTCATCGTTGGATACTAAAACAACGCACGGAGTGCCTTTTTCAATAAGCGCAAGCGTGCCATGTTTTAACTCCCCTGCCGCAAAACCTTCAGCGTGAATATAAGAAACTTCTTTTATCTTGAGTGCCGCTTCAAGAGCAATTGGATAATTAACTGATTTGCCGATAACATATAAATCTTCATTGTGTTTTATCGTCTCTACGATGTGAGAAATATGTATGAGCAGTTCTTGGGTGAGCCATTTTTTTATAGCATGAGAGGCATTTGTAAGTTTTTTCTCCCCCTGCATCCTTTTCCCTATAAGTGCGTATGCAAGTAAAGTAAGTATGGTAAATTGCGCTGTGGCTGCTTTTGTAGAGGCAACAGCTCTCTCCGGTCCAGCATTTACCGGAACAGAAAGAAATGATTCTCGTTCAGCTGATGACCCGCGTACATTAATAACAGACATAATCTTCCCTCCTTTCTTTTTTGTTGTTTTAAACGCCTCCAAGAGATCCGCGGTTTCTCCGCTCTGGCTTATACCACAGACGAGGCTTTGTTTGTTTATAAACGGAAGAACTTTATCAAACTCTGCAGCGTATACTGCTTGCACTGACTTTTTGGCAATTCGTGAGAAAAGATATTCCCCGACCATACCCATGTGGGCAGCCGTTCCCATCGCCGTAAAAAAGATATTGTCGGCTTTCTCCAGTGTTTGAGCGGCCTTTGAGACAGCAGGGCCTCCAAGACGCACGGTATTTTCAATCAATTCACGTTGGTCCAGTATCTCTTTGAGCATAAAATGCGGGTGCCCGCCCTTACTTGCTGATTCTTTTTCCCATAAAATTTTTTCTTTCTTTTTTTCTACATGATTGCCGGATAAAAGATTAAAAAATGTTACGGCATCTTTAGAAATCTTCGCGTATTCGCCATTATCAAAAAAATATACCTCATTTGTGTAATCCAAAAACGCCGGTGTATCTGATGCAATAAAATATTCTCCTTCAGCAAGACCCATAACAAGTGGGGAACCGTCTCGTGCAGCAAGCATATACGGCTCATCTTTGTGAAGCGCGACAAACGCAAATCGCCCATGTAATTTTTTGCATACCTCCGTGAAAGCGTTTTCAAACGAGAGTCCTCTTTCCATGCATATATCTATAAGAAGCGGTATGACCTCTGTATCTGTCTCCGAACGAAATACGTCATTGCCAAACACGGCTGCTATCTCTTCGCGAAGAGCGTCATGATTTTCAATAATGCCATTATGAACAACAACGAGCGATTTGTCTCTATTAAAATGTGGGTGCGCGTTATATGCGGAAACACCTCCATGCGTTGCCCACCGAGTATGGCCAATAGACATTGTGCCTTCATGTTTTTCAAAATCGGTCTCAGGAATATTTGAAATCTTTCCAGTCTCTTTTCTTATAAAAAACCCTTGAGGTGTTTTTACCGCAACCCCCCAACTATCGTATCCACGATATTCAAGGTCTTTGAGCCCCCGCACCGCCTTTAAAACGGATTGATTATCATTTCCGACGTATGCAAATATTCCACACATGATAGATTTTAAACGAGTGTAACGAGTATTAAAATTATCACCCCCTCTTTTTAGATTCTGCTAAATTGTGTTCTCTTTTTAAACTAACCCCACGCACTTTTGTATTTCTTCAGTTGTTTCTCTCGTATATAAGCATCTTTTTTGTGTTTGTATGCTTCATAATATACAAGATCATTTTTCCGAACAGCGTGCTCTTTCAGTCGGCCACGGAGATCAGTAGAATATCCAATATAAAACTCGCCATATCTACTCTTTTTCTTTATTACGTATACATAATACATAGCCGACTGAAGCAAAACTCAAAAAGAGGGGGTAAAAGTTTGGCAACGATATTTTATTTCACTTTTGCTCATAAAATATCGGCCAATTCTTTTAAAAATATATCTGACTCGCTGCAAGCAATATAAATGCCGCAAATAGTGATGCAATAAATATAACTTCGCTCATAATTAAATAGTTTAGAGATTACTTATAATTTCCTCAGCATACCACTAAAAATACCGCGCGCAAGAGCATGAGGTAATTATTTAAGATGAGAAAGAACTTTATTTCCAAACCAGGAGGCAAGAGACACAATCAGTGCCCCGAGAAACGCGCTCACGAAACCCTCTACTTCAAATCCTTTTACAAAAGTGCTTAAAAACATAAAAAGCAGGGCGTTGATAACCAATGTGAATAATCCGAATGTAATGAGAGTAATTGGCAATGTAAGAAAAATTAAAATTGGGCGAAATAAGAGACTTATAACACCCCAAACAAATGCCAAGATAAGCGCCGTATAAAAAGTTTCCACAGAAATACCCGGCACATAATATGCTGCGAGTAGAAATGAAAGCGCAACGATAAGCCATTTTGCGATAAGAATCATATCTCTATATATTAAACTATTTTTGAAAAAAGAAAAAACCGGCATACCGGTTTACAAATGATAATATTAAAAATCGTCTAATCCCGCAAAAGCATACGCTATGAATAATCCTTTGCCCGGCATGCTCTCCGGATGTGAAAGCGCGCATTCCATACATATTCCGCGACGAGGCCTGAGTTCTTCTATAAGGACACATTTTCTGCAGGATACACAATGATCTTTATCCTCTCCTCCGTTACAGTGACATGCGCCATCATCACACCGACGGTCTTCCATATCCATGGCGATCTCCGTTTTCGTTCTCTATTTAATATATCATATTTTTGTCTAAAAAGTTTCCAATTATCTGTATGTATCTACTTAGAATTTGCGCGTATCCGCATTATTCCCTCAAGCGCCACCCCTTTTTAAATAAATAAAATACAAGGGTTCCTAAAAATAAAATAAGTCCTATGATAAGTGTCGCGCCTACCATAAGATTTGACTCGTGGTATGAAAGAGACGCGTATCGCATACCATCAATGAAATAAAACATCGGATTGTAAATCGTAATCGCGCGAACCGTTTCGGGTAAAAATTCAATTGAATAAAACATTCCTCCCAAAAATGAAAGCGGCATTATAATAAAAATATTAAAGATGCCGAGCTGTTCAAACCCCTTCGCCCAAAGTCCCGCGAGAATACCAAGGAGGGCAAATATTGTAGTAACTCCAATAGCGTAAAATATAAAAAGGAGAGGGTGCGCTATATGTACCGCTCCGAATAAAAGTCCTATTAGGAGCACTCCCAACCCGATTAAAAGTCCACGTGTTATGGCACCCACTACATATCCAATAATCATCTCAAGATAAGACAATGGCGCCACAAGTACTTCGTGAATGTTTCTCACCCACCGACTTACAAACAATGTGTGCGAAACATTATCAAATGACGCAGTGAGCATATTCATCATTAAAATGCCAGGAAACACGAAAAGCATATAAGGAACACCTCCGACGAGCTCAATTTTTCTTCCGAGCACAAAACCAAAAATAAAAATAAATAAAAACGCGGAAATAAGGGGCGCCCCGAGCGTTTGCGCAATGATGCGAAACGTTCTCTCAACTTCACGTCGTATGAGAGTATATAATCCAATCCAATTAAACATACTATTAAAAATGTTCTCCCCTCGTAATGATTAAATATTTATCTTCAAGTTTTTTGCCGTCTTTCACAAATTCATCTTTCCTGCCAAGCGCGGCAAGATTCCCTTTGTGAATAATTCCAATTCTACTGCAGAGAAGCTCAACCTCTTCCAAATAATGAGAGGTCAGAATTATGGTTTTCCCGCTTTTATTTAACTTCCGCAAAAACTCCCATAGTTCGTGACGAAACTCAACATCAATACCGGCAGTCGGCTCGTCAAGTATAAGGATTTCCGGGTCATGCATCAGAGCGCGGGCAAGCATGAGCCGACGCTTCAGGCCTCCGGAGAGATGTTGGAATGCTTTTTCTTTATGCTCCGTCAATCGGCATTCCGCAAGAACCTTTTCAATTCGATTCATGCGCTCTTTTTTTCGCATGCCGTAATAGCCGCCGGCATAATCAAGAATCTTCCAAACCTTCGCGAAAATATCGACATTATAATCCTGTGGAGAAAGTCCTATCTTTTTTCGCGTCTCGCGATACTCTTTCACCACATCAAGGCCGAGTATGGAAATACTCCCTGAGGTAATGGTCCCGATACCGGTTATGCAATGTATAGTCGTTGTCTTTCCGGCGCCATTGGGCCCTAAGAGTCCAAAAAACTCTCCCTGTTCTATAGAAAAAGAAATGCCGTCCACCGCGACATTTTTTCCGTATGACTTTTTTAAATTTTTTATCTCAAGCGCATGCGTTGACATATAACTTGTACATTATACACTAAAATACAGAATAGTGGGGATTTCTGAATGAAAATTCTCTTTTGTGATTGGAACGGGACACTTCTTGACGACACAATAATTTGGGAACAAGCGATGGGTGCTCTGTTTCAGGTGTTTGGGAAAAAGCCTCCAACGATTGCGGAATATTTCAGAGCTCTTGAAAGCGGAGATTATATGGAAGTCTACAGAAAAAGAGGCATTGACGCCTCTCGCGAAGAATTAAACGCAATGTATGAAAAAGAATACGTATGTCGCGCATCTTCCGCCACTATTTTTCCTCAAGTGAGAGAAGTGTTGCAATTTTTATTTAGAACAAGGGTCACTCTTGCGCTCGTAACGGCACAGCCACAGGCAATCGCGCTTCCGATGCTTGAACAGTTTGGAATAGACTCATTATTCAGCTACCTTGAGTTTCATGCGCTTGATAAAAAAGTTCTGATTTCAAAAATTATTTCAAATGAAATTGAAAGACGACGATTTGTCAGAGACTGGGTATCTCCCCATGAATGCTATTTTATAGGCGACGCACCATCTGATATGCGCCACGCAAAACAAGCGGGCATACAAGCAGTCGCGTTTCTGAATGACCACGTACCCCACGACTTGGTGCTTGCCACAAAGCCAGACCATATTGTCCATTCATTTCAAGAAATTACTCGGTTTATGTAAGAGCACAGCCGCTTCCATGCGGCTTTTTCTTGTCATGTTTGACTTTCATTAATATGTCTTTATACTTACTAATGTCAGATATTAAACATTGAGCGAGGTCAAATGCCAAAACTCAGATTGAAAGATTGGATTTTGGGTGTCGTTGCATTAAGCACTTTGCCACTTTTTTTCATGATGTTAGTAGCAAGTAGCACAATAAGTGTTTATGCTCAAACCCATATTCAAAATGAACTTATCGTCAAGACAGACGGCAACGAATCAAAACTAAGATTACAGGAAATGAATATAAAATGTGGAACAAATGTTCTTCGCATTACAAGCGGAAAGGAATACATTTTAAAAATAACCGATAATAGTTCTGTTGAAGATGCCGCTGCTTGTTGGAAAAAATTTCCTGAAGTTGAATATGTTCAGTTAAATTTTCTCTTGCAACTAATACCAGACTAATAGTTAAAAAATTTAGCCACTTAATGTGGCTTTTTTAATTAAAAGAAGAATGCCAGATTTCTGGGTGCTTGCGGAGATGTATGAGGCCGTGACCAATTTCTTCATCCGTAAACTCATTAAAAAATTCTTTAAACGTGAGCCATTTTGTCGCCTGGATTTCATTCGGGTCGCACACGATATTGCCGTTATGCTTGCTTGTACAGGTAACAAAATGAAGTCGTGCTCCTAATTCTGGTAACTCAACGGTAGCAAGTGATTTTTCAATCTCTATATCTATTCCTAATTCTTCTTTAGCCTCCCGAATCGTAGTTTCCTCTGGTGATTCCCCTTCCTCTATCGTGCCTGATGGAAATGCCCAAATATTGGGAAGTGATTTTTTGTTCGCGCTTCGCTGTACGAACAAAACTTTATTCTCATCTCTCAAAATAATTGCTGCGTGATTCGTCATGTTTGTATTTTAGTTTATATTTTTTAGTAAGCGTATTGACTATATAACATGAATATATTATTGTCTAGACAGAATTCTTCTTGAGGGTAGAAAAAATAATGAAATGTCCAAAATGCGGTTCTTGGTGTGCTGAAGATCCTACCGATGGCTATTGGTGTCAAAATCCTCGTTGTCAACACGTTTGGCATCCTGGCCCGAAAGAATTAATGCAATTTACAATCCGTAAAGCGGATAAGCGACACCTTTCTGATATTAACCGTCTCATCGTCGAAGCCAAGATTGGAAGTCCGATGGAGAAACTTGATGGTCAATACTGGATAGCTAAGGTAGGCGGTCGTGTGGTGGGTAGCATGGGCGCAACAACGATCGATAACAGTACTGCAGTTCTTACCACTCTTGCAGTTGAAAAACCATATCGCAAGCGAGGTATCGGCATGTCTCTTTTTAATCATGCCGTCAATCATGTTCGTACTCAAGGCGCAACCACTATTGGCTTTATTACCATGTACTATCATTTCAGGAGATTCAAGAGGCGCGGCTTCAAAACCATGCCTCGTAAATTCCTTTCTGAACCCCTGAAATCACACTGGATGTTTACGGCCAAACGATACATGAAATGTGCGGCCATGGTGCAGACCTTTCCCTCTAGAGCCACCTAACGTTGGCTCTTTTTATTATCTTTATACTTTTCGGCGCTTTTTAATTTATTTCTGTATCTGCAAGAATTCTCTAAATTCTTTTGGAGTAGTGATTCCACTCTCTAGTACGGCTTTACAAATCAATTTTCCGTTTACGCCCTTAATATATTTTAAACCTTGCCGCATAGCCTCTTTAATTTCTAAAATTGCAATTCTTTTTGACTCATCGCTTTTTTTAAGTAACTTTTTAAAATACTCAGTGTTTTCTGCTGACTTATCACATTCTTGAGTAAATAACCAAACATCAATTTTCCAAAGTTGATCATCTATTGGAACCCAGGGCTGGAAATAATACCCAGGGAGAAAATCTTCCTCATTCGTCTTAAAGTCAACCCAATTTACGAAGTCAAATTCTCGAAAATATTTTGTCTTCATTATTTTGGATTGAATATCCAGTACTTTGTTCCAATCATGTTTTTCAGCAATCACAAAAAGGTCAAGATCAGGCCTTAACATGACATTAAGGGCATAGCTACCACCAATTTTTACTTCCCCATACGTTTTCAAAATTTCAATAATACCGGATTCTTTAAGAATCCTATCTGCTTGAGCTTTTATTCTCTTTGATTCTTCTAAAAGTCTGTGCATGTTGTTATCCTCATTTCCCATGATACCTTTTGCCTTGCCGAAGCAATGCTACGGCCTTGCGAAGGCAGGGATTTTCCTTATTTTAAGCCATTTTTCAAATTTATGAACTGCCTCATGGACTCAAAAATAGAAAATGTCATGCGGATTTTTCTTGACAAATTCATTACATATGTTATCATACAAACAGTTCACAATTTACCCACGCAAGGAGGAAAGAAATGTTTCCTGGAAAATGTGTTGAATGTAATGGACCAACCGGAAGATTCTTCGCTATGGAGAAGGCCGGTAAGATTAAATTCGAAGTTTGTTTACAGTGCAAGGAAAAACTTAAAAAATCGGGATGGAAGGTAACATTAATTGGCATGCATTAAACCGACCTTTTTGCCCCAATAGGCCCGTCAATTTCTTGGAATGGGCTTTTTTCTTTTCCTCATCTCCCATGACACTTTTTATCCTCCTTCGCTAAAGCTACGGAAGGATTGCGAGATGTCACTTGCCGTGACATCTCTTATATTTCTTCTATTACAGAAAATGTCACAGGGATTTTTTAGCCACAAACTTTTCATCTGAAAAGAGTTTCTTTTACTCCCCAGACGGCCCGCCGGTAGGTTGCCGTCGGATCGTCTGGGAGTAAAAGTCGGGTTGTCAAAGGGCTCTCTTTTTTATCGCACCCACAACCCTATGCTCTCTACCGGTGTAGTCAAGCTGATGGGGAGTGGATAACTCTCGCATCTCTTTCATTATATCAATTCTCGCAGATTCATCAAGTTGAATTCTCTCGCAACCTCGTCATTTTTCGTTCCACCAACAACCCTATCCAACCGGCACCGAACATCAAGCTGACTTACCCACAGGGGGCAACTCTCTCGCAACTCGGCTTTTTTCTTGGGCCGGCTCTTCCATAAAAAATCGGTATCTTTTTTCGAGCTCGAGGTCGGACATCATCGTGTAGATAGTCGTGCTCTGGACCGAGGAGTGTCCGAGAATGTTCATCACATCGGCGCTTGATCCGCCACTTTTGATAATGTGGTGTCCCACGCGGTGCCGGAAGCTGTGGGCATTGAGAATGGGAATTTTGGCTTTGAGCGAGTATTTCCTCAGCATCTCGCCTACTCCCCGGATAGTGTAACGCTTGCCGGATTGAGAATTGGTGACCGACAGGAAGATAGCATCCGCATCC
>JACPBB010000001.1 GCA_016180525.1 Parcubacteria group bacterium | reverse complement strand
AGTGCGCTTAAGGAGGTGTAATTTCTCTGACAATGAGGAGGTTGGCTTAGAAGCAGCCACCCTTTAAAGAAAGCGTAACAGCTCACTCATTAAGAGATTGTGCGCCGCAGATGATCGGGGCTAAGTGTAGTACCGAAGATGAGGGCTTGTGAACTTCATTGAGGAGTTCTTTAAGATATATGTTTTTGTTTGGATACGCGGAGGTAGCTCAGCGGCAGAGCGCCTGCCTTCCAAGCAGGGGGTCGCGGGTTCAAATCCCGTTCTCCGCTCCAAACAAAATTTGTGGTATATGGGTGTAGCTCAATGGCAGAGCGTCGGTCTCCAAAACCGAAGACGAGGGTTCGATTCCCTACTCCCATGCCACAATAAGGCAAGAACAATTGTTTAACGATAATTATACTTGCCTCTTCAATGAAGTTCATAAGCGGTAGGAGAGTATTCCACTCTGCGATGAAGCTGAAGGCGTGAGCCACAGTGGAGCGTGTTCCTTGGCAATGTTAATCAACCAAGGGTTAGTCGGGCCTAAGGCGATGGCGAAAGCCGGAGCTGATGGACACACGGTTAATATTCCGTGACCCGAATATGTTTCGATGGGGCGACGAAGTGCAGTATGCTTTGCGCATTATTGGATTTGCGTTCGACTCGTGAGGAGGGCTCTTTGGTAAATCCGGGAGCCATTAACTCCAAGCGAAGCGAAAATCGTGCGGCTTCGGCCAAACGAAATAAAGCACAGCGCGCTTCCGAGAAAAACCTCTATGATTAAACATATTTGGTCCGTACCGTAAACCGACACAGGTAGTCAGGTCGAGAAGACCAAGGCGAACGAGTGAGAGTTTCCCAAGGAACTCGGCAAATTAGCAGCTGTAACTTCGGAATAAAGCTTGCCCGCCGCAAGGCGGGCCGCAGCGAAAGTATCCCTGGCGACTGTTTATTTAAAACACAGCTCCCTGCGAACTCGCAAGAGGATGTATAGGGGGTGATGCCTGACCAATGCCAGAAGGTCAAACACGGGGGGTCTTTTTATCTTCGGATAGAAAGGCTGGACTGTGTAAGCCCTGGTGAATGTCGGCCGTAACTATAACGGTCCTAAGGTTTTGAAACTCTTTATGGAAAGGGTTTCAGAAGGACTGGGACTGTTGTAGAAAAAAACAGAAAACAAAATGTATCATTTAAAATGCTACCTTCGCGTACTGTAAAGTGCGCATTAGTCCAATCACGGCTCATATGAGAGACCATACGCCGTGCTCCCTCCCCAGTTTTGAAAAAACTGGGGAGGGATGAAGACATGGTCCTTCTTGAGGAATAGAAGAGCGTAATTCCTTGTCTACTAATTATAGACGTGCACGAATGGTACAACGACTGGGGGACTGTCTCGGGAAATCGCTCGGTGAAAATACAATACCGGTGAAGATGCCGGTTACCCACAGGTAGACGAAAAGACCCCGGAAGCTTTACTACAACTTGGCATTGAGTGTATGTTTTAACTGCGTAGCATAGACGGGAGACTTTGAAGTCTTGGTTTCGGCTGAGATGGAGTCGTCAGTGAAATACCGTTCTTTTGAAATATACATTCTAACCTGTCGCACAAACGACGGGAACACTGCCTGGTGGGTAGTTTTGGTGGGGCGCCATCCTCCTAAAAAGTAACGGAGGAGTCTATTAAGGTCAGCTAGGCGCGAATGGAAACCGTGCCGATAGTGTAATGGCAAACGCTGGCTTGACTGTAAGACGTACATGTCGAGCAGGTGCGAAAGCAGAGCATAGTGATCCGAACGGATAAAAGCTACTCCGGGGATAACAGGCTAGTTCCGCCCAAGAGTTCATATCGACGGCGGAGTTCGGCACCTCGATGTCGGCTCAACATATCCTGGCGGTGGAGAAGCTGCCAAGGGTTTGGCTGTTCGCCAATTAAAATGTTACGCGAGCTGGGTTAAAACCGTCAAAATCATTGCAGATTTAAGATTTCAGATTTTAGATTTGTACAATAACCCAAAAGATAATCGAGAAGAAATAATTTTGTTTTAGGAGAACAAAATTATTTATCACGGCGGCCTTGGGAAGTAATTCCCAATGAATAAATTAACTGTATCGGTGAAATCCACTTTCTTCTTAACCTGAGAGGCGGTGGATAATACCGAGGGAAGTCCAATTCTAGAACACTAGAAACTAGAAGGCTGGAATCTGGAATATTTTTCCAGTAATCTAGCGTCTAACATCTAGCCATCTAGAGTATGACCCCGTAGAGACTACACGTTGATCTCCAGCCCCAGTTTAAAAACTGGAGTTGGATGGTGATATAGTCCGACACCCCTGGTAACAGGGGAAATAAAGATAAAAAACAGCATAGCGTGAGACAGGTTGGTCTCCTATCTGCTGTGGGCGTTGATTCTTGAGAGGGTTTCTTGACAGTACGAGAGGACCTCAAGGAACTAACCTCTGGTGTATCTGTTGTCCTGCCAAGGGCACCGCAGAGTAGCTATGTTAGGTATGGATAACCGCTGAAAGCATCTAAGCGGGAAGCCGGCCTCAAGATTAGGAATCGTAGATCCCTAGGAGATGACTAGGTTGATAGGCTCTAGGTGTACACGCAGTAATGCGTTGAGCCGAGGAGTACTAATTCATCATTATGGCATTCTATTAGAAAATCTGGGAATCACTGCTAGCGCGGTTTTTTCGCGCTAGCCGCAGATATTGAATATTTTGTTCTGGTGACTTGTCGCAGAGGTCACACCCGATCCCATTCCGAACTCGGAAGTTAAGCTCTGTTGAGGCGATGGTACTCGTAAAGGGGAGAGTAGCTAGTCGCCAGAACAAAGTATTTGATCTCAAAACTAGGCGTCATAATGGGCGGATTTTTTGTTGTACCACAGGCACTTCTTGTTTTCTAACTCGCTTCGCTCCTAAGAAAACAATGTTGCACCACAGGCACTTCTTGTTTTCTAACTCGCTTCGCTCCTAAGAAAACAATGTTGCACTTTTTAAATTTTTCTTTATGCTGGGAGTTAGATAGGAATAGTGCGCTGCCAGAACATGGATTATACCGTCCTCGGTGTTTACGTAATCATTATTCTTGTTCTCGTGCCTGTAACATTTAGTACAAGAAATACAAAATGGTTCACAACAAGCCTTATATTGTTGTCAGGGTCTGTGGGGCTTCTCACGCTTAGAATCTCTGAAGAATACAGCGCGCAGAATATCCCTCCGGAATTGCTTGCAGACGGAAGTTACAATTACATGATTTATATTTGGCCCGTCATTATTGCGGTCATCTTCTTTGGAGTCGGATGGCTCACGAGGCCAAAAGAAAATGAAGAAAAGCGGCATGATTAATTGCCGCTTTTTTGTTAGTGAGATTACTGTTACTATATATTTATAACTAAAATCTAGTGGCTAAAACCTAAAAACTAAATTATGGCTTCATGGGCAAGTAAACGACGACTTTTATACACCGCGCTTGTTGTGGGTTTTTTTGTTCTGGTTATCTCTTACCCTCTTTACTCATTTTTACACGAGCCACCGAGCTGTTTTGACGGTAAACAAAATCAAGATGAAACGGGAATTGATTGTGGCGGTTCATGTTCACTGCTCTGCGCGTTTGAGGTATCAGACCCGATTGTTTTATGGAGTCAAAGCTTGAATGTCGCTCTCGGAGTCTATGACGCGGTTGCATATATAGAAAATCCAAATGTGTCCGCGGGTGTTCGCTCCGCTTCGTATAGCTTTAAGTTATATGACGACCACGGGGTATTGATTGCAGAGCGGATCGGTACTACATTTATTAATCCGAAAGAACGCTTTGTCGTATTTGAAGGAGGAATAGAAACAGGAAGGCGTATTCCGTCCAGAACTTTCTTTGAATTCATAACATTGCCTCAGTGGGTTGACTCTATCGGCTCTGTTAATCCGCTTTCAATTCAAAATCAGATTTTTACTGACGCTGAGAAGCGGCCTAGGCTCAAGGCAGAATTAGTTAATAATTCGCTTGACGCCGTACACGACATAGCTGTCACTGCGTTGATTTTTGATAAACATAATAATGTTATTGCCGTTTCGAAAACAGAAGTAGACCGTCTTACCCCACAATCATCAAAGACAATTTCTTTTATCTGGCCCCAACCGATTTTGGATGAGGCAATACGAATTGAAATAACTCCTCGTATACGGACCGTGGAGTAGTAGTTTCTTTATGAAGTATCTGCTTAACACGGCGCGCTTACTAGACCGCATCCTTATTGGGGCAGTTTTTTTGATTTCATGCGCAGGGCTCATTACTATGAATTCATTTGTCGGAGATAATTATTTTTTTGAACGACAGATTGTCTGGATTATTGGAGGTTTTGTCGTGATGTTTTTGTTAAGCATTGTTGATTGGAGATTTCTTAAACGAACGGATATTGTTACTTTTCTTTTTGTACTCATTAATATATTACTCCTCTTTTTGTTCGTGTCGGGGCATATTGCGAAAGGTGCGCAAAGTTGGTTTCGATTTGGCGAATTCTCATTTCAGCCATCTGACGTGGTCAAACTGTTTCTTATTTTAATTTTAGCAAAATATTTTTCTCGCAGGCATATTGAAATTGCGCACATTCGTCATATTTTGCTCTCAGGTTTTTATACTGCAATACCGTTTGTTCTTATTTTTCTGCAGCCAGATCTAGGATCTGCTATTATTATTTTTTTGATATGGCTTGGAATGATTATTGTCTCCGGAGTTTCTAAAAAACATTTAGTGCTCGTATTCTTAATCGGAGGCCTCGCCGCGGGGCTTTTGTGGTCGTTTGGACTTGCTGAGTATCAAAAACAGCGCATCGCAACCTTTATTCACCCGCTTACCGATTTAAGCGGGAGCGGTTACAACGCGTACCAGTCAACAATTGCCGTTGGCTCAGGAGGGCTTTTGGGAAAAGGCGTTGGATATGGGACGCAGTCGCGCCTCAACTTTCTTCCCGAGTATGAAACGGATTTCATATTTGCGGCGTTCGCGGAAGAATGGGGTTTTATAGGAATTTTCATTCTATTTTCTCTATTCGGAATCGTGATATGGAGAATTTTAAAAAATGCTTTTTTGGGGGCAAGTAATTTTGAAATGCTGTTTGGTTTAGGGCTCGCAATATATTTCATTAGTCATTTTGTTATACACATAGGAATGAATGTGGGGCTTTTGCCGGTAACTGGTACTACGCTTCCATTTATGAGTTACGGCGGCTCGCACATATTTGCGGAGTTTATAGGTCTTGGAATATTGATGGGCATGCGCAGGTACCAGCGAGACGTTCATAGAGATGAGGTTTATAAAGAGGTTGTCGGAATGCGGTAAATATGTAGTATAAAAGAAAAGTATAAGCATTAGGAATTGTGTTATGCGGGACAAAGAAATAAAAAAACTCATTGAAAAAGAAACAAAGCGCCAAAAAAGCGTCATTAACCTTATTGCCTCTGAAAATTATGTTTCAGATGATGTTTTGAAAGCGCTTGGCTCACCGCTTACGAATAAATATGCGGAAGGATATCCGGGAAGACGATACTACGGAGGAAATGTTGTCATTGATGAAGTAGAGAGGTTGTGCCAAAAGCGGGCATTAGAACTTTTTGGTTTATCTTCTGATGAGCCCGTCTCGACTCGTGGCGACTCGTCGACGCGAGGCGGGTGGTACGTGAATGTTCAAGCACTCTCTGGCTCCCCAGCAAATTTTGCAGTATATATGGCGCTTGTGCCGCTTGGTGGAAAAATAATGGGAATGAAACTCTCTCATGGGGGGCATTTAACTCACGGACACAGTGTTTCTGCGACAGGGAAATTATGGAAACAAATTCCTTATGGAGTTGATACAGCAACAGAAACTCTCAATTATGATGCATTAAAAGAAATTGCGAAGAGGGAAAAACCGAATCTGATTGTTGCCGGGTTTACCGCGTATCCGCGGATTATTGATTTTAAAAAATTCCGTGAAATTGCCGATTCTTGTGGGGCGTATCTCATGATTGACATGTCACATTTTGCCGGGCTTGTGGCCGGGGGCGTGTATCCGTCACCGTTTCTCTATGCGGATGTTGTAACAACAACAACGCACAAAACGCTTCGCGGCCCGCGTCACGCGCTCATCTTTTGTAAGAATGAATTTGCCGAAAAGATAGATAGGGCTGTATTCCCAGGTCTCCAGGGTGGCCCACACGAAAATACAATTGCGGCGGCGGCGGTTGCGCTCAAGGAGGCGATGAGCCCGGCGTTTAAGAAATATGCAAAACAAGTGGTAAAAAATGCAAAAGTGCTTGCGGAGGAATTGCAAAAAAGGGGTTGGCGAATTATCTCGGGCGGCACTGACTCGCACCTCATACTCGTTGATACATGGATGGATGGGAAGGGCATCGGAGGAAAAGAGGCAAGCGAGTGGCTTGAAAAAGAAGGAATCATTGTAAACATGAACACAATTCCGTTTGACACGCGAAAACCCACGGACCCTTCCGGTATTCGTCTCGGAACTGCCGCCGAAACTACCCGCGGCAAAAAAGAAAAAGATATGGTCAAAATCGCGGAGAAGATTGACAAAGTTTTGAGGGCGTGATAGTTTGCCAATAGGCTTGAGAACACGGAGTTTTCTGATGGACGCGCTACCCCTAATCGGTATTGGTGTTATAGTGATGCTTGGTGTAATTAGCAGGGTTGCAAGTAAGATTTGCGATACATTGGAAAGGATAGCAAAAGCTCTTGAAAAAATTGTTTCTGAAGTAGAAAAAGACGTAAGCAAAGAAGACGAAAAAAAGACTGATGGTAAATGAGTAAATTAGAGCGCGGCACAAACCGCGCCTTTTCTATATTATTTATCCTCTACTTTCTACTCTCTACTTTCTATCTTATACTAAAGTAATGATTATAGACGGCAGGGCAATCGCTAACGATATAAAAGAAAAATTAAAGGAGGAGATAAAAGGGCGGGACATGCCGCCAACGCTTTTTATTATTTCAATTGGAGAAAATTCTGTTTCAGAAAAATTTTTATCGGTAAAAAAGAAATTCGCACGCGACATAGGCGTTTTGATTGGGGAGAAAAAATTTGTTGAAGCCACTTCTACGGAAGAGGTAATAAAAGTAATTTCAAGTTCGGCTAAAGAAAATATTGGAATTATTGTACAACTACCTCTTCCTAAATTCGTTGATGTTCAAAAAGTGTTAAATGCAATTCCTTCTATACATGACCCGGACGTGCTATCGGAAGAATCCTGCGCATTATACAAAGAGGGGACGCTGCCTGTTTTACCCCCAGTTACGGCGGCTATAAAAGAAATATTGTTTCGCCACAACGTGTTTGTCGGGAATAAAAATGTTGTTATCGTAGGAGAGGGAAAGCTAGTCGGTACTCCCGCGGAGATATGGTTTACCCGTCACGAGAGCAATGTTACTGTTATTGGAAAAGAAACCTTAAACCCTAAATCTTATACCCTAATAGCTGACATCATCGTTTTGGGTGCCGGCTCTTCTCATTTTTTAAAGCCCGATATGATAAAACAGGGTGTTGTCATTCTTGACGCGGGCACTTCTGAAACAGGAGGAGAATTACAAGGAGACGCGGATCCCGCGTGTGCAAAAAAAGCATCACTTTTTACTCCGGTGCCTGGCGGCATTGGTCCTGTTACCGTTGCGATGCTTTTTTCCAACTTGCTTGAGTTAACAAAAAAAGAATAATATGAATCAACAATTTTTTTTATTTTTAAATAATCTTGCTGAAGAGTCAGAGATCTCAGACATGCTTATTGTTTTTTTTGCCCAATATCTCATTTTTATTATGGTAATTGGAGTTTTATTTTTTATATTTAGAAATAACGGAAAAGATTTCTATCAAAAACTAATAATTATTTTTGGAGGAGCCGTGCTTGCATGGATTATTTCACAGGGAATAAACATTTTATATCCAGTTGCACGCCCGTTTTTAGTTTTTCCCGAGGCGCATTTGTTATTTACTCATGGTGAGTATGACTCATTCCCATCGGGACACGCGACACTCGCGTTCGCGCTTGCGTTTGGATTTTTTTACTATAATAAACCCCTCGCGTGGTTTTTTCTAGTTGGCGCATTTTTAATTGGCGTTTCACGCGTCATTGCCGGAGTGCACTGGCCACTTGATATTATGGGAGCATTTTTATTTGCAGGAATTACTATCTTTTTAGTCCACCTTGTTTTAAAAATTTTTCAAAAGTAAAAAGAATAAAAAAGAACCCGGCTGCGGTGAGGCAAGCCGGGCGATGCGATGAGAAGGTGGTAGGTCAGGCGAGGATGTCGATCACGTGTCCGCGGTGGGGATGCTCGACATCATGAGTGATGTTCTGAGCGTTCTCAAGGGCCGTTGTGACCCCGAGAAGGGGGAAGTGTGCGCGCAGTTTTTCCGGAGCCTTTGGCATGTTTGGCTGTTCAAAGTTGCCGAAATAAGGTCGCGGCACGTACGGTCGGAACGTTGGCGGGTACTTTTTCATGTTGGGAAGACCTCCAAATTGCTGATGATTGGTACAAATTTATTTAATTATATACTAAAATCATCTATTTGTCAAGTGTTTTAAAATGGAGAGTAGAGAGTGGTTTTTTATAAAAAAAGAGGGGCGCAGCACATGGCTGCGCCCCGCGCCCACTGGATGTCTGCTACGCGTAGAGGATTTTGCAAATTTTCTCGCTGATCGTATTCGTCCAGAAGAACGGGAGGTTGGAGCTCCGTACTTCCTTATCAAACGCGCGTAGCTTTTTGCGCAAGGCCTCAGCCTCAACGTCCGTCGCGACCTTCGCAGCCGCGCGTTCACGCGAGAGTTTGGCCTGGCATTCGGAGAGCTCAGCGTCCTTGCTCGCCAGAGTCTTCTGCAGCTCTTGCAATGCGCTGATACGCGCTTGCAATCGCCTTCCGTCGGAGCGCAGTTTTCTGATCTTGATGTAGCCGGCGATGAACTTGAGGATACTTTCGGCATCCACAACCACCACCGACTCACCTTCGGCCGCTGTCGCATTCGCATCGCTGGTGAAGCGGGTCTTGTGAACCCGTAGCTCAATTGAGGAGTCGCGGACCTGGTAGTTGAATTCGGCGCCGACCATGTCGCGAATATCTCGCGGGTCTTCTTTGACCACGACCTTACCGTCTTCTCCGCGCTTGATGTGGAAGAGGTGCAGTGTATTGCTCCCCGTGTACATGCTTTGGACAAGCACCAAGTCATTCGTGCTGTCTTTCTCGGGGATGAATTTGAAGGAATAGCTAACGTAGCCACCATCCCGCGGAAGCGTCGTGGGGCACGTGCTTGCGACAAGCCTGTGCTTGAAGATGCTCGGGTTGATGTTGGCAACGCCGTCGTGAACTGAGATTAGATCGGTCGACATCGTGACCTCCGTTGTTTGAGTGCATCGCACTCGGATAAACCGCCCTTCACTGCCGCGGTTCATAAGCAGGGACATCGTCCATTAATAGTGTATCATAAATATTTATATTTGTCAAGGCTTTTAAATATCGTCTATGCAAGGCTATTTTGGTACAATCAGGTAATTCTGTATGTGGAAAATAAGATTTACTGCGCTTATTCTTTTAATTCTCGGCTCTTTAGTCGGGTATTTTGTGTTTGTTTCAGAGAAATCTGATGGGAGGTTTGCTTTTAAATTGGGACTTGATTTAAGCGGAGGAACACACCTTGCCTATAAAGCAGATGTTTCAGAAATTGAAGCAGCTGAAGTCAAGGATGCAATGGAATCACTTCGTGATGTTATTGAACGGCGAGTAAACCTTTTCGGTGTTACAGAACCGATTGTTCAGGTTGAGCGGACAGCGGGTATTATTTCTGAGTCTAAAGAAGAGCGTCTTATTGTGGAATTGCCTGGCGTAACAAACATTGACGAAGCCGTCGCCATGATAGGGGCAACTCCCGTATTGGAATTTCGTCTTGAACGGCCTGATGGTCCTGCAAAAGATAAAATTTTAAATGAACTAGAAAAATTTCAAGAAACTCTGAAATCAGGAGCGGAAATTTCTCAAGAAAATATTCCTAATGTTGACGAACTGTTTCTTTCCACGGGGCTTACCGGTCGTTTTTTGGAGAAAGCAACGCTTGCATTTGACTCCACTACCGGTGCCCCGAGGATTTTACTTGATTTTGACGATGAAGGTTCGACATTATTCGCAACTATTACAAAAAATAATGTTGGAAAAATTCTTGCGATTTATCTTGACGGCGTTCCTATTTCACAACCAACGATTCAGCAGGAAATAATTGGCGGAAGGGCTGAAATTACGGGCGTGTTTACGCCGCAAGAGGCAAAAATTCTTGTGGGGAGGCTTAACTCTGGCGCTCTTCCAATCCCCGTTGAACTTTTAGGGAGTCAGACAATCGGTTCATCGCTTGGCGCAGATGCCCGCTCTCAAGGAGTAAAAGCGGGCATTCTTGGTCTTTTGATTATTGCGATTTTTATGGTGCTTTGGTATCGGCTTCCAGGACTTGTTTCGGTTGTTGCGCTTGGTATTTATACGGCACTTATGCTTGCAATTTTTAAATTAATTCCCGTAACACTTACCGCCGCAGGAGTTGCCGGGTTTATACTTTCCATTGGTATGGCGGTTGACGCAAATATTTTAATTTTTGAACGGATGAAAGAAGAGCTTCGCACGGGAAAGGGGCTTGAGAGTGCCGTGAAAGAAGGGTTCGCGCGGGCATGGCTTTCAATCAGAGATAGCAATATTTCAAGCATGCTCACCGCGGTTATTTTATTCTGGTTTGGCAGCAGTATTATTGAAGGTTTTGCGCTCGTATTTGGGCTTGGCGTGCTCGTTTCAATGTTTACTGCCGTGAGTGTTTCTCGAACGCTTCTATTCGCTGTTTCATTTGAAAGTGTTCCGGAAGGCATTTCCAAATTTTTATTTGGAACAGGAATTAAATAAAAACGGCGTATGTCAATAATCAAATATAAAAAAATATTTTTTGTTTTCTCGGCTCTTATCGTTGCTTTTTCTCTTTTTGCTATATTTTTCTGGGGACTGAATCCAAGTATAGAATTTACCGGAGGAACCATAATAGAAGTTCATTATAAAGCAGAGCCGCCAACAGCCGAAGAGATTTCTAGTGTTCTTCCGAAAGAATTATTTGGTATTGTGCTCATTCAGCCGACAAACGAAGCGGGATTTATTATCCGCACAAAAGATTTACGTCCTGAAGACCGAGTTGCGCTGTTTGATGCTTTGTCATTTAATAAAACGCAGCAGTTTACTGAAGAGAGATATAGTCTTGTGGGCCCTTCAATCGGGGCAGAGCTTCGCGCTAAAGCATGGATCGCGATTCTTATTGTTCTGCTCGGCATTATTTTATTTGTCGCATTTGCGTTCAGAAAAGTATCGCAAGGAAGTGTTGAGAGCGTGCGTTTTGGCGCATCCTCGTGGCATTATAGTGTTGCTGCGCTCATTGCCCTTGCTCACGATATTATTATTCCTACTGGTATATTTGCGTTTCTAGGCTCTCGGTTTGTTGATGCTCAAATTGACGCTCTTTTTGTTACCGCACTTCTCGCTATTCTTGGTTACTCGGTGCACGACACGATTGTTGTCTTTGACCGTGTGCGTGAAAATGTAAGAAAAAATCAGGAATTGAAACTGCGGACTTCTTTTTCGGAGACTGTCGGTGCAAGCCTTATACAGACGATGGGCCGTTCCATCAACACTTCGCTTACCACTTTTTTAGTGCTTGTTGTGCTCTTTTTTATCGGGACTCCGGCAACCTCAAATTTTGTGCTTGTACTCGGTATTGGCATTCTTGTTGGGACATACTCTTCAATTTTCCTCGCAAGTCCGCTTTTGGTAGCGCTTGCAAACATGCGGAGAAAATAAGAAATGAAAGTATAAAAAACATAAATTATCTTTTTAATGAATATAAAAAACACTCCAACCTGCCTAAGACAGATTGGAGTGTTTTTCTTTGGGATGATTTTCTTGCCTTTTTAATTTTTCTGTGGCAGGGTAGGGGTAGAATAGAAGCTTGAAAATAAAAAGTGGAGGAAATAATGAACGAAAGACCGTTTGTACGGTATTATGGCACGCCGCGCTTCATACCAAGAATGCCCGATTTTCCAAAAAGAGAGCAGGTGGCGTTTTTCAGAACACTTGCGGCTTCGCGCGCGTTTCAAGTAGGACTTGCGCAGAATAGAAACAAGATGTCTCCCATGATGCTTCTCGGAGTATTGCAGGAGAATGCGCCGCTTGTGTTTTGTCACGCGCTCCATGAATTTGGAGGTGAGGCGCTTCTTTTGGATTCAATTAAGAGCGGCGACCATCGTTCTCAATATACGATTGCTGCTGCCGTGGATAAGATTATCGGTACACGCGACGCGCGGCTTGATTACGCGCGAAATTATGCGCTGCGAAGTACGGGCGGGAATCATGGCTTTGATGGCAACGTGCATTGGGGCTATCTCAAATATCGAATTCTCCCATTTTTCTCATCTGACATGTTTGGTACGCCCGGTGTTGTCGCAGGATACGCCTACGGGATACGTCTCAATGAATGGGATGAGAGTCAAGAAAAATATGAACGACCTGTTGGCATCGCGTTTTTTGGGGATGGGGCGGCACAACAAGGGCTCTTTCACGAAACACTGAATGGCGTTGCGGCGCGCAACTGCCCACGTTCTGAAGAGGCGATTGAACGAGCGAAGCAATTTTTGGATAAACCTTCCTTGGAGGCAGGCGTGTTTGGGGGAGTTCCGATAGTGTTTGTCTTAAACGACAATGAAATTGCCTGCACGGTAACCCCCGAAGATGAACATGGAAATTCAAACTTAGCGATGCGCGCTCTCGGATATGGCAATACGCTCGGCATTGATGTTGATGCAAATAATATATTTGGAATGCGTGTTGCAGCGCTTCAGGCAATAGGTGAAGCGCAGAATCTTCGTTCAGTTTTGGTGCGCGCGCGTACATTCCGCGGAACCGCGCATAACCAGCAGTTTACCGAATACGAAAAGGGCGCGCTTGAGAGCGGTGACTTAAGCGCTGTGAAATCTCTGACTGGTCACGACGAGGCATATGTAAAATTATTCAAAGAACACTGGGAAAAAGACCCGTTTGTTTTGTTTGGACAATCTCTTGTTTCAAATGGTATTGCTACAGAACAGGAACTTAAAGAAATTCGCAAAGCGGAAGAAGCCGAAGCGAAAGAAATTATTGAACAAGCACTTTCGGAGCCGCCTGTGGTAGTAACCGGTACGGAAAAAGATCGGCCGCTATTCCCGCAGTTTGACTGGAGTGGATTACCGCTTGAGGCTCCATACAACAAAAATTGCGCGACTAAACATATGGGGTATCAGGAGTCATTCCGTCATTCCATTGAGAAAATAATGGAGAAGGGTGCTCTCTATGGTGGGCAAGATGTGTATTTTGGGGGTGTTCTTGGACTTACGAGGAAGTTAAATGAAAAATTTGGCCCCATGCAACTTATCAATATGTCGCTCTCTGAAGAATGGATACTCGCGTTTACACTTGGCATTGGCCTTTATGGAAGCACAGCGATTTGCGAATTTCAGTTTGCGCACTTTATCTGGGATGCGCTGCGGATCCTCCGCGTTGTTTCCCCGCAGTATTTCCAGAAACAACTTGAATTTGACTGTCTCGGCATTCTGCCGTTCGGGCCAGTTCAGGTGAATGAAAAGGGCGAGGTGGGAGGCAGTGGTGAATACCACGAAGCGGACGTTTCAAGGTATATTCAATCGCTTGCGGGGACAATCATTTTTGCTCCGTCAAATGCCTATGACATGGTAGGGCTCATGAATTCAGCTTCAAAATACAGAGGTCTTAAGATGTGTCTGTATCAGATATCTGCGGGCAAGGCAAAGCGGGGAGAGTTCTCGCGTGATGTTCCGCTTAAAGATTATTACATTCCATTTGGAAAAGCGAAAATTGTTCACGAAGGTAAGGATATTACTGTAGTGACATATGCGGCGGCGTGCGTTTCCGCCGCACTCAACGAAGCAGAGGTGCTTAAAAAAGAAGGAATTGGTGTTGAGGTTATTGATTTGCGAACAGTTTACCCCTGCGATTTTGAAACCATTTTGAAATCAATTAAGAAGACAGGTCGACTTATCATCATGCACGAAGATTTTGGCATTGGCGGTATCAGCGCGTATATCACCTCTGAACTCAAAGTTCGATATCGAACAGAAACAAAAGGAATTCCGATTGAACATGTTGTCGCAAAGTATCCGTTTGCCCCCTCTGCTCCAGCGCTTGCCTCTGACAGACTGCCATATGAGCGGGATGCAGAGCACGACTTTGTCCACCGCTCCGCAGAACTTGTCGCTGCCGTGAAAGAATTAGTGAAAAAAGAAGAAAAGCAGAGAGGTGTCATTGTTTTGAAGCCATCAGCAGAATGGCGTGCTGTTGCAGAACACCTTGAGTCTGGCCCCGGAAAAGACGTTACCCCTTTCGGAACAGTAGAGTGCAACTTAAAACAAATTATTATAAAAATAAATGCGCACAAACGCGAGCATCCGCAGAGCAAATTAAATCTCTGGCGAGTACTTGCTTCCGCAGCGGCTCACGTCTTGAGAGATGAACAGTTCTCGGTCCTTAATGGTTTTTGGAGAAAAGGAGAAGCGGACGGAACAGACACTGTAAATCTTTATCCCTATGTTAATCTCGGCATTGCCTATGATGAGAATCTTCCGCTCAAAATGAACCTTGAAAAAGAAGGTATCGGAGGAGAGCGTCTCAAAATTCTTACCCTTCACGACGCACATCTTCTCAATGCCAAAAGATTTTCTCAAGAAGCACATCAATTGCTGGCACGAGTTCAAAAAGGCAACGTTTCGCTTCACGATGTGACCGGATATACGTTTGTTTTCAACAACATTGGAGCGCTCGGATTTGTTTCAGGCGACTCTATTCTCCCTGCCGGCACTTCCGGAATGCTCAACATGGGTGCAGTGCGTGAAAACGGAGATGTGAATCTACAAATTTTCTTTGACCATCGAATGTGTGATGGCGCTCGCGCCGCCGCCTTTGTGAAGGCAGTTATAAAAAAGGCGCATGATATTTGTAGTAAAATGTAGGGCACGAAAGTGCCCTTTTTCATATGACATATTTTAAATTTTTGTAAAGTTCCTTGATTTTAAAGAAAGGTCATAATAGTCACAGAATATTTGTTGCCATAAGGTATGTACATGAGTCGCATTATCTATTTTCCGAACTGGCTTTTAAAGCGATGTGATTTGAATGAAATAACAGCTGGTTTTGCCATGATTGGCATGGTTGCGCATGCAGTCGGTTTCTATCTATACATTACTTTTTTTACTGACCCCGAACTCTCCTCGGTAATAAGAGAGCCGCTTCGTATTTTGGATTTTTGTTGGTGGGGTTTATGGTGGCTGGGAATGATGGTATGTATGAAATCCGGAATGTTTAATTGTTCGCGGCATGCGTGGATGGCTTTCGTGGGTTTCATGATTTCTTTCTTTAGTATATTTCTTACCATCGGACAGGGCCTATCGAAGGGAGTGATCATGCTTATTTTTGGATTTGCGCTCATAGAAATGTGTGTTTTTTTAAACAAACGAGCAGAGAAAGCCGCAAAAGTTGAAGACAAACAAAAACCATCCCAATCATGACGGGGTGGTTTTTACATTTTTTGTTTGCGCTCTTTGGTATGGCGTGATATGCTCTCGCAAGATACTGAGGTGTGTAGAAAGCAATGCGCGCGTCAAAACTATTTCTTACTCCACCTGCTTTTCTTGTTTGGTTGTGTAAGACGATTTATTTTTACTGCTCTCACAAACGGAGGCCGCTTATGAGTGTTCGGCTCAGCGAGCGCCCCGTTACACTTCATGAGGCAATGGACTTAATTGCGGCGTATATTAAAAAAAGTGGAAAGAAATGGAAGATCCCCCTTGTTGAAGAAATAGAAGAGTGTACTAAGGGCAAGAAGGAATATTTTAAAGAATCAATTTGGGCTCTTGATAGTTCACGATTTTGGAGAACATTTTGTCCCGCAAGCGGAGAGATGTCTCCGGGATTAGATTTTACTTTTTACGCGCCGGTGGAGGACGGGCCCCTAGCCCATGTATACCTTGTTCAACACGAGTTTTCTAAACGTTAAAACGAAGGCAAAAGCCTTCGTTTTACTTTGGCCATATCATATCTAGAGAGAGTTGACTTGTTTTCTCATATGTATATAATGGTTTCTGAAGTGCCACGGGGCACTTTTGTGTGTCCTTTGACAACTAAATCGTAAATCATGTAACTCGTATCATGAAACGCAAGAAATTAAAAAATTCTTGCGCTATGAGTTACAAATTTTGAGTTACATGATTTAAAGTAAGGTTCAAAGACAGTTAATATTTTTTCTTTTGTTCCGTTCACCAAAGTTGCCCAAGAGCGCAAGCGATTGGTTGCAACTTTGAGTGTCCCCTCCTTTTGCGCGCTTGCGCGAAAAGAAGGGGACTAAAGTTTGTTTTGTAATTTAAAACTCACAAAACAAATTTTCTTATGTAGAGTTTGATCCTAGCTCAGGATGAACGCTGGCGGCGTGGATAAGGCATGCAAGTCAAGGGGGCCCGCAAGGGCAACCGGCAGACGAGGTAGTAATACGTAGGTACGCACCCCAAAGTTGGGCATAGCTCGTCGAAAGACGGGGTAATTCCCAATAGTCTCCGACCCGAAAGGCGTCGGAGTAAAGATTTATCGCTTTGGGAGCGGCCTGCGGGCTATCATAGGGGAGCTGAGAGGCTGACCCCCACCGATGGCACTGCGATACGGGCCATACACCTACGGGTGGCTGCAGCCGAGAATATTCGACAATGGGCGAAAGCCTGATCGAGCGACGCCGCGTGATGGATGAAGTCCTTCGGGACGTAAACATCTTTTATGAGGGAGGAAGTCAGACACACAATGTGTGGTATTTTCCTTTTGAGAAAATAGTGCTTATTGTGTGTCTGGTTGACGGTACCTCATGAATAAGGACCTCCTAAACTCGTGCCAGCAGGAGCGGTAATACGAGTGGTCCAAGCGTTATCCGGAATTACTGGGCGTAAAGGGTGTGTAGGTGGTCTTGTTAGTCTTTTGTTAAATACTTCGGCTTAACCGGGGAATCGCAAAAGAAACGGCAAGACTTACGAGGGTGCGAGAGGTCTATGGAACTCATGGTGTAGGGGTGAAATCCGTTGATATCATGGGGAACACCAAAGGCGAAGGCAATAGGGGAGGCGAAGCTAACGCGTTAAGAGAACCGCCTGGGAAGTACGGCCGCAAGGCTAAAACTCAAAGGAATAGACGGGGACTTGCACAAGCGGTGGATCAAGTGGCTCAATTCGACAACAAACGAAGAACCTTACCAGGGCTAGACATTCAACTGAACCCGAGAGGAAACTTTCGGGGCCTCACAAGGGCAGTTGAACAGGTGATGCATGGCCGTCGTCAGTTCGTGGCTTGAGTTGTTCCCTTCAGTGGGGAAACGAACGCAACCCCTATCGTCTGTTATATTTGTCAGGCGAGACTGCCGCGTAAGTTGGAGGAAGGTGGGGATGACGCCAGGTCAGCATGTCCCTCTGATGCCCTGGGCTGCACACTTGATACAATGGTCACTACAACAGGTTGCGACGGGGTAACCCCGAGCCAATCCTTATAAAAGTGGCCTCAGTTCAGATTGAGGGCTGCAACTCGACCTCATGAAGTCGGAATCGCTAGTAATCGCGGGTCAGCTATACCGCGGTGAATACGTTCCCAAGTCTTGTACTCACCGCCCGTCACGTCAAGGGAGCCGGGAGCACCCGATGTCTCCGCGCAAGCGGGGTCCAAGGTGAATTCGGTGACAGGGACGAAGTCGTAACAAGGCACGGGTAGCGGAAGCTGCTCGTGGAACAATTTCTAAGTAAACGCCGAGCACATAACGCCTTGCGTTATGTGCTCAGCTTACTAGGCGATGCTCGTGTTCTTATCACAAGTAAGGCGCGAGAGATAGATAATCATTGTGAATCTTTAAATTTCAATGTGACATTCGGGAAAGACCGGATGAACGGAACAAAAGAAAAAATGTTAGTAAAGGCTCTTTAGGTGCTAGGCATTAGGGCAGAATAGCTTAAAGATTGATCAAAAACCCCTTAAAATAAGGGGTTTTTGATATTGACTTTATATTTTTAATATGATATAATTAAAATAGTTCAAGGGAGGCATTGAGAGAGGAGTACTCAGGATGCCTAAGGTAGAAGAATTCGTTGCGGCGGGCATGTTTGTCGCCGCTCTCGCGCTCCTCGTCATCGGAGCGATCGCAACAGACGCCACTTTTCCCGTCGTCATTGAATCCCAGTCGTCGCAAGAGTGCCTGTATGTGGTTGACCAAACCACGGGCACAAAGCACGACTGCGGTTTTGAGAAAGGGAAGCGGCATCACCACCAACGGGTCAAATAGGGAGATTCAAATGAGATTCAAGGTAGTTTTTGGAAACGTGATGGGCTGGTTGTGTCTTGCCTACGGCGGACTTCTAGCGGTGCTCGGAGTTGCTGTGGAGCTTACGTATATCCCGGAGGTTCCTATGCTTCTCGGCGTCGTGACCGTTGACTCATTCACGGCCAACCAGAGGAGCATACACCTGTTTTTGGGGATGCTCCTGTCATTCTTTCTCGCCATCGCCCTTTTCGGAATTGCGTATCTCAGCTCCGAGGAGGAGAGGCAAGAAAAGGAGGATGCCAATGCTCCGTGACACGCTTCGCCATCCGCTTTTCTGGACGTTGTTTGTCATAGCCGCAATCGCGGCCGTGACGCTCGCCTCGCAAGAGCTTGCGCCGCTCTATCACGAGTGGGCGGACTCGTTCGGGAGGTAAATTCACAGCGCAGACAAAAAAGGGCTCGGATAATAACCGGGCCCTTTCACTTTTAATACTCCTTGCTATTTTAATGATATTATTTTATTATTTAAATAGAGATTGTATTATAGGGAGGCCATCATGTATGGAGAAAACAATATCATTCTCAGGGGCTTATTTATTTTTTGCATGGTTTTGTTGGCGATAGGCGTATTTTGCGCGATCTTTCTAAGTTAAAAAACAAAAAGGCCCGACGCGACGCGTCGGGCCTTTCCATTTTTATTTTTTATAAACAATCATTTTACAGAAATCTTTAAGCGACACTGAAGCGGCGGCAGCGTTTCTATGTCCGCCGCCGTCCAATATTTTTGCCAAATCAAGTGCGGAAGGGGTATGGTCATTGGTTCCACGAAAGTGAAAACGTACAGTGTCATCGTTTATAACAAATGTTGCAACTGTTTTTTTAAGTTTTACCGCAAGTGCGTTTCCAACGTCTGACCTTAAAAATTCAGGCGTGTTGTGTATGGGAACAATATATTTTCCAACCTTAATAGTAAAAGGACTGACTGTTTTAAGAAGAAGTTTCGCAAGTTCATCACGATATTCCCAAATCAATTTGCCTTTTTGCAGTATTTTTTTTACCGCCTCTTCTCCTTTTTTTATAAGCGAAAGTATTTCTCGGGGCTTCCCTGAGAGGCTATACAGATAACTTGAGGCATATCGGGTTTTATTTCCCAATAAAAAACGAAACAAATCACTATCCTCAACATACTGAATTATTTTTGGAATATTTTTCTTTCCATAAAAATAAATCCAGGTTAATGAAGCGCCAGAGCGATTATTGTCAAAAATATAGTTAAATGTTTCATATTTTTTATCAAGTATACGGAGCATTTCTTCCGCACCTATATGATGATCTATATTTATGATTTCTTGCGCTTTTGTTATAAGTTTTTCTGTATCACTTTCACGCAAAGAAAAATCAACGATAAAAACAATAGTTGACGCGCTGGTTTCTTTTACAATATTTCCTAACTCTTTTTGTGTATATCTATGTGAAAGGGGGCACAATATAACCTTTGGAAATTTTTTCAGAAGCACGGCGGCCGCTGTCGTTCCGTCAAGGCAGTCTTTATGATATATACCGATTATTTTTGGAGTCATACTCATACATATTAACATAGAAAATTAAAAAGCGCGGGACAGTTTTCCCGCGCGATATATTTATGGACGCACTCCACCAAACACTATTGCAGCAGACAAAGCCATAAGATTTCTACGACGCGCTCGCTTCTTCCTTTCCTTTCGAATTCTCTCTCGTGCCTCTTCCGACATTTTATTAAAAGCCCTCTCAGCCCTTCGTTCCTTTGTGTGGTTTTTTGTTGCAGCAGCTTCGGAGCTAAAAGAAGGACTTCGCTTTGTTCCAGAAAAGGGGTCGTTTTTTTTCCTTGATTCTCGTGTCTTGCCTCTTGCGAGCCGTCGTCCGTTTTTATACCTACACATCAGGTCGTTGCTCCCACGAAGTATCCTCCATAGTAGTGGCTGTGGTTATGGGAACGGAATATATAATAGCAGAACAAAAAAAATTTTGCAAATGAGCAAACTTTTGATACTATGTTTTGGTATATAAAGATCTTTGAACACTTGTGTTTTAAAACGCTCTGCGCGAGTGTAGTTCAGTGGTAGAACGCTGTCCTGATAAGACAGAGGTCGAAGGTTCGATTCCTTCCACTCGCATCGTTAATTATTAGTAAAAATATATAATAAAAAAATGGAACAAAATACAGAAAAAAATATGTCGTATGAAGAAAAAAAACAATTAAAAGAAAAAGAGAGAAATAAATCGAACCAAACGCTTGCGCAGAAAAAAGTATTTAAGCGCTTTATAACATGGTTTGTTTCATTGGCAATTCTTGTCATTCTTGTATTTTTGGGGTATTCATTCGTCAAAAAGAACATTCCTGAAGAAGATTTTAGCCGTGAGATTCCGCTTATGGGCGCAGAGCACATTCAGATTGGTGCGTCTCATGAAGTGTATAATTCAAATCCTCCGACATCGGGACCCCATTACGCAGACCCAGCAAAACCAGGATTTCGAACGGAAGAAATTGCTGACGGCCATCTTATTCACAGCATGGAACACGGACTCGTGTGGGTTTCATATAACCCTCGTATTGGAGCGGAAGCAGACAAACTTCGTAAGGTACCAACCGCGCTTGCGGTCGTGACAAAACGGGATGCAAATGAAACAGATATTGCACTTGCATCATGGGGGAGGCTCGACACGTTTAACCTTGAAGATGGCACCGTTGATGACACTGATTTGAAACGCATTCGCGACTTCATAAACCGCTACGTCAACAAAGGCCCTGAGCGGATCCCGGCTGGTCAGCACTCAGGGATTTAATCTATGCCCGCGTCTAAAATTAGTTTGGATAACGCAAAGAAAGACAAATTATTTTATTTTGTTGGTAATGTCGTGGTCTATCGGGAGTCCGACGGGCGGTGTCTTATTTTAAAAAGGGACGAGAGGGAAAAAGTGCATCCGGGGCGATATGCCGTTCCTGGCGGAAAACTTGAATGGGCGAATTTACCCGTTGAAAATCCGACACGCATCAATGGTGATGTTTTGGATTTTGAAAATGCGATTGAGGAATTACTCAAGCGGGAAACAAAGGAAGAGGCGGGGATTGAAATTGGAGGTGAACTTCACTATATAAACAGCGTCGCGTTCGTGCGCCCTGACGAGACGCCCGTTATTCTTGTAAAATTTTCCGCAAAATACAAAAGCGGCGATGTAGTACTTGAAAAAGGCTCTTTTACCGATTATAAATGGGTGAACGCGGATGAGGTGAAGCAATACGACTGCATAGACGGCATTTGCGACGAGGTCGCAGAAACAATAAAATTATTTTCTAAAAAATAATTTTGCTGGAGTGGTGGAATTGTCCCGAAACATACAGAGCGCGAAGCGCGATTATATGTTTCAAGGATCCCATTTGTTTGCGAGCGTTTGGTGTCAAATTTATTGGGTAGGTGGCGGAATTGGTAGACGCGCATGGTTCAGGGCCATGTACCAACACTGGTGTGCGAGTTCAAGTCTCGCCCTACCCACTTCTTTATTTCAACCCGGTCGCACTCTGTATAACGGGATTGTGAAACTGTAATACTCGCTACGCTCGCAAACAGTTTCAGGAGCAGACACGTAGCGTTCAGGGCGCTATGGGCGCAAGCCCGTGGGAGTTCAAGTCTCCCCTCCAGCATCAAAACAAAACACCCTGATGTACATCAAGGTGTTTTGTTTTGGGGGCACAAGCGTTCTCTCAAAGTGCCAAAAATATAAGACCGATGATAATAAGCAAGAGCGAAAGCGCTTTTACAAAAAATCCTTTTTCTTTAAAATACACTCCCCCTGAAAGCATTGCCCATAGTATTGCTGCGGCACGTTTTACGGTAGTGATGACAGATGCGGCTCCAAAAAGATACGCAAAACTGATAAATATTGTTCCGATTCCGGCGGCAATAGATTGGCCAAGAAACAGGGGCTTTAATAAAAATGTAACAGGATTTTCTTTCGCAACTATTTTTGCCATAGCGAAGGAATAGATAAGCAGGGCAATATACACAATACCCTGCTCAACCTCGACTGAATTAAAATGAGTAATATTATACTTATATAACGATATTGTAGCGACTGCATTTATGGCAATAAACAAAACCAACCCCGCCCCACTTTTTTTAATTCCATGGTTTATAAATAAAACTATAAGCGCCAACACGATAAGTCCAATGCCCCAGATTTCATACGTTCCTATTGAATATCCAAGGAATACATCAACAGCCAAAAGAAGAGGAATGGTAAGAATCCGTAAAAAACCAAATGTGCTTCTCTCTGCCACAGTTATTGCAAGCAGTGTTACGTGCAACTGAACTATTTCAAGAATTATTCGGATGCCAAGTGTAGGAATTGAAGCGGAAGAGAAAATAAACGCATCCCGGATAAAACCTGAAATTAAGAGGAAAATTGTTCCCCACAAGAGCGCGAGAAATCCAAACGTGTACAGACTTTCTTTTTTTTGGCTAACGGTATGTTTTCCTATTGAATCGCTGATTTCTTCAAAAAAAGAAGAAACGAGAACAAGCAAAACCCCTATCATAAAAATAAGTATACCACTCTTTTAGGGCCTTGTTTTTAAGATATCCTTGCCGTATTCTATTGCGTAGACGTTCAAGTAACGAAGGAATTACTAATGGGAGGAGAGTATACAGAAGTTTCTCCAACAAAGACATATGAACATGAATGGGGCGGATTAAAAACAAAGATACTGTTGTTTGGCAAACCCAATAACTTTTTATCACTTGTTAGCAATACAGCTGGACTCGATATTATTACGGGACATGCCCGAGAACATGGTGTTTTAAGAGTTTTTGCCCCAAGGGTTACCAGCGCAAGCAAAATGATTGTTGACAAAGATTGCTTCACAAAAGTAATGATATGTAACGGAAGAAAAGTTTCTTATGGTATTGATGCGGATGGTGTTTTAATTCCATCACAATCCGCTTTTTTCATTGCCCCCGCAGATTGTCCGACATTGGTGCTCCAGTCATCTGAGGGGAAAATGGTTGCAACTCACGCCGGAAGGAATTGTCTTCTCGACGATGGGTTGCTTTCGGGAAATACGACGCATCCGGGCGTTGAGAGCGTCGTTTACGAAGGACTTAAGCTGCTCCGATGTAATCCTCAAAAAATATATGCGAGCATTTTTTGTGGCATTGGAGAGCAGTATTTTATTCATCCGATTGAAGGCACTCCACACCAAGACAAAAATGAGCAATTGATAAAATATGTTTGCAAGCGTTGGGGAAGAAAATGTTTTGGACCGAACCTTCCCGAGGGGCAACTGAATTTGTTTGAACTTATTTCAATGCAACTTCGTGAAGCTGGGGTTCAAGAAAAAAATATTTGGCACGACGGAGCGTGCACATATTCGGACTTAATTTCTAAAGACAAGCCCATGTGGTGGTCTCACCGCCGCGGAGATAAGGGAAGAAATGGAGTTTTAGTGATGCGGCTTAATTAAAGTATAAGCGGCCTGATATTCATCGGGCCGCTTTTTCTGATATTATGAAGTCAATGGATTATTGTGCATACTTCAAAAACAAGAAAATAACCCTGCTTGGTTTAGGTGTTCTCGGACGCGGTGTGGGAGATGCGGAGTTTTTGGCGGAATGCGGGGCAGAACTTATTATTACGGATCTTAAACCCTCGACCGAGCTCGGGTCGTCGCTTGAAAGGCTCCGAAAATATAAAAATATTACTTTTGTATTGGGGGAGCACAGAATGGAAGATTTTAAAAATAGAGATGTGGTAATAAAAGCAGCAGGAGTTCCGCTTGATTCGCTATACATTGCGGAAGCTCGCAAAAATGGAATTTCGATTGAAATGAGTACGGCACTTTTTGCAGCACTTTCAGGAGCGTATGTTGTTGGTGTGACGGGAACGAGGGGAAAGACGACTGTCGCAAACTTATTATTTCAAATACTGCAAAAATCTGGAAAGCGAGTGTTTTTAGGAGGAAATGTTCGTGGTATTTCAACACTCGCGTTTCTTAAAGAAGCGAAAAAGGGTGATTATGCCGTTTTAGAGCTTGACTCGTGGCAGTTACAAGGATTTGGAGAACGAAAAACAAGTCCGCAGATGGCGGTTTTCACAAATTTTATGCCCGACCATTTGAATTATTATAAAGGTGACATGCGGGCGTATTGGCGCGATAAAGAAAATATTTTTAAATATCAAACAAAAAATGATTTTTTAATCACAACATCTGAATTATATCAATATATTGATACAGTTTCTGATGAGGAAAAAATAAAAAGTAATGTCATAATTGCGGAAGATTTTCCAAAAAATTGGAAATTGAAATTATTGGGTGAACATAACACAGAAAACTGCGCGATTGCGATTACTACGGCACGGACGCTCGGTATTTCGGATGAGATTATTAAAGATGTTGTTGAAGATTTTAGAGGAGTTTCCGGCCGCCTTGAGTTTCTTCGGGAAGTGGGTGGTGTGAAAATTTATAATGACACAACGGCGACAACGCCTGATGCGACGATTGCGGCACTTCGCGCTCTACAACCCACAACCCACAACCCACAACCTAAAATAATTTTAATCATGGGCGGCGCCGACAAAGGTTTAGATATGTCAAAATTTATGGAAGAGATTCCAAAATATTGCAAAGCGATAATACTTTTGCCGGGAACAGGGACAGCCAATTTCAGATTTCAGATTTCAGATTTCAGATTTCAGAATGTTAAGAATTTAAAAGAAGCGGTTGATGTGGCGATGGGTGAGGCAGAAAAAGGTGATACTATCTTATTTTCTCCCGCGTTTGCGTCATTTGGTTTATTCAAAAATGAGTTTGATAGGGGAGAGCAGTTTATTAAATTGGTCAATAATTTATGATTCAGGAATTACGATTTAAAAAAATTAAAAAAGATACATATTTTAAAAAAAGAGGAGGGGTGACAAAAATATGTGATATTGTATGCACGGGCTGCAATAGGACAGTGCTTGTATATCAAAAAGATGGTCCTGGGTGGCTAAAGAGATGTTACGAAAATCGTGTTATATTACCAAAGACTATCAATATAAAGAAAAATCTTTTATGCGATTGTGGAAATGTTCTAGCTTCGCCAGTTGTCTATAAAGACGGCCGGTTTGCTTGGCACCTTATAACGGGTAAGTTTAAAAGAAGGAAAAGTAAATATGACAAAAAATTTAGATCTTAATTCTAAAAAAAAGATATATTTTATTGGAATTGGAGGCATTGGTATGTCTGCGCTTGCCCGCATGATGCTCTCTAAAGGCAAAGAAGTTTTTGGCTCTGATAGAAGTGAATCTTTGATCACGAAACAACTAGAAGAGAAGGGAGCGCGTATTTTTATTGGACAAAAAGAAGAAAATATAACTTCTGATATAGACGTGGTTGTTTACACGATCGCCGTGGAGGATAGCAACCCGGAACTTAAAAAAGCGCGAGCCTTCAACATACCGACTATTTCATATCCCGAAGCGCTTGGGATTATTTCAGAAGGAATGTTTACTATTGCCGTTTCGGGTACGCACGGCAAAACAACAACAACAGCAATGATTGGCAGGGTTCTTTCTGACGCGAAAAAATCTCCGACAATGATAGTGGGGAGTCTGCTCCAGGAGCAAAAAACCAATTTTGTAAAAGGGACAAGCGACCTGTTTATCGTTGAAGCATGCGAATACAAGCGTTCGTTTTTACACCTGAACCCGAATATTTTAGTCATTACCAATATTGATGACGACCATCTTGATTACTACAAAGATATTGCCGACATTCAAAGCGCATTTTCCGAATTGGCTCGCAAAGTTCCTGCTGATGGTTTTGTTGTTACAAATCCGCATGATTCTCGTGTCGCCCCTGCATTGAAAAATGTTCACGCAAAAATTATTGATTATACTTCTCAAAATAAGAATGGCCTGAAACTTCGTGTTCCCGGTGAGCACAATATATTAAATGCGCAGGTCGCCCTCGCCGTTGCAGATATTTTAAAAATTCCCCGCGAGGATGTCTTTGCGACACTTGCTGATTTTAAAGGAACATGGAGAAGGTTTGAATACAAAGGAAAAACAAAAAATGGCGCGCTTGTTTATGACGACTATGCGCATCATCCAACAGAAATAAAAGCAACACTCAAGGCTGCGCGAGAATTATTTCCAGATAAAAAAATAATTGTTATATTTCAGCCGCATCTTTACAGCAGAACCAAACTTCTTATGGGTAAATTCGCAAAAAGTTTTGGAGATGCCGATGAAGTCATTGTCGCCCCCATTTACGCCGCACGAGAAAAAGAAATTATGGGCGTAAATTCAGAGGCTTTGGCGGAAAAAATAAAAGAACAAGGAGTGCGCAGTGTTTCATTAAAAGACACGGAGAGCATTGTGAATTACATAAAAACAAATGCAAAACCAGGGGATATTATTTTTACTATAGGCGCGGGGGATATATATAAAATAGGGGAGCGTTTAGCAAAAACGAACTAACGCACTGTATTATAGTACGTGGCATTTGATAATTATTTGATATAATACAGACAGATTGAAATAAAAGGGTGGCTCATGCCTCAGGATACCCTTGAATATAAAGGCCAGCTTATTACCCTTGATCTGAGTAAAAAAAGCGAAATTATGGAACGCTGGGTTAAACATGCGGAAAGACAGATTGTCGGCCAGCCGCGTCTCATTGATGTTGGTGGAGAAATGCTTGAAGAGTCATTGCTTCGCCTTTCTGACCCCGAACAGCCTCTCGGAAGCATTATAATGCCGGGACCATCTGGCGTCGGCAAGACGCTACTTCCTAAAGTGTTTGCTGATTTTTTACTCCATAATCCAAAAGGATTGACTCGTATTGACGGGCAGGATTATTCTCAGGAGCATATGGTTGCTCGAATCACTGGAGCTCCTCTCGGCTACCGAAATCATGAGACAGACCCTATTTTTTCTCAATGGAATATTGATCAATTTGCATGGCGCGCGAAGTTTCGAGAATACTACGGCAATTTAACATTAGAACAGAAGCGGCAGAATAACATTTTATTTGCAAAACGGAATATTCTTCGTGAGAAATTAGAAACTCTTCAAATTTTGGAAGACGATGAGTCGCCAGCGCCCAATATTCCTCAACAAGAACCGACAGAAACACTAGATTCAATAAATCAAAAGATAACAGAGCTTGGATATCCCTGGTATGAGCCTGAAAACGAAACGTATTTTTCAATTATTCTTGTTGACGAAATTGGGCGCGGGCATCGAGACCTACACAACCTAATGTTTAAGATTTTGGATGAGGGAAGATATGTTTCAGCGCGAGAGCAAACAACAAATTTTCGGAATTCCTTTATTTTTATAACGGATAATGCCGGTTCTAGAGAAATTGCAGAACGGCTGCAAAGGAAGAGCGGGGGCAGTGTTCAGCTTGGGTTTCAAGGAAATAAATCACAAAAAGGTAATGAGGGTGATCTTGATAAAGAAATATACGATATTTCAACGCGAGCTCTTAAAAAAGTCTTTCAAGTTGAATTTTTAAATCGAGCAGATCATATTGTGGCTGCTCGACCGCTTTATAGAGAATCGTTTTTTCGCATCTTTGATATTCAGATCAGCGAATTACATGCCCATTTGGAAAAACAAAAATGTCCTCTTGTGCTTAAAATAGACGGGGCGGTTAAGGAACTCGTCGTTAATGAATCACTGGACAAACCGGAAGAAAACGCCCGTATTCTTAAGAGAAAGATTAAGAAATATATCACAAGAAACTTAAGGCGGCTGAGAGTGTCAGAACAAATAAAAAGCGGAGATGTACTTGTGGTAACACTTGATCCGGAATTTTCGAAAGAGGTTATTTTCAAAAAAATTCTTAAAAATGGTACTGGAAAAAAAACACTTACTTTGCCTTCGAATTAATATTCGGGGGTTTTTCTTTTTGACAATTATTGCACTATCACTATAGTCAACATATATGGGAAATTTTTATGTAGTTGCAACGCCTATTGGAAATTTGGAAGATATAACGCTTCGTGCGCTTCGTGTTTTGAAAGAGGTTGATGTGATTGTCTGCGAAGATACGCGAGTGACCAAGCGGCTCTTAGAGCGATATGAAGTAAAAGACAAACAACTGACAACGTATAACGAAAGACAAAGTGGCTCGTCAATTCCAAAAATATTGGCGTTTTTAAATGAAGGCAAAAATGTCGCCCTTGTCTCCGATGCGGGAACGCCGACAGTTTCAGACCCTGGGGCGTTTTTGATTAATAAAGCCCGAGAGGCTGGAGCAACCATTATTTCAATTCCTGGTCCGAATGCGGCGATTGCGGCACTTTCAATAAGTGGGCTTCCTTCATCCGATTTTTTATTTTTAGGATTTTTGCCGCACAAAAAAGGAAGAGAAACGCTTTTTAAAGAAATTGCTGCATTAAAACGAACTGTCGTTTTTTATGAATCTCCGCATCGCATTATGAAAGCGCTTATCTCATTAAAAAAATTTCTTACTTCGGGGAGGAAAATATTTGTTGCGCGCGAGCTTACTAAAATATATGAGGAGGGGGTTTTGGGCACGGCAGATGAACTTATCGCGTATTTTGAAAAAAACAAAGAAAAAATAAGGGGCGAATTTGTGGTACTTGTGGAGCCTCTGTGATAGTGTTTTGTATGCTATAATTATTTTAATGAGACAATATTGGACATTATTTGTATTTGGGGTGCTTATTTTTTTTCTGCCGTTTTTAGGTTTTCCGCCCTCGTGGAAAACCGTATTTTTGTTTATCGCAGGAATATATGTTGCATCGTTTGCTTTTTTACAGATCTTAAGAAAGAGAAAAGAAAATCAGTCATATATTACGCACCAAGCGCATGTCCCACATGAAAACAATAAGTAGAAGATACATACTTATGGGCGTCGGCTTTTTTTTATTTGCCGCCGTAGCATTTTTTACCGTACCTTTTTTTGTGAGAACGGTCTATGAGCCGGGCAATGGAGATAGTTATCTTGCGGCGCTTGAAGAGGCTGCGGAAGAAATAAAGGAGCCACCCGTTACTCACATAAAAACGCCGAAATCCGTATATGGCATCTACATGACAAGTTGTGTCGCGGGAACCCCAAGTATCCGCAGTCGGCTGGTAAAATTGATTGAGGAGACAAAATTAAACTCAATTATTATAGACATCAAGGATTACAGCGGTAATATAGCGTTTGAAACTAAAAATTCTCATTTAAATGAAGCACTCGGCATTACCTGTCGCGTACAGGACATGAAAGAGTTTATACGTACGCTTCACGAAAAAAATATTTATGTCATTGGGCGGATTACGGTGTTTCAAGACCCCTTTTTTGCGAAAAAACGACCTGACCTTGCTGTGCAGAAAGAATCCGACAAAACAATTTGGAAAGATTATAAAGGTATCAGTTTTATAGACGCTGGCGCGCAAGAATATTGGAGTTATATAATTGACCTTTCTTTGGAATCTTACCAAATCGGTTTTGACGAACTGAACTACGATTACATTCGCTTCCCGTCAGACGGAAATATGCGTGATATTTATTATCCATGGAGTGAGGCGCGTATTATTGCCGACCCCGCATTTGGCAAAGCGCATACGCTTAAAGAATTTTTCGCCCATCTCTACGAAGGGCTGAAAAAGAGCGGAGTGATTCTTTCGGCTGATTTGTTTGGAATGGCCTCCACAAACACAGACGATTTAAACATCGGACAGGTACTTGAGTTTGCAGAGCCGTATTTTGATTATATTGCACCAATGGTATACCCGTCTCATTATCCAAAGGGATTTAATGGATACCAGAACGTAAATGCGTATCCGTATGAAATCGTCAAGTTTTCAATGGATAGAGCGGCAGCGCGATTGACCGCGGCAAGCTCAACGCCAGAGAAACTCCGTCCATGGCTTCAGGACTTTGATTACCCAGTACCCTATACAGTAGATATGGTTAAAACACAAATGCAGGCTGTTTATGATGCCGGCCTGGATAGCTGGATGTTGTGGGATCCTTCAAATCAATATACTCGTGAGGCTCTTTTAGGTGATTTGACTGAATAGTAAATTTGTGTTAAAATTCAATCTATGAAAGAAGATACAAGCAGAAAAACATATTTTGCAAAAGCGGATTATCGGGGGAAAGAACAAGTGTTCGGCATTAAGGCGCTTGATCGCAGTAAACACATCTACGTTATTGGAAAAACGGGGATGGGGAAAACGGTACTTTTACAAAATATGGCAGTGCAAGATATTCAAAACGGGAATGGCATGGCCTTTATTGACCCACACGGAGAAGTAACTGCCGCGCTTCTTGATTATGTTCCCGAAGAGCGCGTAAACGATGTTATTCACTTCGCACCTTTTGACGCAAATTTCCCTATTTCATTTAATGTGATGGAAGATGTGGGATATGACAAACGCCACCTCGTCGTGAGCGGTCTCATCAGTACGTTTAAAAAAATCTGGCCCGATGTATGGTCGGCGAGAATGGAATACATTTTAAGCAATACGCTCTTTGCGCTTTTGGAATATCCGGATTCAACGCTTCTTGACGTGAATCGCATGCTCGTAAATAAAGAATTTCGCAAGGATGTCGTTGACCATATTACTGATCCAGTTATCAAATCATTTTGGGTTGATGAATTTGCAAAATATACCGATAGATATACACAAGAAGCGACTCCCGCAATTCAAAATAAAATCGGGCAATTCGTCTCAAACCCGCTTATTAGAAATATTATAGGTCAACCAAAATCCTCATTTGATTTCAGAGAGGCGATGGACGGGAAGAAGATTCTTATTATCAACTTATCAAAAGGAAGAATTGGAGACACGAACGCGAAACTGATTGGGAGCATGCTCATTATTAAAATCTATCTTGCGGCAATGTCTCGGGCTGACACAACCGCCGCAGAACTTAATAAACTCCCCCCGTTTTATTTTTTTGTTGATGAATTCCAGTCATTTGCGAACGAAACATTTGCCGATATTTTGTCTGAATCGCGTAAATATAAATTATCTCTTACTATTGCACACCAATATATAGGTCAGATGCCTGATGAAGTGCGTGAGGCGGTCTTTGGAAACGTGGGCACCACGATTGTGTTTCGGGTCGGCGCTGAAGACGCAGAGGTTTTAGAGAAAGAATTTTCTCCGACTTTTATGGCGGAGGATTTGGTAAACCTCGGATACTACCAAATTTATTTAAAGTTAATGATTGATGGACTTGCCTCAAAACCATTCTCTTCAGTGACTCTTCCTCCGATTGAAAAACCGGCGCGGTCATGGAAAGAAGAAGTGCTCGTCCATTCACGGGAGACATACGCACGCCCGCGTGCGGAGGTAGAATCTAAAATTTTAGAGCGGCACCTCTCCGCACCTCCTCCGGAAAAGCAGTCAAAGAAGGAAAAGCCTTATAGAGAAAGTCGGCTTGACACTCCACGCAAAGATTTTCAAAGGCCACCTGAAAGAGAAAGAGAATTTCGCTCTCCTCAAGTAGATGAACAAAAAAGGGCGCCTATGCGGGAGCCCGCTGTTGCCGCGCCTCTTCGCCCACCTGCGCGCAACGCATGGGTAGGCGAGCGCTCTCAAAGGGGCGGACGGGTGGATGAACAGCCAGTTCATCAGCCATTTAAAAAAGCATTTAATGCTACTTATGTTGACAGGAGGAACGACGGCAGACCTCCGAGAACAGAAAGAACCTTGAGGGGAGAAAGGCCAACGTCACAGAGGATATATGAAAAAAGGCAGGAGCCGATTACGTCTTCTCAAGATCTAACTTCGTCAAACCGATGGCCGAGAGAGCGCGTAGAGCAGCCCGTCTCATTAAGTTCGCTTCGTCCCAATTCTCCTCAAAAAGAATCGGTCTCTCAAAACGCGGATGAGTTGCGGAAAACGCTCAAAGAAGCTCTTCAGGCGAAGGAACAAGAAATCCCAACCTCGGGAAGTGAAGCGCGCGGAGCAAGAAACAACAGACAAGAGACGGCAAATGACAAGGAGCCAATAACAAACGATGTGCAGCAAAAACCAAATGTTCAAGAGGCCAAAAAAGAAGAACCAAAAAATATTCCGGAAATTCCTGAAGATGAGCTTAAAAAAATGTTAGATATGAGCTCGGGCGATGAAAGAAATCCCAAATAATATTTATGGAGCATTTTTTACCAGAAAATTTAAAACCACCGATGGAAAAACTTGCGGCTGAAGCAATCGCCGCGGAGCAGCTAGAGGAGATGTTAGACGCGACAAGGGCTGTTGAAGTTCCAAAAAATGATTTTAGTAAAGAGCAGTCACAAATAAAAACAACTCAAGAAATACAAGAAAAAAAAACTTCTCAAAAAGCAAAGAAAACAAAAAGAGGTGTATTCGCGCCTCAATATGGCATAAGAGTCAAAAGAAGCATTAAGGAAAAACAAAAACAACAAAAAGAAGCTTCAAATATTCAGCGGGCTGGTTTTGTCGCGGATAAAAGAATTGAAATGAATGTATTAAAGAAACGGCTTAAAGACATTGATTCTCATATTGATTATCCTGAAGAGGAAAGAGTAAGGAGGCGCGTCGTCTTTTTTAACGAAGAGAACAAGGGCATTTTTGTAAATGTAAATGGAAAGAAAAAACAAATTACATTCGGTGATGTCGTAGCAGACATGGACTGGGGGATTTTATATAGGCCTGATGAATCGTGCCCTCGTGATGTTTGGCGCAAAATAAGAAAATTATCTGATTTATCAGAAGCGCGACAGAAGATTGGTGCAATTTTTAATGATGAAATTGTTGTTGTTGAAGGAATAACACATGGGGGAACAAATATAGACGAAGAATTTATAGAAAAACACTTCCAAGGAACGATTATAGTTGGTGCTATTGGAGAGAAAATGGCAAAAAATATTTTAATAAGAATGTCATATAATAATCCGGAAATACTATTTAAGGTAGAGTCGGCAAACGCAATTGAAGATACAGAATTAAAATACGATTTTAAGGTCTATATACTCCAAAAAGTTCTCGGTGTTGCTGTAGAGGGTACGGATATGTCAAGAGATGAGTTTGTAAAAAACAAGCGAATAGTGGGCATTCAATTTACGATTTCTAGCATAGGTGCAAACTTGATAAAGAAGAAGCACCAGATAAAAGAAGCGCGGGGGAAAATAGATGAAGAAAGATTTAACAAATATGTCAAAAGAAAAGTTGACGATATTGTGCTTGTCTCGGTACCGCTTACTACATACAAAGATTGTTTTAAGCAATGGCTTCTTGCAGGAAAGCCGTCTGGCGGTCCGGAGCAATTTCTAAGCGAAGAAGAAAAAAATAAGTTAGTAAACACAGTGCTGTCTTCTTTACAAAAATAAAAAATCCAACATAAACTATTCCAGTATACTGGAATAGTTCTACACTAAAAACATGTGCAAGTTTTAAAACTTGCTTTTTTATTGAAATATGGTAGTATTTCCACCGGAATGCAACCACGGAAGGAGCGGTTGAAACATGCACACTCTAGGCAGTGTCGCATATCTGGAACATGTGTTGTCTATGAAAAAGAAGGGTCTTGGGCGGGAAATGAAGCTCCCGGGCGTTCTTGTGTACCTGCATTCAATTTCTTTAGGGAATAGGGTTCCGCGCGCTCAGCTTTCTCCGTTTTTTGAAAATCCTGCGCGATACGAATTCCTATTTGCTCTTGACGCAAAAGAAAAGTCAAAAATTCCGTTCAATGGTTCATGTCTTAAGGTAAGGTATGAAACTGATGTAATTGATCGTCGGCATGGAGGTAAAATAGAATACGTTGAATTAATTCAAGGAAATATTGTCGCGGCACTTAAGGTTGCTTGCACTGCGTTATCACTGAGCTGGACTCAAATGCTTACGCTTCTTGAGTGTACAGAGGAGGATATACAGGCCATTCAAAAAAAGAAGTTATCGGGGAGTGCTGGATTCAATAAAGAAGTGGTGGCATCCACAAAACCTTTTAAGCCAAATCTTTTTCAGTCGGACACACCGGCGCACTTCGCGGTGACAGAAGTTCAAATGGATTTTATCGCTCTTCATGAGAGTGATAGAAATCGTGCTGTATTATCAAATTTGCGGCCCATTGCATCCCACCGGGGCTCTGGCGAAGAGGCGAGGAGGAAAAATCTCTCTGCACTACTTGAAGAACTCTGTCGCATCGCAATTCTCGGTGTTGTGGAAGAAAAACAACTCGGGCGGTACAAGGTTGCATATCGGGCCTATTTAATAGACCTCAATGACCGTGGATGTATACAGCTTGTGTACGATTTAGAAGGCCGTGGTAGGCAGAGTATTCAACGGGTAAAGATTTTAAGGAATGATATTCCCAAAAAATATGTTTCTTTTCCTAAAAAGCCGGAACAAAAGCCCGTCGGATTGCTTCAAGTGCCTGATGGATTTCAATTAGTAAGGACAGAAACGCTTAAAGACCTGAAAAAACGTGCCGAAAAGAAGGACGAAAGAAGCACGGAGCCGATAACATTCATCTTCGTTGATGTCGGCAATCTTACAGGAGCGCGAGAGGGTGTAGATGGAGACGGAAAGGAATGTGGGAGAAGAATACTTTCCATTCAAAATCTCAACTGGCACGCTCTACGTCTTGCAATTATGCAAGAACCATCCGCGCGTGAAAGAATACAGGGCTTATACGCGTATGTGTGGACGGGAGTTTTGGCGAGTGATGTTGAATTTAATGCAAAGCAGGAAGGATTTACGATTATTCGGCATCCGAAAAAGGATACTGACGTAGTCATGTCTGGCGACATAGGATTCTTTGTGCGGGACGCGATGGAAAAATATACAACCGTTCACGTTATTCTTGTTACGGGAGACGGCGATTACAACCATACGCTCCATCATTTGCGGCATGCGGCCAGAGAGACGAATACGAAATTAACTATTGCCTTTATCGCACAGCATGGTCATTTAAATCAGAAATCACACAACATGGCAGATTCTGTTTTGTTTGTTGAACCAAAACATCTCACGGTGTTTCAAAAGAATCACCAAAGAGTTCACGGATACGGAGCACGATTCGGAAGAATGACACGCACACAATAATTTAAAGTTTTTCATAAACGTCTGAAGTAATTTCTTCAGACGTTTTTTCTTGAAAATAATACATAGTTTGCTAGAATCTAGTTCAATGAAACGACATGCTGCTTTATTATTAGCTTTATTTCTCTTTCTTTTTCCGGTCTTTTCGCATGCGCAAGTAGTAATTACCGAAATAATGTATGCTCCGGAAGAGGGTGTTGCCTACGAATGGTTTGAGATTTTAAATGAGGGAAGTGAATCAGTTGATCTCACAGAATGGCGATTTAATGATGGAACAAATCACGTTTTTGAAAAGCCGCCTAAGAACGGGGGACAAGGAACTCTTACCGTGTCTCCCAACGCATATGCTATTATCGCCAAAGAGGCCGATACATTTTTAAATACGCACCAAGGATTTTCTGGCACTGTGATTGACGGCTCTTTTTCTCTCACTGATATTGGCGATATTTTATCTCTGGCTAATGAAAGTGGTGTGACCGTTGGCTCAGTTTCATATGGGGAAAATGCTGGCGCACAAAAAAACGGCTTATCAATTCAATTAATACAGGGACAATGGATTGCCGCACTACCAACTCCTGGGGTGACAAATGATGAAGGTGGAGGAAATAACCAAGAGACAGCGGGTGAGACACTTGAAGGGCCAGTTGTAGGAAACTCGGAAAGTATTTATGCGCCAGAACCAAAGCAAACAATTACTGTGAGCGCGGGGCAGGTAAGGCGTGTCGCGCTTGTGGGCGCTCCAATTGCCTTTCGCGGCTCTGCTCTTGGCCTTAAGAGTGAGCCCATAGAGAACGTCCGCTTTCTGTGGAGTTTCGGAGACGGTGAAAGGGGAGAGGGCTCGGCAGTTTCTCACACATATCGCTATCCCGGGGAATATATAGTTGTTCTTGAGGGGAGTTCCGGCGGATACGCCGCGTCAGCAAAAATAAATGTGATGACTGTTCCCTCTGACATTGCGGTAAGTGGTATCGGCACACCTCAGGATTTTTTTATAGCAGTTACAAACAACACAAAATACGAAGTCAATCTTGAAGGGTGGGTATTGCGCTCGGAAGGTGGGCATTTTATGGTTCCAGCAAATACGCTTATCGCTTCAGGAAAAACATTGCGATTTGCTCCGCAAGTAACCGGACTTGCTTTTAGTGGCGATGTTGCCCTTCTTTATCCAAATGGAAACATTGCTTCTGCTTATATTCCTGTGCCCCCAATTGCATCTCCACTTCCAATAGTTGTAACCGTCTCTAAAGATGCAGATACCAAAGCATTAAAAGAAAAGCCTGTTTTAAATAATGAAGAATCAGCTTCGGAAAAGACACAAGTTGCGGCAGCCGTAGGAGCACATAGCCAAAACAATTCCATAATGAAATGGCTTTTCGGATTCGCGGGGCTCATGCTTATGGGGTTTCTCGGCTTCTTTTTCGTTTTTCGCGCTCCTTTGCTAGAAGAGTCAGGCGAGACTGTTACGGCAGAGGACTTTACAATTCTTGAAGAAAAGGAATAATTGCGTGGGTGTCTTGGCGGACATCTGCTTGAATGGTATTGTTGTATTTATATGAAATGTAGTTTATGTTTTAAAAACAATTCAATAGAATTTCTCAATCTTGGCAAGCAGCCGCTTGCGAACAAATACCCGACCAGGAATCAGTTTTCGGGCGAAGATTTTTTTCCACTCTCGGTTTTTTTCTGTGAAGGTGGGTGTAAAAATGTTCAGCTTGGAACATTTGTATCTCGTGAAAGAATGTTTGAAGATTATTATTATCTTTCTTCCGTAAACCCAGGCCTTGTGAGACATTTTGAAGAATTAGCGGGTAAATTGACATCGGCGCAGTTTGTTCTTGATGTTGGCTCAAATGACGGCATATTGCTCCGCCCCCTTAAAAAATTAGGAGTTAAGGCCGTCGGCATTGACCCGTCTATTAATGTTTCAAAAATCGCAAACGATGAGGGGCTTACTACGGTAACATCCTTTTTTAATGAAAAATCCGCACGTGAAGTTAAGGAAAAATACGGAGCTCCTGATGTCATTGTTGCAAGCAGTATATTTACCCACCTGGATGACCCGCATCAGTTTATTGACGACGTGAAAAAAGTGATGGCGCCACAAGGGGTTTTTATTGTTGAGGTTGAATATATCGGAAATATCATACGGGATGTTCAATTTGAACGATTCTATCTTGATAGGATATTTTATTACTCACTTACTTCACTAAGAGATTTATTTGCTTCTCATGGCATGATTGTTACTGATGTTGAAAACATTCAGCCACACGGAGGGTCTATCAGGATTTATGCGCAGAATACAAAACACGCTGCCCCCGTAAGCGAGCGTGTAAAAAATTTTTTGAGAGAGGAAGAAGAAAATTTGCACGTGGAATCGCTGAAAGAGTTTGGTCAAAAAGTTGACGCATATATTGGCGCATTTAAAGATAAGCTCGTAGAATACAAAAATGCCGGCCGTAGAGTTGCCGGATATGGTTCTCCTGCGCGGGTTGCCACTATTTGTAATTTCGGTAATATTGGCCCCGAGCTTATTGAATTCATTATTGATGACAGTCCGTTAAAGCAGAACAAGTTTAGCCCTGGCACTCATATACCGATTTTTCCCAGAACGCATTTAGACACGCATAAGATAGATGTGCTTGTCGTGTTTGCGTATGAATATTTTACTGATATCAAGGAAAAAACACGTAATGGAAAATACACCTACCTAATACCCATACCACCACGAGAGGTTTCTTAGCGCGCGGCAAAGTTGCTTTTGTGGGCATTTTCCAGTTACAGTATTGTATATTATTCCATTTAATTTTTTCTAAACATATGTCTCAAGAAATCGTAAAAAAAGATATAGCGACTATTGCGAAAAATCTTGGAGAAGAAGCAAAAAAGTTTGAAGGGAAAACAATTCTCATGAGTGGCGGTGGCGGTTTTCTCGGAAAGTACATCGTTGGCACACTTGCCTATTTGAATGACAACGTTTTTTCTAAACCGTGTCGCGTTATTTCTGTTGATAACTATATTACGGGGGCTCGCCATCCGCATTTTAATTATCAGGGTCGACCTGACGTTCTTGAGGTATGGGCAGATGTCACCTACCCGCTTCCGGTGAGGGAGGATGTTCACTTTATAATAAACGGGGCCGGCCTTGCTTCTCCCGTGTATTACAAAAAATATCCGCTTGAAACGATTGAAGGCACTGTTTTCGGAGTAAAGAATCTGCTTGAGCTTGCGCGAAAAAATAAAGACCACCTTGAGGGATTTCTTTTTTTCAGTTCAAGTGAAATATACGGAGACCCGGACCCGAAAGCTGTTCCGACACAGGAGACATATCATGGGTATGTTTCGTCAGTTGGTCCGCGGGCCTGCTACGATGAATCAAAGCGTCTCGGCGAGACCATTGCCACAATTTATGAGCAGCAATACGGTATTCCCACAACAATCGTTCGGCCATTTAACGTCTTTGGCCCAGGCATGTCTCATAACGATCACCGAGTGCTTCCGATGTTCGCGTTCCGAGCCCTTAATAACGAGCCCCTACCGGTACACGGAGACGGACATCAGACGCGCACTTTTTGTTATATTACGGACGCGATTACCGGATTTTTGCTCGTACTTCTTAAGGGCAAACCGGGACATCCATATAATATTGGTAATGATGAAAATGAAATAAGCATGAAAGACCTCGCCGAGCTGTTCACTTCTCTTTTTGATAACAAAATTTCTTATGACCTTATAGCATATCCGGAAACTTACCCCGCGGGGGAACCCCAGAGACGCTGCCCGGATGTTTCTAAAGCGCGGAATGACCTTGGCTTTACCCCACACGTTTCTCTTAAGGAAGGACTTGAGCAGTTTATAGAGTGGTGCAAAAATGATCCAAGTTATACTCAGGGTAATTAACACACGCTTTGTATAAGAGGCAAGAATTGGGATAATAATCCTCAATGATAAAACGAACAAGGGTCGCGGTTATTGGAGCGGGACGCTGGGGAAAAAAGATCATTGGCACCCTCAAAATATTAGAGAGTGTTACTGTTTCATATATAGCAGAATACGATTATAGTACTCTTTTAAACAAGGAAGACATTGATGCGGTTATTGTGGCAACTCCTGCCGCTACTCACGCAAAAGTCGCGCTCCCGTTTATTAAAAAAGGTCTTTCGGTTTTTATTGAAAAACCGATGGTGACAAACGTTGCGGAGGCACTAGTGCTTGCGCGCGCCGCGCGTAAAAGCGGCGCGCGTGTATTTGTAGGGCATCTACATCTCTACAACCCGGCATACCTTAAAACAAAACAGCTTGCAAAACATATTGGTAAAATAAGATATATTTTTAGCGAGGGTTGTAGCAGCGGACCCGTTCGCGAGGATGTATCAGTTTTGTGGGATTGGGGCTCGCACGATGTTTACATGCTTTTGGATTTACTTCTGGAAAGCCCGATACGCGTTCTAGGTTGGGAGGTGTCGCATATGCGTTCAAAAAGTACGTTGTATGATACGACATATGCCAAACTATATTTTAAAAACGGCACAATAGCGTTTATGTTTAACTCTTGGATGTTTCCTGAAAAAAGAAAACGAATGACGATTGTTGGAGAAAAAAGCACGATTGTTTTTGATGAAATGGCGAAGAAAAAAATAACTGTATACAAAAACGTTGGGCTAAAAAAAAGAAATAATGTCACAAAACAAGGAAAAGAAATCATTACGCACCCGTCATACAATAAAATCCTTCCGCTTACAGCTGAACTCAAAGCGTTTCTCACAATGATAAAAACAAACAAAAAACCAAAAACGGATATAAAAAACGGGATTGCAACAGTAAGGGTCCTTGAGGCCATAGAACGATCCATCAGCGCAAATAGCCGCTCTATTTTTATAAAAAAGTTACAGTGGATTCGTTAAAATTACTTACTCAAAGTGGGTCATTCTTTAAAAATAGTATTGATAACAATGAGCAGCAACAGAAAACGTTATAGAATACAGTCGTGTTATCATTAATCAATGACACCAAAGAAAGTTCTTATATTTTCTCTTGCGTATTATCCGTTTGTGGGGGGTGCGGAAGTCGCCATAAAAGAAATCACGGACAGAATTTCTCCTGATGAATTTGAGTTTCACATGGTGACTGCGCGGTTTGACAAGGCACTGCCAAAATCAGAAAAGGTTGGAAATGTTTTTGTGCATCGCATCGGTTTTGCAAAAATGAGTCCAAACTCTGCCGATTTCCGCCTATTTCCTTTGCACCTCAACAAATATATTTTTCAGATTCTCGCTTTTTTAAAAGGGGCCGCGCTTCATCGCACACACCACTTTGACGGCATGTGGGCTATGATGGCACACTCTGCAGGAATTCCTGCCGGTCTTTTTAAAACATTTTATAGAGACGTTTTTTATGTTCTAACGCTTCAAGAGGGAGATCCTCCCGAATACATAGAACGCACAATGTTGCCTGCATGGCCTTTGTTTGTAAGGGGATTTGCGCTTGCCGACCATCTCGTCGGCGAATCTTCGTTTCTTGAAAAATGGGGAAGGAAAATGGGGTTTAAAGGGAAGAGCTCCGTTGTGCCGAATGGGGTAGATGTAGAAAAATTCAAAACGCAAATCGAAAAACATAAAACAGAGGAGCTACGAAAAAGTTTAAAAATACAGGAAAAAGATAAGGCTTTAATTACGACATCACGGCTGGTGAAGAAGAACGCCGTTGATGATGTTATAAAGGCGCTTAGATATTTACCAGAAACCGTTCATTTTATTGTACTCGGGGTTGGGCCTGATGAGCGGATGCTCAAAAAACTCGCGGAAGATGTGGGTGTTTCGCGCAGAGTTCATTTTTTGGGATTTATTGACGGGAAAAAAGTTCCACCATATCTTAAATCTTCGGATATTTTTGTTCGTCCCTCTCTTTCGGAGGGTATGGGCAATTCTTTTATTGAGGCGATGGCCGCGGGAATTCCGGTTATCGGAACAGCCGTTGGCGGCATAGTAGACTTTCTAAAAGACAGAGAAACCGGGTTTATATGCGGAGTAAAAGACCCCAAAAGCGTTGCAGATCAAGTAGATTTTATTATCAATCCGAAGCACAAAGAAGCGATAAGTACTATTGTTAAAAATGCTCGTGAAGTTGCTACAGAAAAACACGATTGGAATAAAATTGCTAACACAATGAAACATATTTTTGAAACAGCATCATGAAAATTATGTTTTTAAAATTTATTCAAAATAAAATCGCGCGATATCTAATTGCGGGAGGAATAGCGGCCTTTGTATCGCTTAGTTTTTTATATGTGCTTACTGACATCGTTGGTCTGTGGTATCTTCTCTCCTCAACGATTGCGTTTGTTTTCGCGTTTTTTGCGAGCTTTCTGTTGCAGAAATTATGGACATTTAAAAATACTCATACGCACGATATTTCACGGCAAGTCGCCCTATATCTTATAACCGCGCTCACGGGGCTTGCCGCGAACGCCCTTTTTATGTACGTACTTGTTTCTGTTGCAGGCCTCTGGTACATGCTTGCGCAGGTATTTTCTTCAGGCGCCATCGCGGTCGTAACATTTTTTATATATGGAAATATTATTTTTAATCACACTCAGAAAGGGAGAGTCCTCCTAGCCACTCCGCTCTATCCTCCTGATATCGGTGGCCCGGCTACGTACGCAAAACTTCTTGAAACAGAGCTTCCAAGTCGCAATATTCACATTACGATTGTATCTTTTAGCAGTGTTCGCAAGCTGCCTAAAATTATTCGACACCTCGTTTATTTTTTAATTATTTGCTTTAGGGCCACAGAAGCTGAAATTATATACGCACTTGACCCGGTAAGCGTTGGATTTCCCGCGCTTATTGTGTCCAAACTGCTTAGAAAAAAATTTTTGTTACGCATCGCGGGAGACTACGCGTGGGAACAGTATCAAGTGCAAAATGAAAAGCGAAAAATGAAAAACACCGATGGAAAATTTATTACGCCAGAGGAGTTTCAAGAAAGAAAATTTGATTTCGTGACGGAAGCTCGGAGAAAAATTGAGCATCTTGTCGCGCGAAACGCAGGCCATATTGTTGTGCCGAGTGAATATCTCAAAAAAATCGTACAACAGTGGGGAATTGAAGGCCTGAAAATCAAAGTCATTTATAATTCGTTTGAGTTTTCGGCTTCGTTAGCGCCCAAAGAAAACGTAAGGGAAAAATTGGGAATGCACGGAACAGTAATTTTTTCTGCGGGGCGGCTTGTGCCGTGGAAAGGATTTTCCGCGCTCATTGACGTTATCGCTGAACTAAAAAAAGAAATTCCCGATATTAAATTATATATAGCCGGAGACGGACCGGAGCGGGAAACACTCAAGTTACAAGTTACAAGTTACAAGTTACAAGATGTAGTTTTTTTAGTCGGCAGATTGTCATCTGGCATGCTTACGGAATATATACGAGCCGCCGATATCTTTGTGCTCAATACCGGCTATGAGGGGTTTTCTCATCAATTGCTTGAAGTAATGGCGCTCGGAACCCCTATTATTACGACTAATATCGGAGGAAACTCGGAGCTTATAGAGAACCAAAAAGAGGGCCTGCTTGTTTCATATAATGACAAGAGTGAAATCAAAAACGCTGTCAAAACTCTTCTTAAGAATGGGGCCATGCGAAACGACCTGATAAAAAACGGGATAGAAAAGGCAAAATCGTTTTCAAAAGAAAAAGCGATAGAATCACTGGTTACATTGCTCTAATTTTTGCGTTAAACATTTTATTAGGTGAATTAGAAATTCTTTATATGGCCAAGGTCTATATTGGTGAACTATTTCCCGGCGGCAAGCCGTTGCGGTTCTTGAACCGCGAGCTTAAAATTCCTCCGTATGAAGGCAAGAAGCCGTATAGGGCGATTTTTGATGAGATGGATTTCAGTTTTATAACAGTTGTAAGCAAACCGGAAGGTGCTGATTTTATCCTCATTCCCTATACATATCCCACGCTCAGAAACAATAAGACATATATCAGCCATTTTGTTGAGCTTGCGCAGAGACACAATAAAAAGATTCTTGCGTTTGCCCTCGTTGATTCTGACGAGCAATTTTATTTACCGCATACGCTTTTTTTCCGATATGCCGGATATAGATATCGGGGGGCAGCGGAAAATGAAATTATCACCCCGACACAAATCTACGCGAGCGATATCCTCGCAAATGATTTATTTTATCTTCGTAATAAAAAAGAAATACCTGTAGTGAGTTTTTGTGGCTGGGCTGAGCTCAATTCTCTGCGGCAGAGATTAAAATATCTTTCAAAAACAATTCCTCTTGATGTGAAAAAATATATTTTTCGCAGCCGATACGCCGAAGTTCACAAGCAAGGAATTTATTGGAGGAAAAGGGCAATTGCCGCCTTACAAAATTCACGGCTTATCAAAACCTCTTTTTTGATAAGAAACTTTTATTCAGCAAATAAAAATACGGTACAAGGCGACCCAATGGTATTACGGAAAGAATATATTGGGAACATCAGGAATTCTGACTTTGTACTCATAGTTCGCGGAGATGCGAATATGGCGGTTCGGTTTTATGAGACACTGGCATTAGGAAGAATTCCCGTTTTAATTGATACCGAATGGATGCTGCCCAGCGAAGGCGAAATAGATTATAAAAAATTTGTTGTGTTTGTGCCGTATACCGATATTAAAAACACGGACAAATATATAAGGAAATTCTGGGACGGTATGTCAGACGAAGAATTTAAAAAGAAGCAAACATTAGCTCGCGATACGTTCATGAAATATCTCAAATTTGATTCATTTCTGAAATATGTATTTGAGAATAAACTAAAATAATGAAAGTTTTAATGCTCTCACGGGATGCGAAGATTTTTGACAAAGGAAGCGCTGTGCGTGCGCGGATGGTTGAATATGGGAAATTATTTGAAAATCTTTATATTTGTGTAATTTCGATTGGAAAATATAAAGAAGAACGCATCTCTCCAAACGTTTTTGTTTTTCATGAGCCGCTTAGTTCTTTGTGGGGTATTGGTAATATTGTTAAACGAGTGCGGGGCGATATTGATATTGTGACAGCGCAAGACCCGTTTGAAACAGGGTTCATTGCCTCACGCCTTGCGTCAGCTTTAAACGCAAAATTACAACTGCAAGTTCATACGGATGTTTTCTCTCCGTATTTTGCCAGGGCGAGCATAAAAAATTTCATCCGAAAAATGTTTTTGCGGCGCACTCTTTTGAGGGCGGATTGCATTCGCGTGGTTAGTGAAAAAATAAAAAATTCTCTTGCTACAAGCTACAAGCTACAAGCTACAAGCTGCGCGGTCCTGCCTATTTGGATAGACGCAGAAAAAATTAAAAATGCGCAACCAACATCTTTACCAAAACGGTACGATTTCACGATTCTCTGGGTGGGGCGGCTTGAAAAAGAAAAAAATCCGATGCTTGCGCTAGAAGCGTTTAATATATTCCAAAGGCATGTTCCAAATTCTTGCCTTGTCATCATCGGCGACGGCTCGGAGCGTAACGACCCTGAGTTACAAGTTACACGTTACAAGTTACAAAATAACGTTCTTTTTCTCGGTTGGCAAAATGATGTCGCGGGATATTATAAAGGCGCGGATGCGCTTCTTGTAACCTCGTGGTATGAAGGGTATGGATTGCAGATGGTTGAGGCGCGAGTTGCCGGTATTCCAGTTGTTGCTACTGATGTAGGCGTTGCCCATGAAGTCGGGGCGTATATCGCGGAACACACCCCGCAGTCACTGGGAGAGATACTCCTGCGGCTTTATAAAAAAGAACTTCCCAAACCTTTAGAATACAAGTATCCTTATAAAGATAAAGAAGAATATTTGCGTTTGTATAAACAATCTTTTGAACAATGCCTGTTAAACCACAGAAAATAGAAAATGAAAAAGGTACCTGGCACCAATTTTTTAAAATAATATGAGAAATGCGCTATATTTTATTATCGGGGTTATCGTTACAATAGCACTCTATGCAGTATTTGAAGATCCGATAAACTCAAAGACAAAAAATTTTCTAGGAAAATTTTTTGCAGACCCTGCGATTGAAATATCTGTTACCGAAACAAAATTAGTAGAGAATTCAACGATCAACGATGTAAATTATCTATTCACCACTCAATATGGTTATGGCACTTTGACGGCAATACAAAATGTGGACAAAAATAAGTCTGGAAAAGGGATAATCAACCCTGATTTTATATTATGTGAAGGTAGTTGCTCAGCATATTCTATATACATAACAAACTCTAGCCCGAGAAAAGCAAAAAACATCAAATTAGAATTTATGAATGGATTGATTCAAGAGGGCCCAATTGAATTAAAAGCCGAAGAAAAAATATTGAAAAGCGCAGAATTTAATAATTGTGTCAACCGTAAATGCACACTTAACCTTACACAACTAGGAGAAGGGGATGAAATTTTGTTAATGTATTTAGCTACTAGTAACGAATTTAGTTCTCAATGCTCTGTTGGCGGTAGCAATAAATATTGCTCTGTCGTTGACTATATTAATGCTCAAGCCATCTACGTCTTCCCAGATTTTTATAATGATTTCACTTTAATGATTGATGATATTAAAAGACCGTTACCTCCATTAGAAAAATCTTCAGATTTTAAATGCTATAGATTGGATACTAAAAGTTATATATGGCTTCCTCTTAAGTGCTCCGACCCAGTTTATTCGGATGGAATTATTTCGATCGAAAAACAAGGCTACACTTCAAAATTAGAATCGATAATAGGAAAGCAAATATAAAATTGTGTCAGGTACTTTTTGTAAGCATAAAGAGTTATGATGAATACAAGATATGTTTACGAAAAGACAAAAAAATATAGTGGTTATTGGAGGGGGGACGGGGACATACACTGTTTTGTCCGGATTAAAAAAATACCCTCCAGACCTTTTTGATTTAACGGCGATTGTAACCGTTGCTGACAGTGGAGGCTCTACGGGGCGACTGCGGGATGAATTCGGGTACTTGCCCGTTGGCGATTTTCGCATGGCGCTTGTCGCGCTTGCTGACGACAGCGAGGTGGGAAATGCCCTACGCTCGCTTTTTCTCCACCGTTTTGATAAAGGGGAGGGGCTCAAGGGACACAATTTCGGCAATTTATTTTTAGTTGCTCTCACCGATATTTTCGGCTCAGAAGAGCGCGCGATTGAATATGCCTCCCAAATGCTTCGCGTGCGTGGCAGAGTGCTTCCGGTTACCAGTGAAAAAATTACTTTGGCCGCGGAGTATGAAAGCGGCCATACGGTAAAAGGGGAGACCTACATTGATGAGCCGCCCGAGAGCCATGACGGAACGCAAAAAATTAAACGCCTCTGGATAGAGCCGGAAGCGCGCATATCGGAAAGGGCACGCGAGGCAATAGCAAGCGCAGACCTTATCATTATGGGTCCTGGGGACCTTTATACGAGCATTCTTGCGAGCGTTGTGGTGCCAGGGACAAAAGAAGCGCTCGTGAGCTCAAAAGGAAAATTACTTTTTGTTTTGAACCTTATGAGCAAGTACGGACAAACGCATAATTTTACTGCAAATGACCACCTCACTGAACTGATACAGTATACAGGTCGAAACCCAGACTATGTCCTTGTAAATAATAATAATCTGCCGGAGGATATTCTTGAGGCATACTACGCGCAGAAAGAATTTCCCATCGCGGATGATTTAGAGGAGGGGAGCGCTGCTATTATTAGAAATGATTTCCTTGCTTCGGAAGAGGTGAAGAAAAAATCAGGAGACACACTCCGAAGGAGTTTAATCAGGCATGACCCGGACAAGCTCGCGCGGGCTATTATTGAGATAATGTAAAATTGATATGCGCATTTTATTGGATTTTGATTGGACACTTTTTAATACGGAGCAGTATAAAAAAGAAATGGGGCTAGAGAATATCTCATGCGTTGAACACAGCAACCGCTGTCTTAAAATTCTTAAAGAGCACGGGAAAGCGGGTATGTTCTTGTTTCCCGACACGGTGGATTTTTTAAAAAACCATTCACAGCACCGTCTCATTTTGGTGACATTTGGCGATAAAAAATATCAAAAAGCTAAAGTTCAACAAAGTGGAATCCTCAACTTATTTTCAGAATCTATATTTACCGGTACTGAAATGAAGGGGGATATAATCAAGCGCATATTTAAGCACGCAGAAGAAAAAATAATTTTTCTTGATGACGATTTTGCGCAACTGCAAAACATGAAAAAACAATGTCCACACATTGTCGGGATTCGTATGCGACGGAAAGAAATGAAATACGGCAGCGATATCAAGCAAACAGAGTTTCCGGAAGTTTCAAATTTAAACGAATTTGCACAACTCCTGGCATCGTTTTAAAATACATCCACTATGCAACTCAATAGCGTGTATTTTGTTTATATACAGTATATAATCTGAAGAATTACTACTCATATGCAGAAGCAACACATAGGCTTTATAGGACAGGGTTGGATAGGCAAAAATTATGCCGATGATTTTGAACGAAGGGGGTATGGGGTAACTCGCTACGCGCAGGAAAGGGAATATGCCGGAAATAGAGAGAAGGTGCGAGATTGCGACATTGTGTTTATTGCCGTTCCGACTCCTACTCGCAATCAAAAATTTGACGACAGCATCGTACGTGAAGTGGTAAAGCTCGTGGGAAAAGGAAAGATTGCGGTTATTAAATCAACCGTTATCCCTGGAACCACCGAATCAATACAAAAAGAGAATCCGGGTATCTTTGTTTTCCATTCTCCGGAATTTTTAACCGAATCCACCGCGAGGCAAGACGCGTCTCAACCATTTCGCAATATTATTGGAATTTCAGAAGAGAGTGATGAGTACAGACAAAAAGCAAAAGAGGTTTTGTCTGTGTTGCCAAAGGCACAGTTTGATTTAGTCTGCAAAGCAAAAGAAGCTGAACTTATTAAATACGGCGGGAACAACTGGTTTTATTTTAAAGTAATTTATATAAATTTGCTTTATGATTTAGCCAACAAAATTGGCTGCGACTGGGAGGTAATTCGGGATGCAATGATTGCTGACCCAAGAATCGGGACATCTCATATGAACCCGGTCCACAAAAGCGGAACTCTAGGCGGCGAGGCGGAACGAACGCTTCCTTTGTATGAACTTCATATGGAGCCGGTTCACAAAAGCGGGCGCGGGGCGGGAGGACACTGTTTCATAAAAGATTTTGCCGCTTTTAGCGAAATATATAAAAAAGAAATTGATGACCCGTTTGGGCATATGGTTTTAGACGCGCTGAAGAATAAAAATATTGACTTGCTCGTTTCAAGCAACAAGGACCTTGATTTATTGCGCGGGGTGTATGGAGACACGATTTTAAATAGTGCGAACGATGATGTTTCATAATGCGAATTCTAATACTCACTCAAAAAGTTGATGCGGCAGATGATGTCCTCGGCTTTTTTCATCCGTGGATCCATCGGTTTGCGCAATACTGTGAAGGCGTGACGGTTATTTGTCTTGAAAAAGGAGTGCATACTCTACCCAACAACGTAGGGATTTTTTCTTTAGGAAAAGAGCGGGGCACATCAAGAATCTCATACATTTTTAATTTTTATAAATATATTTGGAATTTGAAAAATCGCTACGATGCTGTTTTTGTTCATATGAATCCAGAATATATTATTCTCGGCGGACTCTTGTGGCGACTGTGGAATAAAAAAATTGGACTGTGGTACGTGCACCGACAGGTTAATATGAAATTGCGAATTGCAGAAAAGTTAGCGCACGTTGTTTTTAGCACGACCCCGGAGGCGTTTCGTCTTAAAAGTAAAAAAGTCAACTTTTTGGGGCACGGCATTGATTTTGCGCACTTCACGCGTAAAAAAGATGAGCCACTTCATACGCCGCTTCGGATTCTTCATGTCGGCAGAATTACCCCTATTAAAAATTTAGAGATTTTGTTTGAGGCAGCACACGCACTAGAAAGGAAATACAATATTCATGCGATGATTACGTGCATCGGCGCTCCGGTGTACAAAACAGATGTTGAGTATTTTAAAAAACTTAAAACCCTAGTTAAAGAAAAAAACATATCAGAATCAGTTTTTTTTAAGGGTGCAATTTCATATACCGACATGCTCGACTATTATAAAGAAGCAGATATATCGGTTAATTTGACCCCAACGGGTGGTATGGATAAGGCGGTGCTTGAGAGTATCGCGTGCGGGACCATGGCGCTTTCGGCAAATAAAGCATTCTCTGAAGTTTTTGGTATACACGGCAAATCTTTGCTCTATAAGGAGCGTGACGCGAACGATCTTGCTCAAAAAATAAATTCGCTCTGCATAAAGGGCGAAGAAGAGGTTTTGAATATCCAGGAATATTTATATAATCAAGTAAAACAAAATTTTGATTTAAAAAATCTTATTAAACGCATAACACAATTATTACATGCGGTATAAAATTGCGGTCGTAACGCCGACAGAAAGAGATGATTTTTATTGCGACACTGTCCTGGACGGGTTGTTTTTATTAAAAAAAGAAAATCCAGAACTTGAATTTTTTTACCCCGATTATTATCCGCACCCGTTTGGAGAAGCTTTTACAAAACAGTTTGGAGTTTCCAAAAAACAACTGGCGGAGTTTGCTAAGGGCGCTGACCTGATTATTTTCTCGTACGGAAAATATGGCACCGATACAGCGTTTATTGACGAACTAAACGGGTGGGGAAAGACAGTCTATGTTGACGGTTCTGAAATTGGGAAAGACAGATGGCGCGATCTAAAAATCCAGTACGAAATAATCAAAGGCGCATACGAAGGGCTCGGTGCCCCAAATAAAGACATGCAAAAAAAATGTCGGCTGTATTTCAGGCGCGAAAAGCCATATACAAACGGCATGATTCCTTTTCCGCTTGGCATTGAATCTCGGTTTATGAAATATTACGACTCCAACAAGGAGAAAGACATTGATTTTAGTTGTTTTTTTGGGCAAGAGCTTTACCCTCTAACGCGGCGCTATGCTCCGGAGTTAACTCAAAAATTTTGCACAGAGAATGGATTTACGTGTCACACAAAGAAAACATACAAATTGCCGCTTATACATAAGGGTCCGTATTCACCCGATAAATCATATGAAATCTGGGCACGCACGAAAGTCGGCGTTTCAACGGGCGCTGCAGGGTATGACTCGCGCCGCTTCTGGGAAATCTTAGGAAATAACTGTCTCATTATCGCGGAGCGCTTTGATTTGTTTGAGCTTGACAGCGACGCGATGAATTACAAAAGAATTTTTCAATACAATAATTTGTATGATTTTGAATATCAACTCAAAAAAGCGGGAGAGTTTTTACGAAATGGGTATAATCAAAAAGATTTAGAAGAAGAATATCAAGAAATTTTAAAACGGCACTCCACAAAGGCGCGCGTGCTTACTATTATTAACGAAGCACAAAAAATAGGCCTTCTTTCATGAACTGTCTCATATGCAATAATAAAACAGCCTTTTTCGTTGAAAAAGACAGGTATGGCTACCAAAAATGTCCCGCATGCGGGCTTGTTTTTGTAAATCCGCAACCCGATGAGCGGCATTTACAAGAGGAGGTTTATTCAAAAAAAGCCGGGTATCAAAAGCATAGAAAAAAACTTGCGGTAAAAGAAAGTCGGCATATTAAAAAAATACTTAATTATTTACAGAAGACAGTTTCAAATGGAAAACTACTCGATGTCGGCTGCTCAAATGGCGACTTTTTATTTTTCGCGAAACAAAGAGGATTTGAGACGTATGGAGTGGAAATAAATGAATTGACCGCGGAGATCGCGCGGTCACGCGAACTCAATGTAAAACAGGGGACACTCAAAGATGCTCACTATGCAGATAATTTTTTTGACACTGTTTTCTTGGGTGACATTATTGAGCACGTGAAAAATCCCAAAGAACTGCTTGTTGAATCTCACAGAGTCCTAAAGAGTACTGGAGTGCTTGTTATTTCAACACCAAATCTCGATTCTTTTTGGGCTAAAACAACATTTAAACTCTACAAACGGTTTAATATTTCATGGTCTGTGCTGACCCCGCCTCACCACTTATTTCAATTTTCTGAAGATAATTTGAAACAATTTTTAACACAAAATGGATTTACGCCCATGACTGCGTGGTTTCGTCGTCCACCGACATTATTATATGAACTTGGCTCACTTCACTTATGGGGAAAATGGAAACGGCAAAAAACGCTTAAGAATTTCTTTTTCATGTTTTTTGCCTTCGGGGCGTATGTGAAATTATATGTTCTTGATATTCTTATAACACCGTGGAAGGAAAAAGATTTTGGAATGATACTATGCAGCAAAAAAATAAAAAACTAAAAATTGTTTTTTTTACAACCGATTTTCCTCCGACAGTTGGAGGCATATCGGAATTTACGCACAGTCTCTCCTTTTACATGGCACAATCACCGAGCGTCACTTATGTCAGCGTTGTTGCGCTTAAAAATCAGGAAAAGGGTGAAGAATATGAAAATGAAAAATTATTAATTATTCGAGACGATAAAAAGTCTTTTGCCGCTATTTTTTTTAGCATCTGCTATTACGCGTTTAAGTATAGGAAGTATGATGTTTTTCACGCGACACACGTTTTTCCAATGGGATTCCTCGCAGTACTTATTGGAAGATATATTTTTCGTAAGCCTGTTTTTGTTACTTTTCACGGAACAGACATACTAGAGAGACGAGGAAGCGGAAAGACTCGTTTTGCCAAAGAGTGGACATTAAGGCATGCGACGCGCGCGATAGCGGTTAGCAATTCAACACGAAACGAAATAATAAAGCGCTATGGTATTTTGGCGTCACAGCTCTCGGTTATATATTATCCACTTAGAGATACTCCACCGGAGGTTTCTCAAGATGACGCCCGGACAATAAGAGAAAAATACAAAATTACACCTGCTGACTTTCTTGTTCTTTATGTCGGGCACTTAGTGAAGCGGAAAGGGGGAGAATATTTAATTCAAGCAATCGCTAATATTAAAAATTTTCATATAAAACTTATGTTTGTGGGAGATGGTCCAGAGAGGAAAAACTTTGAAACATTGGCGCGCTCGCTCGGAGCTACAGATCTGGTTATTTTTGCGGGAAAGGTTCCCGATGTGTCCGTTTTTTACAATATTTCAAATCTTTTCTCAATGCCGTCTTTTTTCTATACAGAAGAGGGGGACATTGAAGGTCTTGGCATCGCGTATCTCGAAGCACAACAGTATGGCGTTCCAGTCTTAGGAACACACAGTGGTGGTATACCGGAGGCAGTTGAAGATGGAAAATCTGGTTTTTTAGTACAAGAAAGAGATTCTCGTGCGCTTGCGGAGAAAATAGTTTTTCTTTACAATAATCCTATTGTGCGAAAAAAAATGGGCGAGCGCGCGAAACTCTTTGTGCGTGAAAAATTTAATTGGCGTAAATCAACAGAAAGACACATTACTATGTACCACAGTTTTCAATAGTAGTTTTTTATGAATATTCTTGGATTAAAAGCGACGGGGCATGATACCGGTGCGGCCCTTATTTCAGGGAAACGTATCATAGCAATAGCCGAAGAGCGCTTAAACCGCGTGAAGCATTCGCAATACATGTTTCCGGAACTTTCCATACAATATTGTCTTGACGCATTTGGGTTACAGCCAAAAGACATTGATCTTATTGTTATAGACCAATTTAATTCAGAAGTTGAATATCCAACAGCAAAAATTTTCCGTGAGTGGGACAGTAAACATGCTTTTGCGGCTGCACGGCTTGAAATTATTAATCATCATGATGCCCATGCCGCCTCTGCGTTTTTTTGCTCCCCATTTGATGAAGCCGCGGTGCTTGTGTATGACGGACACGGTGAGAAATTCTTCAGTCACTACGGCATTCCCATTCGGGAAACGGAAACTCTTTATTTTGGAGAAAAAAATCGTCTTGTTGAGATTCAAAAAACAACCCATCTTCGTAACGGCATCGGATTTATTTATACCATAGGCGTTGGGAATCTTTATACATATTTATGCCGTGAGTATCTTGGGCTGGGAAAATACAACGAAGGAAAAATGATGGGGCTCGCCACGTATGGTGACGACCGGATCATTAAACAATACCCGATGGAACAATGGTTTAAAGAAATCCACGGCCATTTTTTTTGTAACCCACGCATTCGATTCCCAAAACCAAAGCGCGGGCATGTGGTGAACAATTCCGCTCCGCAAATCTCTTTTAGAGAGAAGGTACGCAAGATAATCAGAGAAGCTATTTTAGCATTTGGGGTACACATTCTTACCCTTGCTTCACAAGGGAAATATCGTTTTTTCAGTGAGCCGACTTTGTTTCAGGATATTATATTTGATAAGGTAGCACGGACAAATGAGCCGCTTCCAGATCCATATTATGCTTCAGTCGCATACGCGGGGCAGAAGCTTCTTGAAGAAATTTCAATTCGATGGGGTAATAGGCTTAAAGAGATTGCTCGCTCAGAAAATCTTTGCGTTGCTGGCGGTGTCGGTCTCAATATAGATGCGAACAGAAACTATTTGGACAAAGTTGGATTTAAACAATTATTTGTTCAGCCGGGCGCTTCCGATACGGGCGTTCCGCTTGGATGCGCGCTCTATGGTGTGCATGTTATAGCGGGTGAGCCACGTTGGTGGAGAATGAAGAGCGCTTCTCTTGGACGTTCCTATACCGATAATGAAATACAAAATGCTCTTGGAAAAAAGAAGGATCTTATTGTTGTTTCTAAATCAAAGAATATTTGCAAAGAAACAGCGGAGCTTATAGCGAACGGGAATATAATTGGATGGTTTCATGGCGGCTCTGAATACGGCCCGCGCTCGCTGGGAAACCGTTCCATTCTCTGTGACGCGAGAGACCAAAAAATGAAAGATATCTTAAACATTAAGGTAAAACACCGTGAGCCATGGAGACCTTTTGCGACGTCAATTCTGGAAGAGCACCTTGGAGAGTGGTTTGACATTGACGTTCCAAGTCCCTTTATGCTTCTTGCTGCTAGTGTGCGAAAGGATAAAGCAGAACGCATACCAGCTGTGTTGCATGTTGATAATACATCGCGCATTCAATCGGTGACCCCAGAATCAAACAAGCGCTACGCGCAGCTACTCGATGAATTTTTAAAAATAACGGGGGTTCCTCTTGTTTTGAATACCTCCTTTAATTTGGGCGGGGATCCAATTGTTGAGACACCTGAAGATGCTCTTAACTGTTTCTTGAAAACAAAAATGGACTACTTGGTATTGGAGGATTATCTTGTAAAAAAAATGTCGCATCTTTAAAAATTTTCTCATACTTTTTAGCCGTGACTCTCTTTCGTTCATTTTAGTTATTACTAAAGCAGATAGAATGCATTGTTACACTATGTGTCATCATTAGTTCTTATGTCGCAAGGGATTTTATGTTTGAGTAATTATATAATACAAGGCATAGATGAATTCATTTAGAACAAAAAAATCAGCTCCCAATAATAGCGTTTGTGTTCTTGGGCTCGGGTATGTTGGCCTGACTCTCGCAGTAACGCTTTATGAATGTGGCAAGCGCGTATACGGGGTTGACATAAACCGAACGGTTGTTGATGGCATAAACAATCTACAGCCACATTTTTATGAAAAAGGTCTCAGGCCTCTTTTGGAAAAACAGCAGCGCGAAGGATTTGAATGTTTTGATACTATTCCTCGCGATGACCTCATAACGACCTATATTATCGCGGTGGGGACACCAGTTCTAAACTATACTCCCGTTTTCAGAGATCTTGAAAACTCCGCGAGGCATATTGGAGCAGTGCTCAAAAGAGGAGACTTGGTAATTTTGCGCTCAACAGTGCCAGTTGGCACAACCCGTGATTTTGTTATTCCAATTTTAGAAAAATGTTCCGGCCTTACAGCAGGACCCGATTTTTCTGTCGCATTTGCACCCGAGCGGACAGTGGAAGGAGACGCGCTTCAGGAATTACGAACCTTGCCGCAAGTGATTGCGGGTATTGATAAAAGAAGCGCGACATTGACACAGGCACTTTTTGAGCATTTTGCTCCCCAATCTATCATGCTTGATTTTCTTGAAGAGGCGGAAATGGTAAAACTTCTCAATAATACGTTTCGTGATTTTAATTTTGCATTTGCAAATGAATTTGCGAGAGCATGTGACGTGTTTAATCTTGATACAAACAAAATAGTACACGCTGCAAACGAGGCATATACTCGAGACAAAATTCCCGTTCCCAGTCCAGGCGTCGGTGGATATTGTCTTTCAAAGGATCCATACATATTGCAATACAGCGCGCGGCAGCGTGGATATGAGATGAAGCTTCCTGCAGTGGGGAGAAGTGTGAATGAAGCAATGCCTGAGTATGTCTACGGGCAAATTATGAAATTTTTAAATACGCACCACAAAGAAACAGCCGTAAAACACGTGGCAATTTTAGGGTTTGCGTTTAAAGGCAAGCCGCCGACGTCGGATATGCGATTTTCTCCGACACTTGATGTTTTAAAGTTCTTGAAAGGTAATCCAAATATACATATACACGGCCACGACTTTGTTGTTGCGGACGATGTAATTGCAAAACATGGTGCAAAACCGATTGCGGATGGAAAAGCCATCTTCAAGGACAAGCATGCCATAGTGATCATGACTAACCATCCAGAATATAAAAATTTAGAAATTGAGCATGTCCGTGAGATGGCAAAACCAGCTCTTATTTTTGATACATGGTCTATGTTGCCCAAAGAAGAGATTGTTAATATAAAAGGATTGCATTATAGCAATCTTGGATACGATACGATATAAATAAAATTAAAATGTAAAAACACAGAAGTTAAAATAACAACTCAAAGTTCAAAATATTCTGCTTTATTACATTGCTATTTTGCACTTTTTGTTTTAAGCTTTAATTTTTTATTATGAGAAAAATACTTATAACTGGCGGTGCGGGATTTATTGGATATCACCTAGCACAACATTTATTGCAAAATTCCGATGTGGAACTAGTTTTAGTTGATAATTTGAGGCGTGGCAGGATAGACGCGGATTTTCAAAATGTTTTGGATAATCCGCGCGTGAAATTTTTAGCCCTTGATCTCACCAAGCCAGATTCTTATGAAAAATTAGGTAGTGGCTATAACCACGTATATCATCTCGCGGCCGTAAACGGAACAAAATTATTTTATGAAATGCCGCATGAAGTACTGCGTGTTAACACACTCTCGCTTATCTATATGCTCGAGTGGTTTCGTGAGAAAAACAAGGAGGGTAAGTTTTGTTTTACTTCCTCAAATGAAGCGTATGCCGGAGGACTTAATGCGTTTAATCAGCTTCCTATTCCTACTCCCGAGAAGGTTCCGCTTGTAATTCACGACACGCATAATCCCCGCTGGTCATACGCTGCTACAAAGCTTGTGGGGGAGCTTTTTGTCATCAATTACGCGAAAATGCATAATTTTAAGGCGCTTATTGTCCGGCCGCACAATTTTTATGGTCCTCGTGCTGGATATAAGGGCCATGTTATACCAGACTTTTCGGAGAGAATCATGGCACGCGCTGATCCATTTCCTATTTATGGGGCAGATGACACAAGAACATTTTGTTATATTGGTGACGCTGTGAGGGCGATGTCTATGCTTATGGATTCGAAGAAAACGGATAGCCAACCAATTGAAACGGTACACATTGGGGACGCTCTGGAAATTACCATGAAGGAATTGGCTGAAAGAATGTTTGATGTAGTTGACTGGCGCCCTAAAAAACTTGATATACAAAATGGACCGATAGGAAGCGTAAAGCGCAGGCTTGCAGACACTTCAAAACTTCGGGCTTTTGTTGAGTGGACACCGGAAGTCTCTTTAGATGAAGGGTTAAGGATTACACATGATTGGTATATGGCACATCCTGACCCCGCATAATGAAAATCATTTACATTTGCAATTCCCGTATTCCGACGGACAAAGCGTACGGAGTAAGTATCGTAAAAACGTGTGAAGCGCTTGCGAAAAATGGCGCACAAGTGCTTCTTCTTGCGCCTAAAATTGCAAATCCGTTTGGAGACGATGTTTTTTCATATTATAACATTCAGAAAAATTTTTCTGTTCGGTACGTTCCCACTTTTGATGCTGTAAAATGGGGGTGGCGTTACGGGTTTGTTATCAATCAAATTTCATTTGGCGTTGCTGTTTTTTTATTATTTTTCTTGAAAAAACGAAATTTTATCCTCCTCACACGCGATGAAGTGTCTGGATTTTTACTACGGCTTGCCGGTGTTCAGGTATATTATGATATACATGGATTTCCGGAGCGGCTTGTATGGCTCTGGAAAATGCTCCTGCGGCCGCTTTCAGGAATTATCGCGACGAATTATTGGAAAGTTGAGCAATGCAACAAAAGTCTCGGCATATCTAAAGAAAAAATAATTGTAGCAAGGAACGGATTTGATCCGGACCTTTTTGATATTCAGAATGGCAAGGAAGAATTGAGAAAAAAAATAAATCTGCCGAGCGACAAGCCCATCGTTCTCTACACAGGACATCTCTATGACTGGAAAGGCGTGAACGTGTTGCTTGAAGTGGCGCGCAATTTCCAAATATCTTTATTTGTTTTTGTTGGCGGCACTCCATGGGATGTGGAGAAATTTAAAAGAGATGCTGGAGGGCTTTCTAATGTGCTTGTTTTGGGGCAAAAACCATATAAAGAAATACCACTCTACTTAAAAGCGGCCGATGCGCTTGTCTTGTCGCACTCCGAAGCGGCGCTCAAAGACCCTCGTTTTTCCGTGTTTGCCCGTCATGATACGTCGCCGATTAAGATGTTTGAGTATATGGCAAGTGGTGTGCCCATAGTGGCTTCTGACATGCCATCTGTCCGAGAAATTTTAAATGAAAAAAATGCGGTACTTGTAAAATCAGATAGCCCCGAAGATTTAAAGAGAGGAATTGAAAAAATTTTAAATGATAAAAAAACAGCGGAGCAGATTTCAAGACAAGCGTTAGAAGACGCGAAAGAATATACATGGGACAAGCGGGCGGAAAAAATTATTGCGTTCATTAATAAAAAAGCGGATGATTAAAATCATCCGCAAAGGCAAACTTATGACACCTTCCATGTTTCATCAAACGGACATGGTAGAAGCCCTATATCTTTAAGCTGTTGTTCTACTGTATCTAGGTATCTTTTAAGATATGCCGCAAGAAACCCTCCTTCTTGCTTTGCCAGCTGTGTTCTTACACAAACCGGACATCCTTCCTCAAACCAGTCAAGGCACCCAGACAGGTCATAGATTACAGTCTTTGGATTCCAGTATGTCGCACTAGGATCTTTCAAGAAGTGTTTGTAATCAATTGGTGGCAAATTGCGAAATTGTGCTGATCTCATAATGACGTCAGCTTCAGCATTTACAACACGATCTGCGTCCATAAGCGCTATCAGTATCTTCGGATCAAAATCGCTGTTTTTGTTCGTATGGTTTATAACTGCCTGTATAATTAACTCTTGCTCGTTTGATTTTGTGTCAGTGTATATAAGCCACCTTTTAATCACTGTTCGTATGCGATCGTGTTTTACACTACGCTCATCCGGTCCGTCTTTTTTAAAGAGCATGTGGTCAGCATTGTGGCAGATTCCCGCTATTCCAGCGAGCTCTGCAAGTCGCACATCTCCCCATTCAGAATATGCAATTCTGTATGCCCATTCTCCAACGCGTAGTGCGTGGAAAATGTCGTGTACTCGAAAGAGATCTGCTTTGTCGTGGTCAAGTTTTACTGCCTGAACGAGCTCTGGAAATCGCTCCCAAATTCTCATTTCTAGTTTTTTCATTAATCAACTCCATCTAAAAGTGCCGCCTCATGCGAAGGGGTTTCGGTAATTAAATCATTAGGAAGAGTCTGGTATACATCGCCGACCCACCAGTCGGCAACTTTTGAAAGCACATCAGTCAATTCTTTGTGTTTGGGGTGTCCTCTGAACGCCTGCAGAGCGGCATCGTCTTTAAATACGGCAATTTCCACCAAATGCACGTTTTTTCGTAGATCTAAATTGTGGGCTACTTTCCAAAAAAGAATACCGGTATCTCTGCCCCCGCAATCTTCTGCCAGGGTCTGATATTGATCAAAAATTTCTTTACGAATCTCCTCAGGCGCATCGGGCCTAAATGAAATCAAAGCAATGTGCCAAAGAGCCTTCAAAACAGCCTCCATCCCCGTAAACTGATTTTTACACTAATGTAAATAAAAATTTTGTCAATAGTTAGTTATAGAACTCCTATATTAACTTTTTTCTGTATAATGTGTTAAATACTATATAAATCTCAACTATGGCTATGAGCGAAGCACAAAGAGGGAAAATGGTAGAGCGGTGTCACATGTGCAAGGGTAATTCTTTAACGCAAGTTCTTGACCTTAGTCATCAGCCCCATTCGGACCATTTTCCAACAAAGGAGCAATTAAACGAGCACGAAGAACGATATCCGCTTCGGCTTGTTGCATGTCTTGATTGTGGGCTCCTTCAAATTGATTATCTGGTGAATCCAAAAATTCTGTATCAAACAGATTATCTGTATCAATCAGCGGCAACAACAAAAACAGGCGGCGGACATTTTAAGGAAATGGCTCACGATATATGTTCTGTTCACAATATTCCCAAAAACGCCCTCGCGGTAGATATCGGCAGCAATGTCGGAGCGCTACTCCACTCATTTAAAGAAGAGGGGTTGCGGGTGCTCGGCGTTGACCCGGCGGATGTCGCAAAAAAAGCGATTGAAAACGGAATCCCGACCATTCTTGATTTCTTCAGCACAAATGTTGCCGTAGACATTGTAAAAGAGCATGGGAAGGCGCACGTTATTACCGGGACGAATGTTTTTGCACATCTGCATGATATTGATGACGCGGTTTTAGGAATGAAAACGCTTCTTGCGGATGACGGCGTTATCGCGGTTGAGGCTCCGTATGTAATTGATTTAATTAAAGAATTTCAATACGACACTATTTATCATTCACATGTCGGATACTTATCGGTAAAGCCGATGGCGGCATATTTTGAACGTCTCGGATTGGAATTATTTGGCCTTAAAAAAAGCGATTACTTCGGAGGAAGTATGCGATACTATGTGGGGCATAAAGGAAAACACGAAGTATCTCCGGATATTGCTCGTTATATTGAAGAAGAAAAAACATTTGGAATCTATTCTTTATCACGGCTTAAAAAATTTGCAGAGGATGTGGAGCGGCACAAAAGAGATATGCTCTCACTTCTGCTACAATTAAAGCGGGAGGGTAAAAAAATCGCGGGTATTTCTGCTCCCGCTAAAGGAAACACCTTGCTTAATTACTGCAGTATTGACAAGACGTTTCTTGATTTTATTACAGAAAAAAATCCACTGAAGGTTGGTCGTTTTACTCCGGGAACATTTATTCCGATTTATGATGACGCGACGCTTCTCAAGGAACAACCTGATTACGCGCTCTTGCTTGCATGGAATTTCGCGACAGAGATTATGAAAAATCTGGAGGAATTTAAAAAACGGGGTGGAAAGTTTATTATTCCGATACCCAAACCAAAAATAGTATGATGCGAAATCCACAAAAAGCATGCGAAAACCGCGAAAAGAAAATTCATAATTTCGCACATTTCGCATAGATTTCGCTGTTTTCGCATCGTGTATTTATTTTATGAAAAAATCTGTTGTTGAAAATTATATGATTAAGCCCGCGTTTACGGATGCGCGTGGGCATATTTTTGATATTGTGGAAGAGCCGCTTTCTCATGTGGGACTCATTACGTTTAAAAAAGGCGCGGTGCGCGGTAATCACTACCACAAAAAATCTATACAATATACATATATTTTAAAAGGAAAAATCATTTTTGTTGTCTCAGACAAAAATGGAAAAAATAAGAAAAAATTTATTTTGAAAGAAGGAATGTTCAGTCGTATTCCGTCAAATATTGTGCACGCGTATAAAGCGCTTTCTCCAGCGGCAATGCTTGACATGACGACACTCGCTAGGGGCGTGAAGGGATATGAAGATGATACGGTGAGAGTAAAGATTCTTTAAATTCTAAATCCTAATATCTAAACTCTAAACAATATCGAAATCAAAAATTCAAAAAATAAAAACACTTAATAATTTTTTCATTTGAATTTTGTATTTGTTTAGGATTTAGGATTTCTAATTTAGGATTTAATTAATTGGGATTTGATTAGAATAATTAGAGTAATTAGATTAATTAGAAATTTTAAAAATGAAACCTAAGAATATTATTCGTGTCTGCGAGCCGGACATAACACAACGGGAGATACGCTATGTCATGGACGCCATTAAAACAGGGCACATTTCCGGTATGGCTAAATATGTTGGGTTATTTGAAAAAGCGTTTGCAAAAAAGACAGGCGTGAAATACGCGATTACCGTAAACTCCGGTGCCTCTGCCTTATTTCTCGCGCTTTGGGCGCTCGGTATTCGTAAAGGGGACGAGGTCATCGTTCCTACATTTACCATGGCGGCGTGCGCAAACGCGGTTGCACAATGCGGCGCAAAATCTGTTTTTGTAGACTGTGAGCCAAATGGAAATATTGACGTTACCCAAATAGAAAAAAAGATTACGAAACGGACAAAAGCAATTATGCCTGTTCATATTTACGGACACCCGTGCGATATGGATGAAATAAAAAAAATCGCGCGAAAACATAAATTATTTATTTTAGAAGACGCGGCGGAGGCGCAAGGCGCTTTATACAAAGGGAAAAAGGTGGGAGCATTGGGAGACGCGGCATGTTTTAGTTTTTACGCGAATAAATTAGTGACGACCGGCGAGGGAGGGATGGTCGCGACGAATGATAAAAAATTGGCAGAGGAGGTGTCAAAATTCAGAGACCACTATTGGTCCGGAAAGGGTAAAAATCGTTATTATCATAAAAAAGTTGCGTGGAATATGAAGTTAAGTTCGCTTCTTGCGGCGCTCGGACTTGCCCAGCTTGAACGACTAGAGGAATTAGTAAATAAAAGACGAGCAAATGCTAAATATTACACAAAAAATCTTTCAGTTCTTAAAGACCGCCTGATATTTCCTGCGGAAAAGTCTCGAATTCGCTCGGTCTTTTGGATGTACGGGATTCTGCTCAAAAAACCGGGGGAGAGAGACAAGCTTATCGATTTTCTCGCAAAAAAAGGGATAGAATCGCGAGCATTTTTTATACCGATGCACCTTCAGCCGTCTCATAGACAAAATGGATTGTTTCCAGTTTCAGAATATTTGGGGTGGAATGGTCTCTATCTCCCATCCTCATCTCATTTGAGCAAAAAAGATAAAGACAAAGTTATTGCGGCGGTAAAAGAATTTTTTAGTAAACAACACGATACGAAATCCACAAAAAGTATGCGAAAGCCACGAAAAGAAAATTCATAATTTCGCACATTTCGCATAGATTTCGCTATTTTCGCATCATATATATTTATGCAAAGCATTGCTCTACAAATTTACACTCATCGAGGTGTTTCAAAGGAACATCTTTTTCCTGATAAAAAGGTTCTTCACCTTGGTTGCGGTAATTCAAAATTAGCGGGAGCAGTAGGCATTGATATGCTTACATTTCCGTCTGTTGACGTCGTGCACAATCTTGATTTAACGCCGTGGCCACTTGAGGCGAACAGTGTTGATGTTTTTTTTGCGCACAGTGTTATCGGACATCTTTCTTCTCTTGTTGATTTTTTTAATGAGGTTTCTCGCGTGGGAAAGAATGGTTCCCGCATTATAATATCTACACCATATTTTCGTTCCATTGACGCATTTTCAGATCCCACGATGAAGCACTTTTTTACTTCATCTTCAATGGATTATTTTTTAGATACAGACAGTCATTTTTCGGGGTATCAATATACAAAACACAAATTTAAAAAAATAGGTTTTTGGTATGGATGGCCACAATTGTCGCAGAACCCCCTCACGCGCCTGTTTAAGGCGTTTATACATCAATATTCGAAGTTTTATGACCAATATCTGTCACTGCTTATTCCAGTTAAAATACTCGTGTGGGAGTTAGAAATCAAGAAATGATAACAGGTACTAATATAAAAGCACTGTGTCTTATATATTGACAGCGCTCGGACGAAATGAAAATCGCAATTTTCATTTCGCTCCTCGCTTGTCAATATACGAATTGTACTAATGATACAAATGGATACGAATACGCTACATTAGTATTTATTAGCATCATTCGTAATCATTGGTATATTGGTATCTATATTATGCGCATTGGTATCCTCTTACATCCTTACGACGAAGACAAACCGGCTGGGCTCGGCCGCACGATTTTAGGATTTGTGACAGGAATGCTTGAGGCTGATTCAGAAAACGAATATATTATTTTTGTTAAAAAAAGACCACGGGAAAACCCGCAGCTCCCCGGAAAAAATTGGAAGCTTCACGTTTTAGGAGAGGGGACATTTTGGCTTGATAGGATGCGGCACGCTCCTTCTGCCGACATCTATATTTTTCACACCCCCGTCATGCCGTTTTTTTGGCAGCCGCCAAAATCTATTGTTATAGCACTTGATTTTGCGTATCAGTATTTACCAACGGAGAATCTGCGCACAGCGATACACAATAAAATACTCGGCTTTTATCACGGAGTATCGCTCAAAAGAGCAAGGCATATCGTTTCTATATCACAAACGACGAAGGATGAAATTATAAAACTATACGGCATTTCGCCGGATAAAATTTCTGTCGTATACATGGGCTTTGATTCTATTTGTCAGTTGCCTGAAGAAAAAATAGACTTACCTCGCCGCAGTGGAGCGAAGGCGGGACTTCCGGAAAAGTTTTTTCTTTTTGTAGGGGTATTAAAGCCGCGCAAAAATCCCCTCGTCGCCATAAAGGCCTTTACTCAATTTTATAAAAATAATCCTGGATACATGTTGGTTGTCGCTGGGAAAGGAGGAGGTCCGTATTATGAAGAAATGCGTAAATATATAAGAGACCACGGTATCGAACAGGCAGTCAAATTTACGGGCTTTATTACAGACAATCAATTATCATATATGTATAAGCGGGCATTTGCGCTCGTATTTCCAAGTATTTTTGAAGGCGGCTTTGCTCTTCCTGTCTTTGAGGCAATGGATTGCGGGCTTCCGGTTATTACATCTGGGCAAGGGCCGTATGAATCACTTGAAGAGACAGTAAAAGATGCGGCACTTCTTATTAACCCGCTTCAGATAAATGAAATTGCAAATGCGATGGAGAGAGTAGTAAGCGAAAAGGGTTTGCGTGAAAATTTAATCAAAAAAGGGCGCGAACACGCAAAAAAGTTTTCGTGGAATAAAGCAGGTCGCGAACTACTTAATGTAGTTCAGAAATTAACCTAACAGAATTTTTTATGCAAAAATTGTTTTCGTTTAAGATCCTTTTTTTCTTTGCTGTTCTTATGATCGGCATCGTTTATTCTGTTTTGCCGCATTTTGTCCGTTATGAAACACTCACAGATCGTGGAGAACGTTATATTCCGCTTACCATTACTTCAACATTTGACCACATTAACATTCACGCCGCTCGTTATCGAGACATTGTCGACGGGGCGTTTATTCCTGGCGAAATGGACACATATGAGCACAAAGGCGGCCCTATTTTATGGCCAATTTTATCAGCTACAATTCTTTTTCCATTTTTCTTGCCATTTGAGTCAATCTTTCCCGGAATCATAATAACAGAATTTATTTTTCCAATACTTATTTTCATATCACTCTTTTTAGTTCTCTATAGATTTACACAGCATAGATTCTTCTCTCTTGTTTCCGCATACGCGGTTATGCTTTTTCCACAATTGTCGACCCTCCTGCCTCCCTCGTCTTTAACCGAGCTGAAGGCGCTTATATTTCAATTTATTCCGTTTTCAGGAGTCACAACTTCTGAACTTAATTTCTTAGCGAGAGATTCATACATTCCGAGCGGTCCATTTTTTGTATTGATGTTTTATTTTGTGTATAGAGCGCTTACTGAAGAATCAAGACAAAAAACCTTCATTGTTTTAGGAGGAATCTTTTATGGGCTGCTCTTTTATCTCTATTTTTATTTCTGGGTGTTTGCAACAATTTTTCTCGGCGTTCTTTTTTTGTTTTTTGTATTAACAAAAAATTACTCCTTCGCTAAAACCGTTTTTTTATCTGGCATTATCGGAGTCATTGTCTCCGTTCCGTTCTGGATAAATCAATATAATCTTTCTCAACTTCCTTCCTACGATGATATTATGGCTCGTATGGGTATTGAAGAGGAGTATGGCGTACGATGGTTTTTATGGAAGACTTATATCCTGCACACGTTTATGGCGGGAGCGGCTCTTTACATCGGACAAAAACTTTCTAAAAAAACCCTTGGTTTTTTTCTTGCCGCGTTGTCTGTGACGGGGATTATCGTGTATAACATAAATGTCATTACCGGTTTTTCACTTCAGTCTGACCATTGGGGGAATAAGGTTTTTTTAATTGTTAACGGAATGATATTGCCGACGCTTGCATATTATGGATGGGTTCTTGTGAATCCATTGCTCAAGTCGCGATCTTTGTATTTGAGAAAAATATTTTCAGTCCTTGCGCTCATTTCCATTTTGTTTTTGACGACGCACGTTCTAGAAAGCACAATTAAGGAAAATATAAAATATGCCGCCAATTATACCGTTGCCCCGGCTCTTATGGAGGCATATGAATGGCTTAATAAAAATACGCCCAAAGACAGTGTTGTCATGACCCCATCGATTGAGACAAACATTGAGCTCGCGGCATATACGCACAACAGAATCTTTCAGGCGCGATCTCAAAACAACCTTCTTTCAAAAGTAGAGGTTCTTGACCGTTTTTTTATTACATATAAGTTTTTAGGTATTTCTCCTGCTGTGTTTGCCGAAACTATTGAGTCAGAACGCGGTGTTTTTAATTTTTTTACCGCGGAATATAATAGCAGAGCACTTGATTCAGCATTACGGCCATATAAGTATCCTGTATACAAACTTCCGCCTGATGTATCCACGTTGTATATTCACGAGTATGAAACATTCATAGTGCCACAAGAAATTCCGTATCACCTTGATTATATTTTTGTAGGTCCGCGTGAGGAAAAAATTGCCATGAACAGAACATTTTTAGAAAGGTATGAAAAATTATATGATACGGGCGTGGTTATTATTTATAGATACCAAACAAGATAACTTTCTATATAATATCTATGACACGTTGCTTTTATGCATACAATTTTAAAACAAGCAATAAGTAATGAGGTTTTGGATGCGATAAATAAAAAAATTGATGCCGCAAGCAGTGGGGAGAGTTTTGAAATTATACCTCCTCCCCACAGTGAAACAATATTAGCTGACTTTAAAGATAAGCTTTTTGCAGAGTGCGATAACATCAAGTTTGGGGAAAATGCATATACCGTAATACGATCTGTAACAGAAAAAGGAAACAGGGCATCACAATGTTGGCATTTTGATAATCAGAGAAAAACAATACTCATTGTTCTTCGCTCTGTTCTGGGAGAAGAGAATGGAGACATACTGATACGTCCGAATCTTCGCCGCCATACCAAATCCTCACTCATATATACTCTTACGAAATTATTTTGGACAAACCCTATTTCATGGCTTATTCTTCCCAGGAAATCGATACGAGACAAATTTTTTACACGAGTTTCCCTTAAGGCAGGCGATGTTATGGTTTTCGACGGGTCAACAACATATCACGGAAATCTCCCTATTGCCTCTGGAATGCGCCGAAGCATCCTTATTCACAGCGACAATCTTTTTGAAAACTCTTTTATCACAAAATTATTTCATGTTTTGAACAAAGTCTATCTGCATAAACGCAATGGAACATAAAGAATATAAACTTTTAAAGGACCGAGAGCGGTTTTTTTGGTGGAATGTTGGTAGGCGACGCATCTTGAAAGACGCGCTTAGGCGCCACGCACGTTTAAAGACGGGAAATATTCTTGATGTGGGATGCGGCCCCGGAGGAAACATTCTTTTTCTCAGAGAATTTGGAGAAGTGGTGGGGGTTGATTCAAATGATGAGGCGCTTCGATATGCAGAGGCAGAAGGATATAAAAAAATAGTTCGAGGCTCTGCAACAGAACTTCCATTCCCGAACAATTGTTTTGATGGGGCATCCGCGCTTGATGTTATTGAGCACATTGATGATGACGTGAGGGCACTTCATGAAATATTTAGAATTTTAAAGCCCGGTGGATTTTTTTTGTTGACCGTTCCAGCGTATAAATGGATGTGGTCGGAGCACGATATCGCGCTCCATCATAAGCGACGATATGCAAAGAAAGAATTGCTTGAAAAAATAATGATGGCCGGCTTTATAATTAAAGAATCAAGTCACTTTGTTTTTTTATCAATTCCGTTTAGAGCACTAAAATTTTTTGCGGGAAAGGCATTCCGTTTTTCTAGAAAAAATAATCAGCCGAAAACTGATGACATTATACTTCCCACATTTTTGAACTCACTTTTAATATTCTGGCTTACCATGGAGCGGATTTTGATGAAAATAATACCTATTCCCTGGGGAAGTTCTATTTTGGTTGTCGCGCAAAAATCATTATAAAACAATTACTTTTTTGTTATTTTTGATGTTATAGTCATATTAAGATTATTTTTCATTTTTAATTTAGCTTTTATGATCTCGGTTATTTTCCCCGCATATAACGAAGAAAAGAATATTGAAGAACTTCACCTTCGCATACGGCAATCGCTTGAGGGGCTTTCAGAGGATTTTGAAATTATTGCGGTTGATGACGGGTCAACAGACGAAACTCTCGCGGCGCTTAAAAAACTTTATCCACTAACAATAATTTCTTTAGCTAAAAATAAAGGACAGTCGGCGGCTCTTGATGCCGGAATAAAGAAAGCCGGGGGCGATGTTATTGTGACGATTGACGCAGATTTACAAAATAACCCAGAAGATATTCCACTCCTTATTCAAAAGTTGCGCGAGGGATATGATGTTGTCTCAGGTTGGCGCGCCAATCGTCACGATGGTTTCACGCGAAAGATGATTTCTCGCATGGCGAATAATCTTACTAGCGCTATTACCGGATTACCGCTCCACGATTCCGCGGCGCCTCTTAAAGCAATTCGCAAAGAAGTCCTTGCGGGATTACATTTATATGGGGAAATGCACTCTTTTTTGCCTGCTATTTTATATGCTCGTGGAGCGCGAGTTGCCGAAGTTCCTGTTAGCCATGCATACAGAAAGTCAGGAGTATCAAAATACCACCTCACAAAGCTTATGAAAAGCTTCGCGGATCTCTTGGTCATAAAGTTTATGTCTGACTACTTGGCGCGCCCCTTTTTATTTTTTGGTGGATGGGGACTTGTTTCTATTTTTCTCGGAATTGTCTCTGCCGCCTCGTCCGTTGTTCTTAAATTGCTGGGACTTTTTCATTTATCTCAAACTCCTCTACCGACGCTTGCGGCGCTTTTTGTCGTTGTGGGGGTACTTCTCATCATGATGGGCTTTCTCGCTGAAATAATTCTTCGTATTTATTATGAAAACAAAGGAAGCACCCCCTACATTATAAAAATAGTTATAGAAAATAAGTGATCAATGTAAATTAAATTTTATTGAGCACGTCCCTATTTATTTAATTGAAATTACAAGATACATGATAAAACAATTAAAACGACTCATCCCTCGTTCATATTTTCCACGCATATCTTTTTTTAAAAATACTTTTTTTAGCAATCCTCAAAAATCTTATTCACAATTTGGTGAAGACGTTATTCTCCAGAAGCTTCTCAAGAAAAAAAACGGTTTTTATGTTGATGTTGGGGCATATCACCCGAAACACTATTCAAACACATATCTTTTACACAAAAAGGGGTGGGGGGGGATAAATATAGACCCAAATCCGGAAACAATCAAACTTTTTGATCTCTGCCGGCGCAACGACACAAATATACAAACCGGCATTTCAAATGAAAGAAAAAATTTAACATACTATACATTTTCTCACTCAAATTGGAATACATTTTCAAAAGAAAAAGCAGAAATGTGGAGACAAAAATCTGGAGTCAATTTTATCGGTGAACAAAAAATATCGTGTGTCTCGCTTAGAGAAATTTTAAAGCATTATGTTCCACTAGGAACGGCTATAGATTTGTTAAATGTAGACGCGGAGGGAATGGACTTAGAGGTTTTGGAGTCAAACGACTGGGGGAAATATGCTCCACGCGTTGTCGTCGTTGAAAGCACAAGATTTAATCCTGATGTTCCGCGCGAAAATGAGATATACGCGTTTCTTTCAGAGAGGTCATACACCCTGTATGCTTTTGTTGGCATGTCTTTAATTTTTGTTAAAAAACAATATGAATAATAATGTTATATCTGTATATATAGGGGCACCTCTTAAAAATGCTCCACTCGTTTTTTTTCTTGAAAAAGTTTTGCATAAAAACAAAGAGATAGAGCCGAATTTGTGGAACATGTTTCAAGGATCTTCCAGTGAAGCGTCTTTTGATTTTTTACGAATTGTTAGCAATCCAGAGGATGCCGATTTTTTACTATTACCACACAACTACGCGGTATTGCGTTATCCATATAATAAAAAAAACCAAGAAGACAAAATGAGTGCGTTACGAAAGTCGGAGGCTCTTCTTGCGCATTTTATTTCACTTGCTGAAAAATATAAAAAGAAGATACTTGTATTCTCGATGACGGATTCCGACGAAGATATTTCAATTCCGCATTCTATTATTTTCAGATATTCTCAATATAAATATAAACAAAAAGAAAATGAAATAATAACACCGCCGTACCCGCTTCACTTTAGGCCACCGGAACTTTCTGAATATAGAAAAAAAATATGGAAAAGCATTTTTTTGCGTGAAAAAAATGAAAAACCGACAGTCAGTTTTTGTGGATGGGCGAACTTTCCGAGTTTCTATCGAAGAATTACATATGCGGGCAGAGCGCTGCTTTCTGATGTAAAGAAATATGTTTTTCAAGACAAATATGCAGAACTTCATAAGCGAGGCATTTTTTTTAGAAGAAAGGCCGTACAGGTTCTTAGCGGGTCAACTCGTTTAAATACGAATTTTATATTACGAAGGTCTTTCAACGCGCAAAGCGGGTTTGATGGGAAAAAACAAATTGGATACGAAAAGGGTGAAAAAGAATATGTTGAAAGCATACTACACACTGATTTTGTGCTTGCCCCAAAAGGAAACGGAAATGCCTCTGTTCGTTTTTTTGAAACATTGTCCCTCGGCAGATTTCCGGTACTCATTAATACGGATTGCGAACTGCCACTCAAAGATTTTATTGATTATGATAAATTTGTCGTTACAGTTGACTACACTCGTATTAAAGATACTGAACAGGCAATCCTTGATTTTTATAATGCTTTAGATAATAAAGAATTCCAAGAGAGGCAAAAAATGGCTCGAGAAGCGTTTGAACTTTTGCGTCCCGGTTCGTTTTTAAAGATTGCTCTGTCAGAACTTAAAGAAAAACAATAAGGTTATAATAATAATCCGGACATATAGATTGCTCGAATAAGCCGGATACAGCATACGTTTGAGTTAGTTATTAGGGTAAAAAATCTGGATTATTCTGGTTATTACTTACTTATGAAAACAATTTTCATCACTGTTTCTCGTGGAGGAATCATTCGCAATATGTTTCACACTGGAGTGGTTTCCCGTCTCCTTGAGAGCGGTTTTCATGTTGTGGTTTTGACCCCATATTATAAAATGCCAGAACTGTTTTCCAGTTTTGCTCATAAAAATTTAATATTAGAACCCCTGCATTGGGACCAAAAAGAAAAATTTAGAAGATTTTTTAAAGAGCTTTATAAGGGGGCTGTTTTTAACAGTAGTGTATATGCCCGATATCGGTATAGTATCGGAACTCCACAAAATCCGAGCACCGTTCTTTTTCCGCTTCGGATGATTTTTTTTGCGCCACTGCGGTATGTGCCTTTCGCAAAATGGATCATTCGCGCCGTACATTCATTTATAAATCCGCTTCTGGCCCACGATTATCTTTTTGAAAAATATAAACCTGATTTAGTTTTTAATACAGCAGCGGGCGGTGATTGTGGCGTAATTGAAAGCGCACGGCGTTTTGGTGTAATAACGGTTGATATGCCCAAAACATGGGACAATGTATCTCAGGCGCTTTTTTCCTCCAAGGCGGATTTTCTTATTGTGTGGAATAATTTTATGCGCGAGAAGGCGATTACACTCCAAGGATATTCTGATACTGAAATCATCGTTACGGGCATTCCGCAGTTTGATTTCTATGCGCGGAAAGAGGGATTACTCTCACGGGAAGATTTTTGTAAAAAGCACAACTTTGATCCAAAAAAGAAAATAATTCTTTATGGTTCAGCTGGGGCGAAACTATTTGATGAATCAAAGCACGTTCTTTTAATCAGGAAATTTATGGATGAAGGAAAACTTGCGGAGGCAAACATACTCATACGCCCGCACTTGGGTTATAAGGGAGATGCGGAGCGGTTTTTATCCTTACGCGGGCAAAAAGGAATGGCTGTTGACACGAGCGATAAACAAAATCACGCTCTTCGAGATCATTATGATACTTCAATAGAACACGTGTATAATCTTTTCAACTCTCTCTATCACGCGGATGTGTGCGTGAACGTTGCCTCCACGCTTTCGCTTGACGCCATTGCGTGCGGAACTCCCGTTGTAAACTTTAACTTTGATGTCACTGCTACTCCGGAGAGCGCGTCGGTAAAACGACTATTCATAAGCGATTACGTAAGGCATTTAATGGAATCTCGCGGAACATGGCTTGCGAGAAGCGAGGAGGAATTTTTAAAATTTTTGAAGAATATTTTGGAAGAAAATCAACAAAGGGATGTGCAAAATATGATTAGTCAATTTATATATAAACTTGATGGGAAGTCAGCCGAAAGAATCAACGAATTCCTGACAGGAATTCTAAATGCAAAAAGCAAAACGCAAAACTTAAAATAACAATTCAAAATTATTTTACGTTTTCGCTTTTCATTTTAAATTTTTATGTGCGCAATCATCGGCGTTTTAGGCAAACATTTGCCGAGCCAAGAACAATTCAAAAAAGCGAGAGATACGATGATTCATCGCGGGCCAGACGATGCGGGTATTTACTATGCTCCGGAAGAGGGAATCGCGCTGGGACATCGGAGACTTTCAATTATTGATCTTTCTACTGATGGCCGCCAACCGTTTTACTCTCATGACGGCAGATACGCTATTGTTTTCAACGGTGAAATTTACAATTATCGCGAACTGAAAAGCGAGCTCAAGGACAAATACCCGTTTAAAACTCAAACTGATACTGAAGTGCTCCTTGCCGCCTACATAATCTGGGGGCCACGGTCTCTTCAAAAATTAAACGGTATGTTTGCCTTCGCAATATGGGATAGACAAAAAAAAGAACTTTTTTGCGCCCGAGATCGATTGGGCGTCAAACCATTTTATTACTCCTTTTACAGAGGAACATTTTATTTTTCTTCAGAGATAAAGGGTATATTGTCTATGTCTGACCTGCAAAAAAAACTCAATTATGAGAGTTTTTTGGACTTTTTAAGCTACCGGTATCCATTAGGAGCAAAGACAATGTTTGAGGGGGTTTTGTCTCTTTTACCGGGACATTATCTTGCGGTAACTTCAAAAGCCGTTAACGAGCCGATTTCTTACTGGAAATTGCCAGCGATTGTCAATAAAAAAGATCCTGGAGAAAAAGAAGCAAAAGAAAAAACAAAAGAACTGCTTCTTTCGTCAATTAAATATAGAATGATAAGCGATGTTCCCGTTGGTACTTATTTAAGCGGGGGTCTTGATTCAAGCTTAATAACGGTACTCATGGCGTTGCTTTCTCCAAAGCCAGTTAAAACATTTTCTGTTGGTTTTAAAGGAGAATCTTTTAATGAATTTAAATATGCCAGGAAGGTGGCAAAACTTTTTAATACGGAACACCATGAACTTTTGCTTGACGGCAAAACATATCTTGATGCGGCGAGAGAGACAATACGCTTTAAAGACGCTCCACTCGCAGTGCCATTTGAAGTTTCTGGAACGTTGCTCTCAAAAGAGTTAAAAAAACACATTACTGTTGTACTTGCAGGAGAAGGTGCCGATGAGCTTTTCGGCGGGTATGGGAGAATTTTTAGAAGCGGATATGATCTTGAAAGAATACACAAAGGGGTGGCAGGAACTCTTGAGAAAAACCTCTTGAAGAAATATAGCGATTTGAATAAAAAAACCATTGTTGACCATTTTCTATCGCTTTATTCTTATTTTCCAGAAAATGAAAAAAAAGAACTTATTAAGCAGGGCGTTGTAGAAAAATATAGTAGTGATTTTCTTAACAAAATTTTTTTTGAGGCAGTGTTTAAAGAAGTGTCAGGACTTTCATATGAGGAACAAATTATGCATGTTTTTGAACGCTCTCATCTTTTGGGTCTTTTACACCGACTCGATACGGACTCAATGGCATTTTCTGTGGAAGCGCGTGAGCCGTATGTTGATCATCGTTTAATTGAATATGTTTCTTCACTTCCGCTTTCGTATAAAATGAGATGGAAGTCTGAAAAAGACAAAAGGAAAGCAGAAATTTTAAATAGCGACCAGATAAGCGAGACACACGATATTTCTAAATATCTCCTAAAGGAGATAGCTCGCGAGTATTTGCCTAGCGAAATTGTTGATCGAAAGAAACTCGGTCCTCCAGCGCCCCTCAACGATTGGTTTGCCGGAGAGTTTAATTCCTCGGCAAAAGAGCTCCTTCTCGGAAATAATTCAAAATCAAAGTCCTTGTTTAATGAAAAATACCTTGCGCAATTTTTAGAGCGCGTGCCCAAAGGTCCGAATAGCCGACAAGGGCTTAATGTGTGGATGCTCACAACCCTTGAGTTGTGGATGAGAGAATACAACATTTCTCTTTAAAAGTGTGTTTTATATAGATAATGAGAGCAATAATTTGCGCAGCGGGACGCGGAAAAAGAATTGCAAACCTGACGGAGAAATACCCGAAGGCGCTTTTGCCCCTGGGCGACAAGCGAGTCATTGAGCACATACTTTTGAGTCTTTTTGAAAATGGAATAAAAAAAGTTACGGTTGTTCTTGGCTATGAAGCAGAAACTGTTATGGATTTTCTTAAAAAAAATTCTCACGGCTGCTCTCTTTCGTTTGTTATTAATGAGGATTTTGAAAATACCGACAATCTTTACTCAATGTTTCTTGCGCGCGAACACGTTACTAACGGAATGCTTTTTTTGAATGGAGACACCATCTTTCATTCAGATATCCTAAAAAATTTTCTTGCCTCGGGATTAGATAACGCAGTTGTGGTAGACCCTGTTAATACGGAAGCCCACCCCGTTTTGGTTCATGTTTCTGATAAGAGCATTGTAGAGATTGGACACGATATAGAACAATTATCGCACGGTAGCGCGTTTGGAATTTACAAACTTTCACAATCAGCAAGTGAGCGTTATTTTTCTATCGCCGAAGAAATGTTTAGAGATGCTCCGCAGAGAGGAGGTTTTTTTATGCCACTCCCAAAAATATCTGAAGAAATTAAAATAGAGCCGTTTTTTTCAGATGATCCTCGCTGGGTGAATATTAATATTGAGAAAGATTATAGAAACGCGCAGAGTATTTTCGGCGACAAACTATTATGATTATTAAAAATTTTAATTTACTCGCGACGACTTCAGAGCGAAAAATCGTGCTGTCTCTTGCAGAAGCGGGAATTAAAAGCGTTTTACCCCGTCAGGCATTAAAACAAGCGCTGAACCTCACAGGAGACACACTTTTTACTCCGAATGGACAATATAATATTCTTGGCAAGAGAATTTTTGTCATTGGCGCCGGAAAAGCATCTGCGGCAATGGCAGAAACACTTGAAGATATGATTGGGGCAAATAGAATTACGGCTGGGATTGTGCTGTCAAATGATAAAAACGCGAAAACAAAAAAAATTAAGCTTTTATTGGCAGATCACCCAGTTCCTTCAGAAAAAAACGTAAGCGCCACAAAGCGAATACTTGCCCTTAAGGAAGAATATAATATTGCTGAAAATGATTTGATAATAGGGCTTATTTCAGGGGGAGGGTCTTCAATGCTTGTTTGTCCTGTCCCGGAAATAACGCTTGCCGATAAGCAAAAGATGACGGAGCTGCTCATCTCTCGTAGCGCAAGCGGGTATGAAAATACCACTATTAAGTCACACCTTTCGCGCGTAAAGGGGGGAAAATTGGCCGAACACTTTGCTCCAGCGTCAATCCTTTCTTTCATTATTTCTGATGATAATGGAGGGGCTGGACACGGAATGACAGCGTCGGGACCGTTTTCAAGAAATCAAACAACGCGTGAAGATGTATTGCGTATATTTGAAAATTTAAAATTACTCAAAGACGTTCCTTCTGCCATCACTTCTTTTCTGAAAAAATCTGAACAAAAAATTTCTTTGCCAGATAAACCGCCAGCAGTTCATCAGTATATTGTTGCTCATAACGAAACTCTCTTAAGCGCAGTAAAAAAAGAAGCAGAAAGGCTTAGTATTGCGACCGTTGTGGAGCCGCGCATACAAGGGGAAGCAAAAGAAGTCGCGCGTCGCATATATGAAGATACTAGAGCGCGTCTTATTACAAAACCAACTCTATTTCTCTATGGCGGCGAAACAACTGTGACGCTTGATTATCCTCATAAAAAAGGCGGCAGAAATCAGGAATTTATAGCTACCTGTCTTCATCTTGCTTCATTAAGGCCATTGCCGGGCAATTGGTGTATTGCATCTATTGCAACCGATGGGGTAGATTTTATAGCCGAGTCCGCTGGAGCAATTATTGACGCGGACACTCTTCGTGTAATAGAGGAAAAAGAGCTTACAAATTCCATTGCTTCTTTTTTGGAAGTGCATAAAACTGGCAGTTTACTTCGGCCAATAAATTCAAACATAGATACTGGAGGGCCAACGGGAACAAATGTCGGAGATATAATATTGTTTTACGTATCACCATGACCACAGGCAATAGTCACAATTTTGTTATAACGGGTTTTACCGTAAAGGATATTCGTTTTCCAACATCGCGCAATCTTGATGGATCAGATGCAATGAATACAGCCCCCGATTACTCGGCGGCATATGTTATTTTTTATACCGATAGTTCAAGTGGATTAGAGGGCCATGGACTTACATTCACAATAGGTAGAGGCAATGATTTATGCGTTGCGGCGATAAAGGAAATTGCGCAAAAGGTTGTTGGCAGGACGTTTGATTCAATTGCTTCTGATATGGGTGGATTGTGGTATGAGCTTGTGGGTGATAGTCAGCTACGGTGGCTTGGGCCTGAAAAAGGAGTTATGCATCTCTCCACGGCGGCCGTGGTGAATGCTCTGTGGGATTTGTATGCAAAAGCGGAACATAAACCACTGTGGAAATTACTTGTAGACATGACACCCGAAGAGCTCGTCGCGTGCGTTCCTTTTCGTTACATTGAAGATGCCCTTACACAGGAGGAGACGCTAAAAATGCTTAAAAAATTACAGGGAACTCGGAATATGCGTGAGACAGAAATTAAAAAAGTTGGGTTTCCTGCCTACACAACCGCGGCTGGGTGGCTTGGCTATTCTGATGAAAAAATTCGAACATTGTGCCGAGAGGCGATGGCACACGGCTGGAATGATTTTAAATTAAAGGTTGGCGCGGATATTAAAGACGACATACGTCGGGCAAAAATTATTCGCGAAGAAATTGGACCAAATCGAAAACTTATGGTTGATGCCAACCAGGTGTGGGGGGTTACCGACGCGATAAAAAATATGCACATACTTGCTGAATATAACCCGTATTGGATTGAAGAACCGACAAACCCCGATGATATTTTGGGGCACGCAGCGATTTCAAAAGCAATTACTCCAATAGGAGTTGCAACCGGTGAGCACTGCCACAACAGAGTGATGTTTAAGCAATTTTTTCAAACGGATGCTATGAAATTTTGCCAACTGGACACGTTTCGTCTTGGAGGGGTAAACGAAGTTCTTGCAGTAATACTTATGGCAGCAAAATTTAAAATTCCCGTATGTCCGCACGGTGGAGGTGTTGGCCTTTCTGAATCAGCGCTTCACATTTCACTTTTTGATTATATTTGTGTAAGTGGCTCACTTGAAAATAGAATACTTGAATATGTCGGACATCTCCACGAACACTTTCTTGATCCTGTTACCATAAAAAATGGCCGCTATCTTGTTCCTGAAAAAGCTGGATATAGTTCGGAAATGTATCAAAAAAGTTTAAATGAATTTGAATTTCCGCAAGGAAAAGCATGGACATCATGAGAAATTTTTCTTAGGTGGCAACAACTTATTGTGCACTATTAATGTTAGATACAAAAGAATAATGCATAAGGAAAATAATATGCTTGCACAATGGAGCAATACACCAAAATTAGACTCGCTTACGGCATCACATCTTCCGGGCAATCCGAGCGTTTTGATTTTTAAGACCAATATTGAACGTGCGCGGGTAGTTCTTGATGGGGGTGATATAAAAGAAGTAGTTTTTACGGAAAGCGGTAATCAAAAACCTATTTTGGTTAAAGCCGAGGAAGCGCATCGCATTGTTGTTGGGGAAGGAAACGCAGAAAGAGACGTGTATCATTTTTTAAAACCAGGGGGGCCAGCTCCCACAATGCGTCTTGGTATTACAAAACATCGTGGTTTTGGAACATGGTCGTCTCTTCCGCATGATTTTGAATTGAATCCTGAAGTAGGATTTGAAGAAGTCTTTTTCCACATTTTAACGGGTGGGGTGCGTGGCAGAGAGCCTGTTGCCTGGCAGAGAGGAAAGGGTGTTTGGCATGATGGCAAACCGGTTGATGAGATGTGGCCCGTGAAGAGCCACACGTTTAGCACAATCCCCATGGGGTACCATCCCGTGGTTGGAGAGCCGGGTGTGCACGTTTCGTATGTTTGGGTATACTTAGCAAAGCACGCTCATTGGGAAAAGGTGAAATAACAATGAACACACAAAATAAAAATGCGGTTGTTGTTGGTGCGACAGGGAATCTTGGTGGGGCTATTGCTAAAACGCTCACTCATGCAGGGTACTCGGTTCATCCGACATGGCTCACGGAAGATCATCCAGACGCAACCAAAGAAGAATCATATCAAGACTTGCCCAACACGATTCATGTCGCTATATATTGTCCAGGGGCTAACATTGTTAAGGAAACAGAATCACTTTCTCTTGATGAATGGAATCATGTCCTTGCCGTAAATTTGACAGGAGCATTTTTATTTGCACGCGCCGCGTTTCCTAGAATGAAAAAGGCGGGTCATTCCACATTTATTACAATTTCTTCTATCAATGTTACGCATCCGTATCCTAGGCGTGTTGCCTATGTGGCTTCAAAAGCTGGCTTAGAAGGCCTTACGCGAGAGCTTGCTGTTGAGTGGGGCCAATTTGGCATTGCAACTCATTGTATTCGGCTCGGGCATCTTTCCAAATTCATGAAAGCAACTCCGCCTAATCCGGAATTTCTGAAGGCTGTTTCTCAAAAAATTCCCTCTGGTCGTTTCATTGAACCAGAAGATGTGGCTTCCTATGTAATATGGCTTGCGGAAGGGGGCGCGAAAGCGGTTTCGGGGAGTGTCATTGATTTTGATCCCGCATATATGATTAACAGAAATCCACTGATATAAAAATTAAACACAAAGGCTGTCCTTGGGACAGCCTTTATCTTTACATGAAACTAACCTAAGTAATGTAATATAGGTTATATATTCGACATGGATATAAATCAAAAACGTAGTTCGACAGGATCACCACAAAAGGGAAAACTTAATATATATTCGGTTTTTCACTTAAATCTTTCGTATTCCTCAATCCCGGAGAAATTCAGGGGCGTTGTTATTAAACGTTGCTATTGGCCGCTTCTTAACCTTGCGAATGATTTCCCGGGTGCTATTACCATTGAGGCAAGCGGATATACTTTGGAGCGCATACAAGAGCTTGATCCCAGCTGGATTTCTTTATTTCGTGATTTATTGAAGCGTGGTGTGGTTACATTCGTCGGAAGCGGCTATGCGCAAATTATTGGGCCTCTCGTACCCTCTCGCGTGAATGAGGAAAATTTAAAAATCGGTAATCAGATATATGAATCCTTATTGGGCATTAAGCCGACTATTGCGTATGTAAACGAACAGGCGTATTCGCGCAGTCTCATCGCGCACTATAAGAAAGCGGGATATGCGGCAATTATTATGGAGTGGAATAATCCTCGTCTTTCTCATCCGGAGTGGCCGGAAGAGTTTCAGTATTATTCCCACCACGCAATAGACCATAATAATAATTCGCTTCCGGTCATTTGGAATAACTCCATTGCCTTTCAAAAGTTTCAGCAATATGCGCACAATGAACTTGATTTAGACGAATATCTTGCATACATTCGCTCTCATAGAGGAGAAGCTGAACGCGCATTTCCGCTGTATGGCAGTGATGTTGAAATTTTTGATTTTAGACCAGGCCGATATAAGGAAGAGGCGCTCTCCGAAGATGCGGGAGAGTGGGAGCGCATTCGAACTCTTTTTGAGCATCTACGGGAAGAGGATAACACGCACCTCGTGTTTTCCGAAAATATCTTGGAAATAAAATCACCACACGCGTTTCATGCTCTGTCGCTTGAATCTTCTGACCAGCCCATTCCGGTTAAAAAACAGTTGAAATATAACATTACTCGTTGGGCTCTCACCGGACGTGATAATGTAAAAATAAATTCAAAATGTTTTAAAATTTTTAATCATCTAAATGCCATTGAAAATGCGCGCGGAGGAAATAGTGTGTCCGGCGACACCTGGAAAGAGCTCTGCTATTTGTGGGGCAGCGATTTTAGGACGCACATTGAAGAGGAGCGGTATAAAAAATTTTTAAACAAACTTGAAAATGCACGAAAAACTGCATTGAGTATTGTCCACCCAGCGGATAATGCACAGATAGACGGCGCCTTCTTTGAGAGCAATACAGAAGGTACGTGGCATGAGGAGCGGGGACGACTTATTGTTAAAACGCCAGATGTGCACGCAATTTTTAATACAAAGAGAGGGCTTGCCGTTGAGTCCCTCCTATTTCCGAAGGTTTATCATAAGCCCATTGTGGGCACCGTTCCACATGGTTATTATGATGACATAACTCTCGGAGATGACTTTTTAAGTGGCCACACTTCAATTGATATTCCCATGCGGCCAGAAATGACTGATTTGATGAATCTTTCTAATGCCCACGTAAAAAACGAGCCTTTATATATTGAGATTTCCGGCAACGTGTCTATTGACGCGGGAATAATACATAAAACAATACGAGTGCATAAACGAAAGCCAAAGATTGATTATATTTTTTCTTTTGATTTAAAGGGAGTTTCACCGTCTTCGTTTCGTTCGGGAATTTTTACATTCATTCCAGAATCATTTGACCGTGAAACGCTCTATTACGGCTGTCATAACGGGGGACTAGATATTGAGCGTTTTTCTCTCTCACAAAGCAAAAATATTAATCTGACCCCGGTTTCTTCACTTGTTTCTTCTCGTACCGCGCTCGGTAACACCGAAGGAATTTTTGTGATTGGTGATAAAGAAAAACACTTTGTGCTGAAAACTGATATGGCACAAGTCGCGGGACTCCCGATGCTCCAATTTAACGACATGCCACGGGAAGAGACCTTTCTTTTGCGTGTTTTATATTCTCTCGGAGAATTCAATGAAACAAGCTTTCTTGCTGAACAGCGCGCGGGCAGAAAATTTTCTTTTCCAATAAGTATTGAAGCGAGTCGCAACTGATATTAGAAAGAAAAAACACCTCGTTTTAAAAAACGAGATGTTTTATATTACCACCTATCGGCTTTGGCAAAATAACAAATTCCCTCTGATGGCTGACCCATACTATCTACATCCATCCACGAATATTCAATGCGAACTGTTTTAGAAAACCCCTTTTTTGTTTTTGGCGCTGTGACCACGACGTGTAGTCCACCGTCAACGTGCCATATGGTCGGGACTTCCGTAGACGTCTCAAGGAGTCTCCTTCCCTCAGGAGATCTTAACGTACGCAGTGACATTCGGCCGTCCTCGGGGAAAAATATGACTACGCCGCAAGTTCCATCAGTAAACTTAGCCGGAACATCTTTTCGCCAATCTATTTTTTCTTCTGTTTTGTAAAATATATTCCCAATTTCGGCTACTGTTTTACCATCAACGATAGTTCCGACTACCACTTCCACCTTGTTTTCTACACCCATTCTTATCGCCCTGTTTTAAATGCTTTTTGTTTTTTATCATATTAAAATATTTTGTCAAACTTGACATTATTTAATAAATAGTGTAGTCTTTTCACAGGAACAACCGTGGAGGACGAAAATGTCCTGTTGTGGGAAGCCTGCTTTCTTTACCGGCAATGCGGCAGAAATTGTCGCGAAACAAATTATGGATAAGGCAAAGGGCCCGAACTGGTTTATCGGCAATTTTATGCCCGATGGCAGCTTGCAACATCGGACTGACTTTGAGACTGCATATACTGAAGCAAATCGCGGATTTTCAAAATGGGGTAACGGCAACCCGAATGCCTCATGGGTTGATTACAAAACAGTTTCCACGTTCTCGTTTTTGGTAAGCGGTCGCTTGGCAGTCTTCCTTCCTAGGCAAACGGTTATCATGGATAGGCAATCGGATGTTATTTTTTATGGACCCGGAGTTTGGCACACGTGGCTTGCCCTTGAGGATGGGACGAGATGGTTTTCGTTTCGGCTTCCGTCGGTTAAAGGAGATGCCGTTCCTATTCCGGAATCAGAGGCACCGAGAGATATTGGTGAGGAAGTCAGACGGCTCCTCGCATAAAACGTTTTACGGGCACGCGCATTGCGCATGCCCGTTTTTTCTTTAGGCAACATTCTTGTCTTTATTCCTGTTTTAATTTACTATCAAACTCATGGACAAGAAAGCAATAACCATTGATGAAGTAAAACAATATTGGGGAAAGAAAAATATTCCCCAGCAGTGGTATTCAAAAAGAACGCCGTTTACACTCCCGTGGTTTAATGAACTTGCCTATAAGCGATATAAAATATATTACGAATACATAAAAAACGAGATGGAGTTTGAATATCATCGGGGAGAGGATGTACTTGAAATAGGATGCGGTATCGGGACCGATTCGGTTGAATATGCAAAGTATGGCGCGAATGTAACCGCAACTGATTTAGGGCCGGACCAAGTAATGCTTACGAAACTTAATTTTAATTTAAGAAACTTGCCGTATAAAGAAGTTCGAGAAGCAAACGTAGAGGCGCTTCCATTTAAAGACGGAACATTTGACCTTGTTGTTTGTCTTGGAGTAATTCACCATACTCCAGACACCCAAAAAGCGGTTAATGAAATGTTTCGCGTTTTAAAACCAGACGGAAAGGCGATTGTAACGGTCTATGCGCGCGGCTGGAAGCACTACATAAAACGATGTTTCATTCATGGTATTTTGCGGGGAAAGTGGTTTAGATATGGGCTTGATTGGCAGAAAGTATATAATGAAGTGACGGAAGTCCATGGCGGGACTCCAAAGACGGCCATATTTACAAAGCGGGAGGTGCAAAAACTATTTCATCAATTTCCGACACTGGAAATTACAAAACATCGCATGGGGGAATTTTTTGATTATCGGCCGTATAATACGGTTAAGCTCCCGCGATGGGTAAATAATCTATTTGCGCTGTTTGACCTCGGGGCAATGTTTGGGGATCAGCGTCTCATAAAAGCACAAAAGGCGTATTTTCCTAAAGAAGCAAGTCTTTTTGATGTTTGGTTTAAACATTATTAGCAATAACCCGAATCTACGAATATACCCGAAAATCACGAATGTATTATATGACATTCCCCAAAGAGTTATTAATTCACAATTTTATTCGGGATTTTCGAGTAAATAATTCGGATTATTTGGGTTATTATTTTATTTATGAGATACTCACTAAAACAAATTTTTGATACTCGCTACGATCCCAATCGTCCTGTAGCACGGAGATTGGCGGAGCGGTTTGTTCCAATAAACATTATTACAAAAGCGCTTTCCCCATACTCTGCATTTATATTCTTAAATCTCGGCATTTCAGCGGATGTTGTAACTTTTTTAAGTTTAGTGGCAATTATAACAAGCGCGATTTTATTTATACTTGGATATGCCATCGCGGGAATTATTGGAATATTTATTTTTGGCGTTCTTGACTCAACTGACGGAGATGTCGCGCGCGTTCACGGAAGAACCACGTACGGGGGTGCGCTTGATGCGTTGGGCGCCGATTTTTTCTACACATTTATACCCTCATCAATCGGCTATCTTTTATTTTCAAAGGGAGTCACCGTAGGGCCCCTATCTCCCGAAATTATTTTCATAGCAGCTATCAGCGCGTCACTTTTTTTTCTGCTCTACAGAACGATTAACATAAAGAGAATTAATTTTTTAATGGGCCATCACCGAGGAGATGATATGGAAACGGCTTCTTTCGTGAGGAAAGAGGCGGGCAGAAGTATGAGCGTTTTCTTTCACATGGCAAAATTATATCGACATGTGCTTATTAAAGATAATTTTTTTTCAGAACCGGGTCTTATTTTGTGGTTTTCTATCTTTGTTCTTTTTGGAAAATGGGAATTTCTTGCGGGGTACCTGTTACTTATTTTGCTCTATAATTTTGGATTTCTCGTCTCAAATTTCATCAAAATGTACATTACTTTTCTTAGGGTTGAGAAAGAGCGGATGTAATACAATTCCCACTGGCGACTATTTTTCTATAGTAACGAAAGCCCATGGCAATAATATATAACCTGATGCCTGCATGCTCCCGGCAAGTTCCGTGGCATTTATTCTGCCCCGGAAATCTTTTTTGTTTTTGGCAAGATTCTTGACGTCAAAATCACGGTCTTCTTCTATTTTTACCTTTGCTTTGGGTGAATATTTTTTTACCACGGCCTCTATATATGGCTTGCTGTAAATGTTGAAATAGAAAAAATTCTTTGGGCTACCGTCTTTATAAAACGGGTCATTGTCGGGGACATTAATATATTCAAAATCGCTTTTGGTGCAGACGTTTTTAATATAATACGACTTGTAGCCGACAAGCGTTCTTATAATCACCACTTTTTTGGCAACCCGATTAAGTTCTTTTATCGCTTGTTTAATTTCGGGTAGATGCAGGAGCACATTGTTGCACACCACGATATCAAATGACTTATTCTTAAACGGCAATTTATAAATAGAGCCGACACGAAATGACACGTTGCCCCTCTCTGCGTAGACCTTTTTTGCAATATCAACATATCGTTTTGAGGCGTCAATGCCGACATACGTGTATTTTTTGCCCTTCAGTTGTCTGTCATAGGAGTTAAGATAGTGCCCGGCTCCGCAGCCGACATCAAGCATTGAATACCCGGATTTAAAATATTTTAGAATTTTTTTTGCCGCCGCCCTGCTCGATTCCATTTCGGGAAGCTCTCCTGTTGCCCGTTTTTTAAAAATATCGGCATACAACTTATCCTGCTGCCAATTTTTTTGCCATTTTTTGTTGTCTCGCATTGTCATTGGTACAATATAACATCGTGCTCTCTCGCGCACAAGATTTGCACAGAGGACGGAAACCACACAACTTTAATAAGGACAAATTGGTTAAAAGTATTGATTGTGTAAGGAGTTTTTGATGAATGCGCATATGCATACGAAACAAAAAATTTATTTTATACCGCAATACATAGGGCCGCTCAAGCACTATGAGCGGCTCATTCCGCATCTTAAAAATACCTACGATGTCGGTTTTTTATTTATAAGCGGAGATGACTCCCGTCGAAGAGAACTTATTGAGTACTGCAAACACAAGCACTATACATATTACATTCTTGAAAAAGGTCTCAAGGGCAGTTCTAAATTTCATATTCCTTTTTTTACTCCGGTTAAGAACAGGTACGCGCACAGCATAGAGTGCCGTACTTTTTTAAAGACCATTAAGCCGGCAAAAATTATTGCCGTAAAATCAAGGTACCCGTATGATACAATTTTTAAAGAGGCCAATCGGATGGGAATTGAAACCATTACGCTGCAATGGGGGTCAGCACTGCTTACCAGGCAGAGTTTCGGTGTTGCTGCGAAGGAAAAAACATTTGCACGAAATATATATTACCGCCTTTTGGGAATTTTATTTTGGATATTGGATTTGTTTTATAAAGAGCCACGGTTTGGATTCACCCCAGCGATCCCTAATAAAATCGGTGTGTTTACAAAAAAAGAAGCGCAAGATTCTGTTGAAAAAGGACATGATTTCAGGACAGTGCACGTTGTCGGCCCTCTCGATTTCCAGATTACAAATGAGCTAAAACAGAAAATTGATTCAAATCATCTTTTTCGCACAGAGCTTCTCAGTAAATACGGATTATCCGAAGATAAAATAAAAATTTTTGTAAATCTGTTTCGTTTTCACGTTCTCCCTATTCCGGAGGGGTACACCATGACCCCAGAAGAGCACGTTACTCACCATAGCTCTCTTTTTAAAATGATACAGACGGTGTTTCCGACAGAAACAGCGGATATTATTTTAAAAATTCATCCGTCGGAGGTCAAAACAAAAACGATATATGAATCATATAAAAAATTTGATATTAAAATATACCACAATGAATCAAGGACGGATGAACTTTTGTGTTTGTCCGATATATACATTGGCGATCCGACATCAAGCGTGAATTACATGGTACTCGCAAGCGGCGTACCGGCACTATTTACCAATTTTTCAAATTTTAGGAAACTGAATGATAACGCCAAACATTTTTATATTAAACACGTTGTTGCTAACGAAAATGAATTTATAGAAACATTACGTCAATTTAAAAGCGGAATACTTCCAAAGCAATATGACAATGCGGGCATTAATTTAAAATCAGTTGATAAGACAATAGAGTTTATAAATAAATAAAAAACAAGGTTCTAGGTATTAGGTTATAGGTTGTAAGATAAACGTAAAACTTAAAACGAAAAATGCAAAATAATAATGCAAAACTAAAAACAATTTTTATTATAATTACCCGCGGTTTTATCGTAAGAAATATTCTGCGAAGCGGGACTCTCAAGCATCTTAAAGACGCTGGTTTCCGCGTTGTGATTTTTTTTGATACCCATCGTTTACTATCAATTCCGGAATATTTAAAAAAAGAACTTGAAGACGAGCAGGTCGTTCTTGAAGTCGCACCGAGTATACATTTACGGGGACATTCGCGATTTGCGAAGTTAACGCCACTCCTTATTTCAAGTAAGTCTCGGTGGATGTACAGTCAATTCATGCCAGACAAAAAGAGGGAGCGCGCATTTTTTTGGAAATATGTAGATTTAATTCTTTTTTCAATCGCAAGCAAAATTCCTCTTCTCAAAAAATTCGCGCGTTTTATAGAAAAACGCGTGTTTAGTCACAATACGTATGCTTCATATTTTGAAAAATATAAACCGTCACTTGTTTTTTCTACTTCAATACAGGCCCATCTTGACATAGACATGATGAAAGAGGCAGAGAAGCGTGGCGTTAAAACGGTGGCAATGCCGAAGGGGTGGGATAACATAACTCAATTGTTATATCGCGTCATTCCTGATGTTCTTATTGTGCAAGCCGAACGCATGAAGAAAGAAGCTGTTCGAGTGCAGGCCATGCCGCTCGAGCAGATTGTGGTTACAGGCTTTCCGCAATTTGACTGGTACAGAAGGCCGGAGATTTTAGTAAGCAGAGAGGAGTATTGCCGCTCCGTAGGGCTTGATCCGAAGAAAAAAATTATTTTTTATGGCTCTGAAGGAGCGTGGGCACCCGACGATGCGCGCGTCGTCTCGTTCTTCGTCCGCTTAGTAAACACCCCAGGAGCTTTATCTCTTCCAGCTCAGCTTTTTATACGTCCGCATTATACTGACGCAAGAACAAAGCGACTTACCGCCTTTGAAGGAGAGTCTAACGTAGTTGTTGATAAAAATTTTACTCTCTCAGACTTTTTTGGAGATAATTGGGACCCGGGCGTGGATGAGATAAAGAAATTTACAAACCTTATATATCACTGTGACGTATTGGTTGCTGTTGCTTCAACGCTCAATCTTGATTGTGTGTGCTTTGACAAGCCGCTTATAAATGTTGCGTTTAACGTTCTCCATCACCCGCACACAAAAAAAGATGTCTCTTCCTTGCTCTATACGCAGGACCATATGGAGTGGGTGCTTGAAACAGGGGCTGTTGACTTGGCTCGCTCGGAAGATGAACTTAAGGCAAGTATTAATACCTACCTTCTTGACCCAAGTTACAAGCGAGAGGAGCGAAAGCAATTACTTCAAAAACTGTGTTATAAAGTTGACGGAAAATCGTCAGAGCGAATCGCGAAAATTCTGATACAAACCGCCAATGGAGAAATGTCATCATAATCCGAATATATAAATGTATCCGAATAACCCAGATAATTATATGTCAAAATTATTATATCTAGTATTATATCCGGGTTATTCGGATAAATAATTTGGGTTATCTGGATTATTATGAATATTATTAAAAAAATCATTCGCGGCCTATCTTTGTTGAAAGATGCGTTTGGCGATTATAAATTACAAATCCTGGCGTTAACCGGCATCGGTTTTTTAAGCGGCCTTCTTGAGGGTGTGGGCGCTAATGCCCTGATTCCTCTTTTTTCTTTTATTACAGACGCTGGTCCGGCAGATGATTTTATTTCACAAGCTATTGAACGTTTATTTGGGTTTTTGGGAGCCGATTTTACTTTACATTATCTTCTTATTTTTATTGCGGTTCTCTTTATCATAAAGGCCGCTGTCCTGTTTATCGGGTCATACGTTCAATTCAAAATAGCATATGGCTATGAAAAAAATATTCGTGATGAGCTTTTTGTAAAATCTCTGCGTTCCAAATGGGGGCACCTTCTGGATCAAAAAATAGGACACTTGGAAAAAGTTCTTTCGGTTGAAATTGCGTACGTGAGAAAGCTTCTGGAGACATTAAGTTCTTTTATTCTCATTCTTACGAGCCTTTTGGTATATATTATTGTCGCGGTTAATATCTCTTTCTTCATAACTCTTTTGACTATGGGTGTGGGTGTTATTATTACGATCGGATTTCAGCCGATTGTGAATACAATGCGCAGGATAAGCCAAGAGGTTGCCGAAAAAACACGAAGTGTCGCCCACTTCGTTAATGAAAACGTTCTTGGAATGAAAACGGTAAAAGCAATGTCTGTTACCGATTCGGTGGAAGAGGTCGGTGAAAAATATTTTGAAACGTTGCGGAAACTTCAAATAAAGAGGGCGCTCATCAGCACTGTATTCGGTTCCTTTTTTCAGCCGTTCGGGGTCATCTTTATTCTTCTGCTTTTTTCCTTTTCTTATAAAACGGGAGACTTTAATCTTCCCGCGTTTATAGCCATTGTATACTTGATTCAAAGAATTTTTTCTCAAGTGCAAAGTTTCCAGACCCATCTTCAAACCATATTTAGAATGATTCCATATCTTGAGCACGTGCTTTCATATCAAAAAAGGGCGCTTAAAAACGAAGAGGAAGACAGGGGAGGGCAGGCGTTTGTGTTTAAAGAAAAGTTCTCATTTATCAATGTGTCATTTGGATATACTGAAGACAAAAAAATACTCTCGGGAGTTTCCTTTTCTGTTCCCAAAGGGTCACTCGTGGGGCTTATCGGCCCCTCTGGCGCGGGGAAAACAACGATTGTTGACCTCGTGCTTCGTTTATTTAAACCGACTAAAGGAGACATTCTCTTAGACAGAGCCTTAATCTCAGAAATTGATCTGCATGAATTTCGTAGAAATGTGGGGTATGTTTCTCAAGATATTCATTTAATAAATGATACAGTAGCAAATAACATTCGTTTTTTTGACGATACCATCACTGATGAACAAATTAGATACGCCGCGAAACAGGCGAATATTTATGAGACGATAGAAGTATTACCCAAAAAATGGGATTCGGTAATAGGAGAGCGCGGCATCCGCTTGTCGGCAGGACAACGGCAAAGAATCGTTATTGCCAGAGTGTTGGCACGAAATCCACAACTACTCATTCTTGACGAAGCGACGAGTGCACTGGATAACGAATCTGAAAAACGGGTGCAGGAAGTCATAGAAAATTTAAAAGGAAAGATAACGGTTTTGGCCATTGCGCACCGCTTGGGGACTGTTATGAATTGCGACACACTTCTCGTTTTAGATAATGGAAAAATAACCGAAATTGGGAAGCCGGGCGATCTTCTCCAAAAGAAAGACTCCTACTTCTTCAAGATGTATAATATTAGGCAATAGGAACGCAAAACTTACAGCGCAAAACGCAAAATAACGATGCAAAATTAAAAGTAGTTTTGATTTATTTTTCGCTTTTCATTTTATATTTTTCATTTAATTAATATGAAACTTTCTATTATTATTCCTGCATATAATGAAGAAAAAACAATGGAGAAAATTCTTTCTTTGGTTTATGCGGCCCCACTTTCTGATGTAGAAAAAGAGGTTATTGTTATAAACGACGGAAGCACTGACCGTACGCCTCAAATACTTGTAAAAAGCAATTATAAATATAGAGAACTAAGAATAATTAATTTAGAGCGGAATTATGGCAAGGGTTACGCAATACGGCAGGGGATTAAATCTGCAACAGGAGACATTATTCTTATTCAAGACGCTGACTTGGAATATGACCCAAATGATTACAAGAAACTTATAGAACCCATTGTGTCCAGTCGCGTAGATGTGGTGTATGGCTCGCGTAATCTCAACGCGTTAAATAAAAAAAGTGCTGGTCCTTTGTTTTATTTAGGCGGTGTTTTTTTAAGCTTTTTGGCAAATATATTATATGGTCTTAAGATCACTGATGAGCCAACGTGTTACAAAGTATTTAAAGCGGATCTTTTAAAAAATCTGAGCCTCACCTGTAACAGATTTGAATTTTGCCCGGAAGTAACCGCCAAAATTGGAAGAAGAAAAATAAAAATAGAAGAAGTTCCCATATTGTATTACCCGCGCACAAAAAAAGAAGGCAAAAAGATTGCGTGGCGTGACGGAGTGCAGGCGGTCTGGGTTTTAATTAAACATCGTTTTGTGGAGTAAAAAGGAAAAATGAATTTCTCTTTTTTCCAAAATCTAAAAACAGTTACGTGGTTCCCGAAGGCCGTACTTGTCGGCTCACTTGTTTTTATAATATTATATTCATTTTTTTATTTGACGACTAAGCCTCGTATATGGACGGACGAAGCGATGAGTATTGGATTGGCACAGAATTTTGCACGGCATGGCGTACTTGACATAGAACTTGCTCCGGATATCTGGGGAGGCAGGCCATATCTTTTGCAAGCGACCGGATACCCCGTACTCTTGCCCCTTGCGGGGGCATTTAAGCTGCTAGGGAGCTCTTTTACCGTTGCTCGTGTGTATATGGTAATTTGGCTCTTTGCGGCCGTGCTTTTGTCTTTTTGGTTTATCCGGAAATTTTTCAACGAAAAACTTGCCGCAGGGGCGGTTCTTCTTCTTACCGGATTTCCAACAGTGTATGGAGTCGGGAGAACCGTGCTCGGTGAAGTTCCCGGGTTTGCGCTTACACTCCTTGGTCTTTATCTGTTTCTTGAGAAGAAAAATTCAATTGCCGCGGGCGCTATGTTTGGTCTTGCGGCAGTTGCGAAGCCGTCCGTGTTTTTACTGCTCATTCCGACGCTCATCGTTCTCTTTTTTATGAGACGCGGCATTTCTTTTACCGATTTGAGTTTAATAGCAATCGGAATGTTTCCCCCTGCCTTTTTTTCTTTCTTATTTATCCGGACAAACCCACTTGACCCTATGCTGTGGACAGACGTTCTAAATTTTTATAGAAATCCTTTTTTCGGTTCAGATCCAGCGCTCAACATGGCTTCAAATCTTTCCCATTTTTTTGAAGCAACAACACTTATATATTTTTCTTTCTTGTGGCTTTTGCTTCTTGCGGGCAGTTTTCTAGTGAGGCAGCCCCGTATATCGTTTTTGTATCGCTTCGTTCTTATATATTCATTGTTTGCATTCGTGTATTATCTTCGGAGCCCGGGCTATTTACGGTATATTTTCCCAGCGGAACTTTTTATACTGATGCTCTCCCCGTACGCGCTCCTTTTACTGTTTGAAGCATTTAAAAATCGCATTGCGCTGTTGCCGAAAGTCTCTGCTGAAGTAGCCGCTCTTCTTTTTGTTGCCCTTCTCTCCGGGGTCCACTTTATTCATTTATTCACCGGAGCCGATATTTCTTCAGGAGACAGCGCTATTAAGACTGCACAATACTTGGATGAAGAGTATGCTGAAAAGAGCGTCGCGGTGTTAGGCGACATCAGTGTATATACTCTTTTACAAAACCCGAAACGCAGCGTCGTCATAGAGGCAATTGGCTCATCTGTTTTGGGCTCCAACCCTCTGCTGTCTCTGTCCTTACCCGAAGTGGTTGTGGCGCCGCCAGGAAGCCGATTTTTTAAAGAAGGCGCCGAGATTATAGAAGGTCAGTATATTCCCGCCGAACCCGCATACGGTTTTGAAATTTATGAGCTGCGATAAGTACTTCTTACGAGGTATAATTTTAAAAAATAAATATAGATATCAATATACTATGAATACGAATGATACCAATAGATACGGCAAAATATTTTTATATTAATATCTGTTATTATGAGTTATAAAACAAAAAATCAGAACAAAATACAGAATAATCGGAGTCATCAAAGCTCAACATCTAAAAAGATGCGTGCAATGATTTTTGATTTTCATTCAAAAATGCTGACCGAAGTTATAAAGTCTCTGCCTTTGGATATCGCGTATTGGACTGCGGGGAAGCGTGATTTTATGAGCGACGTATTTAATAACAAAGCATTATTCCCGAATACCATTTTTCATAATTCCAACGATGCTGTTTTGGGGATACCCGCGGAAGGGATAGATGTTTCATTTTTTAAACCCCTAGACCCAACATTTATCAAAAGCTTTTTTGAATGTGAAATTTCGTCGCTCATTATGATGGATAGCACTGATTGGACCCAAACACCACTCAGCAAAAAAATGCACCTCTATCATGTTTATCTTAAATACTGGTATGGAGTGCTTACGACGCTTAAGCCGGACATTATTCTTTTTAATGATCCGCCACACATGTCATATAAGTATGTTGTGTATTGCCTTGCCAAATCGCTAGGCATTAGACAACTGATGCTCCGGAATACACAAATCGCAGGACGGGTACTTATCGCAGACGACGTAGCGGACTGTAAAAAATTAAGAGCGTCTCTTGAAAAGAACGCGCAGAAAATATTTTCACTCGGCGACTTAAGCCCGGATATACGGGACCATTACGAGAAAAAAAGAGCTGTTGATAAATCACCGTTTTATTTTCGCGCAGAGAATACGAAAGAGCGGTCGCATCAGCTTTCCGGATTTTTACCGAGCACTCGGGCAATCGGGAAAAACATTAAAGAAGGAACATTTTTTAAAACCTTCTTTTCATACATTCGCATGCTGCGCATGAAAAATGAAACGCTCTCTCTTGAACGGTTTCGCAAGCCAGCATGGGCTATCAAATTACAGGAACGAAAATGGCAAAAAATAAAAAATGAATTCAAGAAAGAATATGAAATATATCAGATACAGCCGGATTACACTAAAAAATATATTTATATTCCGCTCCACCGCCAGCCGGAGCTTTCAACACTCACGGACGGAGATGTTTTTATTGACCAGTTGCTTATGATTGATATTCTCTCAAATGTGATTCCTTCCGACTGGGTTATTTACGCGAAAGAAAGCCCCCTGCAATGGCTCATGCCTCGCACGCACGTGGCGCGATTTAAGGGGTATACTGAAGAGATTATTAAAAAAAAGAACGTGTTTGTTGTTCCCGCGAGAGTTTCAACGTTTGACTTGATTAAAAACGCGCACGCAGTCGCCACGGTAAATGGCACACCGGCGTGGGAAGCAGTACTGCGCGGAAAACCGGCGCTCGTGTTTGGCTACTCGTGGTATATATATTGCGATGGAATGCTTCGCGTCCGTGACATGGAGTCTGCGAAAGACGCGCTCAAAAAGATACAAGCAGGGTATAAGCCAGACCAACAAAAGGTCATAAATTTCCTCAAAGCGATTGATGAGGTTACGACAAGGGGATATAGAGACGAACGTTTTCGCAACAAAGACGATGCAAACATAACGTTTATTAAAAATGACGAGGAAAACATTAAAAGTCTCACCGCCGGATTTTTAAAAGAACTACGCCAGTAGCTGTTTTAGGTCGTAGAACCAAAATAGGAGCAATAATGTTATCTATATAGACACTAAATAATTCGCATTATTATAGCCATGAGGAAACCAAATACTCTCAAAAAAAGATTAAAATCAGGAGGTGGTTGTATTGGTACGTGGAGCATCATACCCTCTGCTACTGCCGCTAATGTTATGGCCGTAGCGGGGCTTGATTTTGTGATTATTGATATGGAACACGGGCCAGCTTCTTTTGAAACAGCAGAGGATATGGTTCGCGCCATAGAAGGCGAATCGCGCACACCCCTCATACGCGTTTCAAACAATGATCGCTTCATGATTCTTCGGGCGTTAGAAACAGGGGCGCACGGCATCGTTGTTCCTAATATAGAAACAGCAGAGCAGGCACAAGATGCCGTTTCCGCGATTAAATATGCGCCATTTGGCAGTCGCGGAATGTCTCCATTTACGAGAGCTTCTGGTTATAATGCAGTTGGACAAAAAGACCGTATAAAAAATGAAAACGAAGAGATAATGGTGGTGCTCATGGTAGAGGGCAAAGAGGGGATTAAAAATATTGACGCAATAGCAAACGTTCTCGGCATAGATGTTATTTTTATTGGCCCCTATGATTTGTCGCAGGCATTAGGAATTCCTGATCAAGTTAATGCTCCCGCTGTAGTGAAAGAAATAGAAGATGTTACCAAAAAAATTAACAATAAAGGAATTGCATCCGGCACACTGGCTCAAAATATCGATGACATTAAAAAGTGGCAAAAATCAGGAGTCCAATTTATTACGTATTTAGTGGATTGCGCAATTTTACACCAAGCGTGTTCAAGCATTATTAGTCAATTTAAAAGATAATATATATGCAAAAAAATAAAACAGTTATGGCAATAGTGCCGGCGCGAAGCGGCTCGAGAGGTCTCCCAAATAAAAACATTAAAGAGATTCTCGGCAAACCACTCCTTGCGTACTCTATTGAGCACGCTCAAAAGATAGGAGCTGATCGTATTTTATGTTCTACTGATTCCCAAGAATATGCTGACATTGCAAAAAAATATGGAGCTGAAGTTCCATTTCTGCGCTCCGCATTCGCCGCAGAGAGCGCGTCAATGGAGGAGCTTATTCTGGAGGATTTATATAATAAATTTGATGAACACGGCATGGAGTACCCCGACCTTTTCGTGTGGCTTAGGCCGACATTTCCATTCAGAGACATCCGTGCCATACAAGAGTGCATACGAAGAATGATTGAGGATGAAACGCTGACTGCGTGTCGCCTCGTGACAGAAGCAGAATCACGGCTGTATGCCGACAAAGATGGATTTCTCATTCCAGATTTTGATGACCAAGGGAGGTCTTTAATTCGGCGTCAGGAGGTGGAAAAAAAGTACAGAGTTTTTAATACAGATGTTTTTCGCGGAAAACCAAAGAGACACGACCCTGATTTTTTGGGGCGCAATGTGGGGTATGTTGTTGGCCACAAACTGTGTGGAGTGGACATAGATGATGAAGGAGATTTTTTAATAGCGTCAAATTTAGTGGCGATTCTCGGTACTGACTATATTGAAAAAAATTCTTAAGATAATACATAAAATATGCATAATATAACAGCCTTAATTCCCGTAAGAGCGGGAAGCAGACGGCTCAAAAATAAAAATATCTTGCCGTTTGGAGATTCTAATTTACTTATTCACAAAATAAGGCAGCTCAAACAAGTGGAAGGAATTGATAGTATTGTTGTTTCATCAAACTCGGACGAAATGCTTCAAATGGCGAAAGATGAGGGCGTGGAAGTACACAAACGAGAAGAAAAATATTGTGACGAAATATCTGCACCATTCAGTGAGGTGGTGAAAAATATTTGTCAAAATATTGAAGGTGAGCATATATTATGGGCCCCGTGCGTTACTCCGCTTATGGAACCACGTCATTATGATGAAGCGATACGCATATATCTTTCGGACAAGAACCATGATTCACTCGTATCTGTAAAAAAATTTAAAGAATATTTGTGGGACACGGGTGGCTCTGTGAATTATGACGCGGGGGCGGGGCATGTACCAAGTCAAAATCTTCCCGACATGTGGGTTGTATTTAATGGAATATTTTTAGGAAGACGGGAAGATATGATTCAATGGTCTTATTGGCTTGGTAAAAATCCTTACAAATATGAGGTTGATAAACGGGACGCGATAGATATTGATGATGAAACTGATTTTGAAATTGCAAAGCATTTGTATAAAAAGAAATTTCTTTCATAATGTATTGTGCGCAAAAACATTGTAAAAAATATCGGCATGGAGTCTTGCGCCGCATCAATTCTATTTTGTAAGCGCGGCAAAGCCGAGCTCAAAAAAGTCGTTACCCCGAACGATGTATATGAATACAGTCTCAAACACAAGGATGGGCGCTGGGGAGTTTTAATTCAGCCGCTTGTTGTTGGTTTGTGCCCCACGGACGAGGCGGGTGGAAACAGGGATTTCCCTCCAGGTAGCACGCGTTCATTTGCCGACTCTAAAAATCCCGCAGTTGCGGGGCATGAGTTTATTGGGAAGGTTGTTCGAGTAAATAAAAATGCTCAAAAAAAATTGTCCGAAAGAAATATTGCGGTAGGGGATATTGTGGCTGTTGATATAAATATTGGATGCGGGGAGTGTTTTCCTTGTAGACGGGGTGACCCACCACTCTATTGTAAAGGCGGTGCCACGTTTCTTGGGGTGGGCACGTCACCCGGCGCATTTTGGGTCAAAAAACAGACGGGCAGGGAGCATCTTCCGGGAGCATACACAACGGGATTTGTTGTTGCTCCCGCGCGGAATGTATACAAAATTCCACTCAAAAATGTAAAAAATGTAAATCAGCTCGCTGTTTTTTCCCAGACGGATGCGGTGGCGTGCGCAAAGACTTCCTGCGACGCAATGGGAATTACTACGTTTAAACAAATGCGCGGATTTGGTGACCCTGCAATGCTTGTGATTGGGTCGGGGCGTGTTGGCGCGTGGCACGTAGCGGTTGCGAAAGAGTTATTGCCGAACACTCAAATTTTTTTAGCGGATATTGATAAAGAAAATCTTACTACTGTCGGTAATTTATTTGATATCCCGGAGGAACGAAGATATTTGGTGTCTGCTAACTCAAAAAATCCGTATGCAAGGAAAAGTTTGGAAGCTCATTTTGGAAAGAATATCTTATTTGATTTTGTTGTAGATGCCGCCGGGCACCACACACTCTCTGGAAGGGTAATTATGCAGATTCTTCGCGAAAGTACTGCGAAAGGTGGTGTTTTTTGTACGACGTCTCACACAGGGGTGAATAGAATTGACGCGGGAGACCCCGAGCTTATATTGGGCATGAAGAGATTTTTAAACGGGCTTTCTCCTCAAAATAATTTTGAATATGCTGTTTCATTTCTTGCCAAAAATATTAAAAAATATGAACCGTTCGTAAAAGAAATTAAAGGGGGTTTAAACGAAACATTGGCGCACATTGTGGAGACAGGGGGCGGGGAGTATAAAAAACAAATGGAGGGAACGACATTTTATAGTGTTGTGAATGATATAGATTTTTTAAAATAAGATGAAATAAAATAAGAAAAATCCCCCGTTCAGCATTCGATGCTGAACGGGGGATGTGTTTTAATGAGCGTCTCGCGATATTTTTGAGCCGCTCCCGCCTACGAGGAAGTCAAAATCAGCCCCCTCATGTGCTTGCTCTACGCGTTCCACATACATTCTTTCATAGCCGCGTTCCGGCAATGGCGGTATTTTTAATTTCTGTCGGCGAGCCATCAGAATTTCATCAGGAACATCAAGAGAAAGTTTGCGGTTACGTACATCAAGCGTAATGATGTCCCCACTTTCTACGAGTGCAAGTGTGCCCCCAACAGCTGCTTCCGGAGAAATGTGGAGAACCACTGTTCCGTACGCCGTGCCGCTCATTCTGGCATCAGAGATACGCACCATATCAGTAAGACCTTGTTTCAGAAGCTTGGGGGGCAAGCGCATGTTGCCTACTTCCGGCATCCCGGGATACCCCTTGGGCCCGCAATTTTTGAGCACCATAACGCACGTTGCGTCTATATCAAGATCGGGACTATCAATACGCTTATTGAAATCCTCAATGTTTTTAAAGACGACCGCCCGTCCGCTGTGCTGCATGAGAGAGGGGGTTGCAGCAGATGGTTTGATAACCGCACCGTCTGGCGCCAGATTACCATATAGTACCGCAATACCCGCGCTTTTCTTAAATGGCTCTGTGTGTTTGTATATGACATCTCTGTTCCAACATTCGGCCTTTGCAACATTTTTTCCTATCTTTTTTCCGTTTACTGTCAGCGCATTTTTATGGAGAAGCCCGGCTTCCACAAGTTCTCGCAACACAACAGGAAGCCCTCCCGCATAACAGAAATCTTCCATAAGGTATTTGCCCGACGGCTGCAGATTAAGAAGACACGGCACGAGAGAGCCGATATCGTCCCAGTCTTTGAGCACAAGCTTTACGCCAATCCGTTTCGCAAGCGCAATCAAATGAATGACTGCGTTCGTGGAGCCGCCGATTGCGGCATTAACCATAATCGCGTTTTCAAATGCTTTACGGGTTAAGATTTTTGACATGCATAAGTCTTCACGGACCATTTTAACGATTCGTCTGCCGGTAAGGTGTGCAAGTCTGCTGCGACCCGCATCAGCCGCCGGAATCGCCGCATTGTGCGGCAGCGACATTCCAAGCGCCTCAACCATGCACGCCATCGTTGAGGCAGTGCCCATTGTCATGCAGTGTCCTTTTGAGCGATTCATGCAGCTCTCTGCCGCCAAGAAATCTTCAGGAGACATTTTCCCGGCGCGCACATCCTCGGACATTTTCCATACTCCGGTGCCTGACCCAATGTCACGGCCTTGAAATTTTCCTGAAAGCATTGGGCCTCCCGAGAGGCCGATAGTGGGCAGGTTTACCGAAGCGGCCCCCATGAGGAGTGCTGGCGTTGTTTTGTCGCACCCCATAAGCAGTACGACGCCATCCATTGGGTTTCCGCGGATTGACTCTTCCACATCCATTGCCGCAAGGTTGCGGAATAGCATTGCCGTCGGGCGCATATTCGTTTCGCCGAGCGACATAACGGGGAACTCAAGGGGAAAACCGCCTGCTTCCCATACTCCGCGTTTTACTCCTTCCGCAAGTTCGCGAAAGTGTCCGTTGCAGGGGGTAAATTCTGACCACGTGTTGCAGATACCAATCACGGGTTTTTTCCCCTCAAATAAATCGTCGGGCCAACCCTGATTTTTCATCCAGCCCCTGTGCAGGAAGCCATGAAGGCCGCCTTTTCCGAACCATTCCTGACTACGCAGTTTTTTCATATTCTGTCTCCTTTTTGCATTACAAACAACTGTTTGCTATCTTACTTATACAACTCTTTTTCTTATTGTCTAGTTTCCTAAAAATTGTATACATTTCACACACAAGAAAACAACCGGCAAAGATTTCTTTAGGTTATAATGTTTTAACAATATAGATACAAATATACTAATGATTACAAATGTTACCAATGAATACGAATAAGAATATTAGTATTAATTCGTATCATTAGTACAATTTGTATATTAGTATCTGTTATCATGAAAACAAACATCTTAGCCATCATTCCCGCTCGGGGTGGGTCAAAGGGAATACCGGGGAAAAATATTAAACTTCTCGCGGGCAAGCCCCTAATCGCATATTCAATTGAAGCGGCAAAAAACTCTCGTTTTGTCAATCGAGTGGTTGTTTCTACTGATTACAAAGATATCGCGGAAGTTGCGGAAAAATATGGAGCCGAGGTTATTATGCGCCCGAAGGAACTCGCAGAAGATAAAACTCCGATGGATCCGGTGTTAAAACACGTTGTGGAGTTTTTGGAAAACGAAGAGGGTTATACTCCAGACGCGGTTGTGTTGCTTCAACCAACTTCTCCGCTTAGAACGGCGAAACATTTAGATGAAGCGATTGAAAAGTTTTTGGAGGGTGATTTTGATACCATCATCAGCGTTGAGGTTAATAAAAATCCTCGTCATGAAATACGGGAAGGAAAATATCTTGTTCCGTCATTTAAAAAAATAGAAAATCGTGACAAACGAGAGCCGTCGTATATTGAAAACGGCGCTATATATATTTCAAAGACAGATTTAATAAAAAACGGAAAAATACGCGGCGAACGCATCGGTCATCATGAAATGGACCGCTATTCCTCCATAGACATAGACGAGCCCATAGATTTTGAAATTGTTGAGCGGCTGCTTGGTAACAGGCAAATAAAAAAATAAAACAAAAGGAGGTTGACCCCATCGCTCGTGAGCGGGGTTTACCCCGTTAGAAGTTCAGTAAGGATTTGATGGAGGCATGATGTAAACAAACGAACCCGCCTACGGCTACCTGCGATGATTTTATGGAGAAATTATGAAAACTTCTAACGGGGTTGACAATATTTTTTTGTGTAGTAGTTTGATTTGAGAAACATGCACAGACGGAGTTCTCAAAATGACGTGGGAAGGATTTGCTCTTGTTCTCGGCGGAGCGTTGCTCCTGGCTTTATTTCAGGTCATTAACAAAAAACTGCTGGTACAATCAGCTCCCGCTGACTGTATTTCTGTTGTAAACTTTCTTGGAAGCGGCCTCATGCTTTTTGTCGTTGCGTATGCCTTTAACCCTCCGGATATAAAAAGTTGGTGGGGATGGACGGGGACATGGCCCGAAGGTCTTTTTTGGCCACTTATCGTAACAAGCCTTCTTAATATTTTTATCCTGTACGGAAGCACGAGAGCTTTTAAGTACGGGGACGTTTCGCTTATCGCACCAATCGCGGCAACACAGCCGCTCATCGTTCTTTTGCCCTCATGGCTTGTGCTCGGTGAAGTGCCCGGTTTCTGGGGTTACGTTGGACTGTGGCTTATGGCAGTTGGAATCTATATTTTTAGTTTTGCAGAAGAGGTGTATGTTATTGATCCGGTTACTGGAAAAAAGTCTCCGTGGGTTGCTCCGCGCTATTTGCTTTGGATGAAAGAGTATGTGCGATACGCGGCGCCGCTTTACATGCTTTTCAAAAACAAGGGCGTACGAATTGCCTTTCTCGTTGCGATATGCGGCGCGATCGCGATTAATTTTGACAAACTTTCCGCGCTTCGTTCCTCATATATGTTTGCTCCTGCTTTTATTCTTGTGTTTTGCGGAGTTGTGGGACTCATAAAGACCATGGTTACGAGCGAGTGGAACAATGTAAAGCGAGAGCACATCACAAGCCTTATCGTGAATCCATTTATTTTCCTGGTTGTGATAATTTGTTTCTGGTTCGCGTTTGAATTCGGATTTGCGGCATATGTGGGCGCACTCAAGCGCTCGACTGCTATTTTTGCATTGCTGTTGGGATGGCTGGTTTTACACGAACTGGGTGTGAAAAAGCGCTGGCCGGGAGCGACAATCATGACAGCGGGAGCAGCCCTACTCAGTTTATAAAATAGAAGGAGTAAGGAAAGCATGTCTTGTTAAGCATGCTTTTTTCTTTTGTCATTGTGTGTTAAAAAATGTATATGATAAATAGTATTTATATATCTAAAACGCAGATAGAAAACGCACTCAAAACAGTGCCAACACAAGGCAAGCGGCTCCTTGAACCGCTAAAATCTTTTGCCACGGAACACAACATTTCATTCAATATTTTAGAAGACAAGGAAGTTTCAAATGCTCCTGAAATACACGTGCATGAGGCAGATTTATGGGGGTGTCTTGAAGGAACAGCTGAGTTTGTCTGTGGCGGAGAAATGGTTGGTTCATATTTTCAAAAAAACTCTGATGGGACGGAAAACAAAAATGAAATTACCGGAAAAGAAATACGCGATGGCAAAAAATTATTTTTACAGCCAGGGGATTGGTTGTATATTCCCCCGGGTGAACCTCACAAACATGGTTCTTCCAGAGTAGCTCGTATGATAATCATTAAAATTCCTAAAAGTTAAACACACTCTTTGTTGTTACAAAGGGGACAAGTAGCAAGTTATAATGTCTACGACATCATGATGAAAAATAAAATAATAGCTATTATACCCGCGCGTGGAGGGAGTAAGGGGCTCCCGGGGAAAAATATTATTCCGCTTGGAGGGAAACCTTTGATAGCGTGGTCAATTGAAGCGGCAAAAAAAAGTAAGCTCATTGAGCGGGTGATTGTGACAACTGATGATGAAAAAATTGCTTCTGTTGTCAAAGAATATGGTGCGGAAGTACCATTTATCCGGCCAGCGGAGTTGGCACAAGATGATACCCCGCCTGACCCCGTTTTAAGACACACGCTTCAATTTTTAGAAGAAAAAGAAGGAGTAGAGCCGGAGATTATTGTGTGGCTTGAGCCGCCGTGCCCCTTTAGAACACCCGAAGAAATTGATGCGGCAATAGAAATGCTCCAAAATGACCCTAAAGCAGATTCTCTTCGCTCTGTTATAGAGCCATTTCAGAATCCGTTTAAGTCGTGGACAATTGAGGGAAAATATCTTAGGCCTCTTATAGAAAAGAAAGGGCAGGTCCTTCACACAGGTCCTCGGCAAAAAACGCAAAAAGTGTATTGGCAAAATGGCGCACTATTTCTTTTGAAGTACGATACGATTATGAAAAAAGGAAATTTTTTTGGCGACAACATTATTCCCTATATTATGAAAAGCGATAGGTTTGTGGATATAGATAAAAAAGAAGATTTGGAACTGGCAGAATGGTATCTTAAGAAATTTAAATTATGAAAATTTTAAACACCCTCGGAAAACACTTTGCCCCAAAAGCAAAACAAATTTTAGATGCGCTCGGTGACGTTGATTATCGCGAAGTAACTCATAAAGAAATTTTAGAAATTGCGGGTGAGTATGACATTATAGTCGTCGGCTTGTATCCCATGATTGATAAGGAAGTAATTGATAGGGCGAAAAAATTAAAATATATCGCAATACCCGCGAATACTTTAGAAAATATTGATGTTACCTATGCAAACTCAAAAGGAATTGAAGTGGTGAGCTTATGGGGGGAAACAGAATTTTTAAACACCATTACGGGCACTGCAGAGCTTGCTATGGGGCTTTTAATAGACATTGTCCGGCTCACTCCATGGGCGTTTGATAATGTAAAAGAATATAAATGGGAGCGGGAAAAATTTCGAGGGCATAATCTCTATGAAAAAACACTCGGCATTGTCGGCATGGGGCGGCTTGGCACGTGGATGGCTCGATACGGAAAGGCGTTTGGTATGAATGTTATTTTTTATAGCCCACACACGGAAAAGAGTCCGGTGCCAGATTGTAAGAAAGTCATATTTCCGGAGTTGCTAGAGAAAAGCGATATTATTTCAATTCATGCTCATTTAAATAAAGAGACGGAAAATATGTTTAACGCTGAAGTGTTTAAAAAAATGAAAAAAACCGCATATCTCATAAACACCGCTCGCGGAAGAATTGTGGATGAAAAAGAGCTCCTTGAAGCACTAGAGAGTGGGGAGATTGCCGGATATGCGGCTGATGTTTTGGCAGATGAGTTTCGTTTTGACGACACGGGGCTTGTAAATCATCCGCTCATAGATTACGCGAAAGATCATAAAAATGTTATTATTGTTCCACATACAGGCGGGATGACGCATGAATCGAGGGAGAGGACGGATTTGTTTGTTGTGGAAAAACTCAAAAAATATTTATCATAACCCGAATATACGGATATATCCGAATAACCCGGATACATTAATCTGTAACACCTGGGTTATCTGGATAAATAATCTGGATTATTAAAATTATGACACCTGAAATAAAAATAGGAAAAAGAAAAATCGGGACCAAACACCTGCCATTTGTTATTGCTGAAATCGGTATTAATCACGAGGGGAACATGGCAAAAGCAAAGAGGATGATTTTAGATGCGCATAGGGCTGGTGCCGAATGCGTGAAATTTCAAAGTCATGTTGTGGAAGACGAGATGGCGCCAGTCGCTAAAAAGGTTATCCCGTCTCATACTACGGAATCAATTTGGGACATTATGGTGCGGTGCGCGTTTAATGAAAAACAGGAGCGCGAATTAAAAAAATATACCGAAAAATTGGGAATGATATACCTTTCAACTCCATTTTCACGCGCTGCAGCAGACAGGCTTTATAGAATGAAAGTTGTTGCGTATAAAATCGGCTCTGGTGAATGCAATAACTATCCCTTACTTGAACACGTTGCTTCATTCGGCAAACCGATTATTCTTTCAACTGGCATGAACGATATCCCTTCAGTGCGAAAAGCTGTTGCGATTTTTAGAAAACACAAGACACCGTACGCGCTTTTAAACTGCACTTCAATGTACCCGACTCCGTATAACAAAGTACGGCTCGGTGGCATTACAGACCTCAAAAAAGCATTTCCTGACGCCGTGGTGGGACAGAGCGACCACTCGCTTTATAATTACACCTGTTTTGGGGCAGCAGCGCTCGGAGCATCTATTTTAGAAAAACATTTTACATCAGACAAAAAATGGCCCGGGCCAGACATTGCTATTTCAATCACTCCTTTAGAATTAAAAGAATTGATCATTGGCTCTCGGGCGATTCATGAAGCACTCGGAGGGCACAAAACAATTCTCAAAGAAGAACAGCCGGTCATAGATTTTGCCTATGCGTGTGTTGTTTCTATCGCAAACATTAAAAAAGGAGAAAAATTTACAAAGAAAAATATCTGGGTAAAACGACCCGGCACGGGAGAAATTAAAGCGATAGACTACCCTAAAATCTTGGGGAAAGTGGCAAAAAGGGATATTCCAAAAAATTTTCAAGTTCGGAAAAGAGATATTGCCTAAAGCAATCGGCGTACATCCAGAAGTAACTTTTATTTTGTAAACCCGCTTTTAATTAAAAGATGCTCTTGAGCTTCAAGGTAGAATAATACATGGAATGGTTTTGGAATTTTGTAATATCTACGCCAGAGTATCAACATTTTGGTTGGAATTTGATATCTGGAAGTTTCTTAATAACGGTGGGGCTCACTTTCGGACTTCAGTTGCCAGGGCTTACAAACCAGGCAAAGACAATTTGGAAAAATCAATCTGCGGGCGGCATAGAAATGCTCACTTTTATAGCATTCTTTACGTATTTTGTGGTATTTCTTGTATACGCCTTTTCAATCCATAGTGGCGCCGGAATAGTGAACGCGCTTGTTTTGCTCCCACCGCAATTGTTTATATTGATGGGGGTTGCCCGTTTCAAAAAACTAAGAAAGATTGACATGTTCGTGGCAGTGGTAGGAATAGCGCTCTTTTTGTGTGCTGTCATTTTATCGCATAAGGAAATATTTTTCTTAATCGCGTCAGTTGCCGTGTTTATCGGATTAACGCTGCAACCACTTGAGATGGTAAAAACAAAAACATCCGCAAACGTTGCTCTATCTTTTCCGTTTAATTTTGCAATTGTTGCAGTGGTTTGGGCGATTTATGGAGCCGCAATTCACGACTGGTTTCTTGCGGGAGCCTCCGGGTCATTTGCAATCGTGTATCTTTTCACGGTTATTCTTTGGTTTAAATATCGCCCAAAACACATTAAGCTTGTTTAAAAACAGGCTTTTTTCATAGGAACTTTTTGTTTTTAGGAGGTGTTACAATATAGGACATACTTTATGCGCAAAATCCTTTTTGTTACCGAACGGCGGGCGGATTACAGCCGTTTTAAGCCGATTATAGACAAGATAGAAGAAGATCCTGATTTGGATTACGATTTAGTCGTGACCGGAATTCATCTTTTAGAAAGACACGGAAAGACAATTGACCATATTGTAAAAGACGGAATAAAAATCTCATCTATAGTTCCGATGTTTGCTGAAGACCACGAAGATTCCGGAGCTGAAATGGCTCGCGCAGCAGGACGGTTTTTGGAAAAAATTACGCACGAACTTGAGCGTCTTAAACCAGACATCGTGCTTACCGGATTTGATATTGGGGCAAACTTTGCCGTCGGAGTTGCCGCCGCGCACATGAATATTCCGGTGGGGCATGTGCAAGGAGGAGAAGTGTCCGGCTCAATTGACGAGAGTTTGCGACACGCGCTCTCAAAATTCGCCCACTTTCATTTTCCGGCGAACGATGATGCGGCAAAGCGTCTTATCCGCATGGGAGAAAACCCTGAATATGTGTTTACTGTCGGATGCCCATCGTTAGACGCGCTTTTAAACGCACCAGAAATTTCAAAAGAAGAGTTAGTGAGGCTCACGGGGCTCAATGTGTCTGACAAATTTATTATAATTATTCAACACACTGTTACGACAGAAATTGAGGACGTGCCCCAACATATACAGGCAACGCTTGATGCGGTGCGCGCAGTAAACATACCAGCGTTGCTTCTCTATCCGAACAATGATGCGGGCGCGCGTGCTATAATTTCTGCAATAGAGGGAACCAACATTCGCAGGATGCGAACGCTTTCAATTGAGGAGTATGGAAATCTACTTAGATATGCTTCCGCTCTTGTGGGCAACTCATCAAGCGGAATTCACGAAACGGCTTCATTTAAGGTTCCCACGGTAAATATTGGAGACAGACAGGCAGGCAGACTTCGTCCGGAAAATGTGATTGATGTGCCTAACGAGTCTCACGCGATACAAGAAGGCATAGAAACGGCATTATATGATGAAGCATTTTTAGAAAAAGTGAAAAATTGTAAAAATCTTTATGGTGACGGCAAAAGCGCGGAGAGAATAGTGAAAGTTTTAAAAGAAATACCATTAGGGAAAGAACTTATTAAGAAAAACTTTATTGAGTAAAACATGGAAAATATTTTTAAAGACAAAATAATTCTTGTGACTGGCGGATGCGGCTCCATCGGTTCGCAGATTGTGAAGCAGCTACTTTCATATGAACCCAAAACCATACGTATATTTGAACGAAGCGAATCGGCGCATTTTCGGCTGAATCAAGAAATTAAATCAGATAAAATACGAAACCTCGTTGGCGATGTTTGCGATGCGGATCGAGTGCAGCATGCGATGGACGGCGTAAACATTGTGTTTCATGCGGCGGCGATGAAGCATGTGCCGCTGTGCGAGTATAATCCGTTTGAAGCGGTGCGAACAAACATATTAGGAACGCAAAATTTAGTAGATGCGGCGAGAAAGCATCAAGTCGAACGTTTTATAAGCATTTCAACAGATAAGGCCGTCAACCCCACAAGCACAATGGGAGCCACGAAGCTTTTGGGAGAAAAAATTGTGACGAACGCCGCAATTTCAAGCGGAAAAGGGAAAACAAAGTTTGCCTGTGTCCGTTTCGGAAATGTCTTAGCCTCATCTGGATCCGTGATTCCTGTTTTTGAGAGACAAATTAAAGACGGAAACGCGGTAACGGTTACTTCAAAAGAAATGACCCGATTTTTTATGGGGGTAGACGATGCGGTACGGCTTGTTTTAAAGGCATCCGAAATGGCACATCAGGGAGAAATATTTATTTTAAAAATGAACGCGCTTAAGGTTATTGATTTAGCTGAGGTGATAGTTGAAGAACTCGCGCCACGATACGGCAAAGATCCTAAAACGATAGAATATAAAATTATAGGACTTCGTCCGGGAGAAAAACTTCATGAGCCTCTTATAACCGAAGAAGAGGCAAAATATATGTCAGAGACTGATGATATGTTTGTTTTACACAATCCCCAGCTTCTGCAATACGGAGTTTCTCTTCCAGTCAACGAAAGAGCCGAAGTCCTTAACTATAATTCAAAGGAAATGCCGCACTTAAACAAAGAGAAGATCGAAGAAATGTTGCGAGAAAAAAATATAATTTAACGGATGCAATGGACACAAAATTCCAAGAAAAAGTTATTGTAACTGGCGGGGCGGGGTTTATTGGTTCACATCTGACTGACGCGCTCATTGAGGAGGGGTTCGAGGTACATGTGATTGACAATCTTTCCAGGGGAAAAAAAGAAAATATTAATTCAAGAGCGGTTTTTCACAAACTGGATATCCGCGATTTTGACTCCATTGTTCCTGTATTTAAAAATACCGTATATGTTTTTCACGTAGCCGCTTTGCCCCGTGTTATGCCCTCAATCGCAGACCCGCGTACCACGCACGATGTTAATGTAACCGGTACGCTTAATGTATCTCTTGCAGCAAGAGACGCGCAAGTAAAACGGGTTATTTACTCATCATCCTCCTCGGTTTATGGCAATCAGAAAACACTTCCACTTCACGAAGAACTTTTACCCAGCCCCATGCATCCGTATGGGCTTCAAAAATACATGGGGGAGCAGCTGGCGCGGGTATTTTTTGACTTATACAAACTGGAAACAGTTTCTTTGCGTTACTTTAATGTGTATGGAGAACGTGCTCCGCTTGAGGGGGATTATGCTCAAGCAATAGGAAGATTCCTGAAACAAAAACAAGAAAAGAAGCCGCTTACAATTGTACCTGATGGCAAACAGTCGCGCGATTTTACTCACGTGAGGGATGTTGTGCGGGCGAACATCCTTGCTGCTCTATCAAAAAATATCAAAGCTCATGAGGCAATAAACATTGGTGGAGGAAAAAATTATACGGTACTTGAACTTGCTGACATGATTGGGGGTGAAAGAATATTTATTGAGCCCCGAACTGAAGGCAGGCACACGCGTGCAGATATCCGAAAGGCCAGAGCATTATTGGGGTGGAATCCAGAAGTTATCTTGCCAGATGGTATTGCTGAACTAAAGAAGAAACTCAAGTTGTCTTAGAAGAATAAAGGTTCTTCAGGGCAAACCCCGAAGTATTATTGGCACTCGCTTCACTCGTTCTTTCGCGCGGCAGAGCCGCGCGGTATTGAACCTATATTTCGTCTTCGCCTCGTCTCGCTGAAGCTTTGGCGAAGCGGGTCGGACAAAGTGAAAATAAGAATTTTCACTTTGCACCACAGGCACTTCTTGTTTTCTAAGTCGCTTTGCTCCTAAGAAAACAATGTCGCTCCTCGCTAGCCGAAATAAATATCTATGGTTTTTTGAAGCATATTTTCAAAATTAAACTTTTTTTTGACAACTTGATACAGATTTTCTCCTAATTTTATTCTCAATTCTCTATTTTTAATGAGCGTTATGATCGCACGCTCTATTTCTTTTTTGTTTTTAGGAGCAACCAGAAGTCCGCTTTTTTCGTGCTCAATTATTTCAGGAATTCCACCAACTTTTGTCGCAACAACCGGTAGCCGCGCGTTGCCTGCCTCTAAAACCGCGTATGAAAGCGCCTCTGAAATTGAAGAGACGAGAAATATATCAAATACTCGTAAATAATGAGCAATATCTGGCACGAAACCAAGAAGAAAAACATTATTGTGCAAATTGTATTGTTGGATCATTTTTTCAATTTTTTCTCGCTCTTCTCCTTCACCAGCTATAACATACGCAATGTCGGGGAATTGGACGGCAACCTCTTTGATCGCCTCAATCGCGTAGAGTAAGTCCTTGGTGGGGTGTAATTCTGCTATTGTGCCAATCCAAAGAGCTTCTTTTTTTTGTTTTAATATATTATTGTGTTGTGCAAAAAACAAACGCGCGTCATCTTTTATTTTTAATGCTTCATTTTTAATTCCATTATGGATAATTACAATTTTATTTTTTATAAATCGTATCCAGTCTATCTGTGATTTTGTTTTATGTGAGACTGTTATTGTGACATGAGAAAATAAAATAGTTTTAAAGTGAATTACTAGAAAGAAATATTTTTGCCACCATGGTCGCTGTTCGTTAAATGCCCATCCGTGTGAAGTAAAAATAATTCTCGGAACACGGGCAACTCTTCCTGCAATACTGCCCAAAATTCCAGCTTTTGAACTGTTTAAATGAATAATATCTGGACGTTCTTTTTTGAAAATACTAATAAGCGCAAAGAATACTTTTATGTCATTCCAGATATGAATATCCCTCTTAAAATAAGGTAGGGCAATAGTTCTGATTCCAACTGAAAGGAGTTTTTCATTAAGCGTTCCATCTCCACCAAGGAGAACAGCCGCATCAAATTGGTCTTTGGGAAGCGACGTTGCTAAATTATAGACGTATCGTTGCGCCCCGCCAAAATTGGATTTGGTTATTACATATAAGATTTTTTTCCTAGTATTGTTCATGGGAAAATTAAATATATTTTGGCGGGGCGTGGAAGGGGGTCGGGGAAACATCTGTTTCCCCGTATAGGAAGGCAGTGACCTCGCCGCGGCGAGGGAGTGTCGGAAAACCGAGGGTTTCCGAGGACGCTCCGCCAAAATTGGATTTGGTTATTACATATAAGATTTTTTTCTTTGCCATAATGTATTAACTATAACCTATTTTATCTTGTATTTGTTATACTATAACGAATATGTTTTTACGTAGACGGCGAATAGCAGTGTTACTTATAGGGGATATTTTTCTTTTTTACTTTGCGCTTTTTCTTACCACTAAAATCAGCTACCCCCTTGAAAGCAGTGCAGGAGCATTCGCAGAACATTTTATTCCTTTTTCGTATTTAATCGCCCTATGGGTTGTTGTTTTCTTTATTGCAGGGTTATATGACAAAGAAACATTATTTTTCAGAAGAAGACTGCCGTCCGTTTTGTTTGGAGCGCTTATAAGCAATGGGATAATCGCAATTGCATTTTTTTATTTTGTATCTATTTTTTTTATCGCTCCAAAGACAAATTTATTTATTTATCTCATTGTTGCGTTTTTGTTAATACTCTCCTGGCGCTTATATGGTCCGATTATTTTTTCGAGTGGGAAAAAACAAAAAGCTCTCATTGTAGGCGAAGAGTCGGCATTGCTGGAGGTTGTTGACGAATTTGCGCATAATGATAGTCACGGCATTGCGGTTGAACGAACGGTCATTCTTGGTGCTTTGCCGCTCTCACTCGTTGAAGTTCCAAAAGAGATTCCAACAAAAAATATCTCGGTAGTTATCATTGATATGAATCATCCTAAAATAGAGCTCATTATGCCGCAGCTTTATAATTTGTTATTTTCAGGAGTCAGATTTTTTGATTTAAGCGCGGTGTATGAGGAGTTGTTTGACAGAATTCCTCTTTCTATAATTTATTATCAGTGGTTTCTTAAAAATGTCTCTCAAAAAACATATATTGCTTACGATGCTCTTAAACGATATATGGACATTGCACTCTCTCTTGTTCTCGGCATTTTTTCGTTGGTATTTTATCCGTTTATTGTGCTCGCGATTATTATTGAGAGCGGAAATCCGGTGATTATCAGACAAAAACGCATTGGAGAGGAGGGGAGGCCGGTTATGCTATATAAGTTTAGGAGTATGGAACGAAATGAAGACGGGGTATGGATTGGGGAAACAGAAAACAAAGTAACTGGAGTCGGCAATTTTTTGCGAAAAACACGGCTTGATGAGTTGCCGCAAATTTGGAATATATTGCGCGGCGACATTTCTTTTGTTGGTCCGCGCCCGGACATTTCCGGTCTAGGAGAAAAACTTTTGAAAGAAATTCCTTATTATAATATTCGCTATATGGTCAAACCCGGGCTCTCCGGATGGGCTCAAATTAAACAAAATATAGTTCCGCAGTCAGTTGCTGAATCAAAAGTTAGACTTTCATATGATTTATATTACATAAAAAATCGTTCGTTTACCCTTGACGTACTGATTGCTCTAAAAACCATAAAAACACTTCTCTCGCGATCGGGAAGATAACAAATAATAACCCGAATCTACAAATACACCCGAAAATCTCGAATAATATTATGACATTAAAAAGAATTATAAAACTGCAATTTGATTCGGGATTTTCGAGTAAATAATTTTGATTGTTCGGGTTATTGTTATTATGAAATACACAATTTTTATTACGGGAGCTGCGGGTTATGTAGGCGCAATGCTGTGTGACCAATTTTCAAAACGTACCGATGTAGAGAAAATTATTGCTCTTGACAAAGAGAAGAGGCCAGAGTTTCTTGTAGAGAATAAAAAAATTATATGGATGCAAACAAATACTGCGGACATGGATTGGCAAGAAAAAGTAAAGGAGTTACATCCAGATGTTGTGATTCATACAGCATGGCAAATTCGTGAATTATATGGAAACAGGCGTGAACAATACAGGTGGAATGTTGAGGGGTCTCACAATGTATTTGATGTTGCCCTAAAACTACCATCAGTTAAAAAATTAATTTATTTTTCATCGGCAGCTGTGTACGGCGCATATTATACAAACTCTCTAGAGTATCGATTTATGGAAAAAGATGGAATGCGGGAAGAGGAATATTCTTATGGGTATGAAAAAAAACAGGCTGAAGAGATTTTAAAAAATGCTTGGGAGGAAAGTCAGAAAAATAAATCTGTTTTTATTGTTCGCCCAGCCGCGATTACCGGTCCGCGGGGAAGGTTTATGCGGGTGCGTTTTGGTCTGCAATCAGCGCTCTCCGGTCAGTTAAAAGGAGATTCATTGTATAAGATTATTTCACTTATGGTTTCATTTGTGCCGGCAACGCCATGGTGGGTGCGGCAATTTATACACGAAGACGATGTAACAGACATTATTTCTTTTTTTGCATTTGAAGTGAATACACCTATCGGATATGCTATTTTTAACATTACACCACCCGGAGACCCAGTTTTGGCACCACAAATGGCTCGCGCGGTGGGGAAGCGGGTTTTAAGGGTATATCCATGGATGGTAAGATTGGTATATTTCATTTTTTGGCATATTTCCCGTGGCAAAGTACCAACTTCTCGTGGTGTATGGCGTTTTTATTCATATCCAATTGTGATGGATGGGTCAAAAATTACTCGTATGCTTCACTATACATATAAATATAATTCTGCTGACGCGTTTGAATATACAAATGGACGTTATGAGAACAACGTGCCGGCAGAATTTCGTAAACATAAATAATACATTTCTATGGCTGTACAAAAAAAAGGAAAAGTGGTGATGGTAAGCGGGGGTTTTGACCCCGTGCACGTTGGACACCTGCGCATGTTCGATGCGGCGAAAAAATTGGGCACGAAACTCATCGTCGTGCTTAACTGTGACGCGTGGCTTATGCGAAAAAAGGGTAAAGCGTTTATGAACCAAAACGAGCGCGCGGAGCTTATAGCGGGCTTTTCATGTGTTGACGAGGTCTTTATATTGGAGAGCGACCGCAACGATGTAGTGGAGGCGATTGAAAAATTCCGCCCCCATATTTTTGCGAACGGGGGAGATCGAAAAGAAGAAAAAGACATACCTGAGGCGGATATCTGTAAAAAACTCGGAGTAGAGATGATATTTAATGTCGGCGGGGGAAAAATCCGCTCAAGCTCTGAGTTACTTAAAAATTATCACGCATAAAAAAATCCGCGTTTTGAAAATACGCGGATTATATGCTAGGAAACAATACTCTTTCTGAGGCTTTCCTCCAACAAAAACCACAGGTCCTTGTAATTTTTTTCCATCTTAAGGTCTCTCGCAACCGCTTTGTTTGTAATAAAGCCGGCAAATGTACTCAACCCCTTCGCAAGCCCACGGTCTTTTCTGAGAGAAAACAAAAAATCATTGTTTGCCAATGTCTGTATATATGAAATTGTTTTTGCGGTAAGCGCCGGCGTTGATTGCCGTGGGAACTGTCCGGGAATATTTGCAACACAGCAATAGACTCGTCCTTCCTTTACAAAAGTTGGTTTTTCGTGAGTTGTTGGAGATGAGCCCCAAATACATCCGCCCTGGTCAATTGAGATGTCAACAATAACAGCTCCCGGCGTTGTCAAAAGAACTTGCTCTTTTGATATTACACACTCCGCTTTAGCTCCAGAAGAGAGTGTTGCTCCAATAAGCACGTGTGCGTCTCGAAGACACTCGTTTATGCCATGTTTTTGGGAGTCAAAAATCTTGGCACGCCCTTGAAACATTTCTTTAAGTTCAAATATCCTCTGTTGCCGTTGCTCAATAATCGTTACCTGTGTTCCCATGCCTACTGCGGTTTTTGCAGCAGATACTCCGGCGACACCTCCTCCTACAACTACAACCTGCGCAGGTTCGGTATTGGGGATTTTACCCAGAGTTATTCCACATCCGCCGTACTTTTTCTGTAAATACTCTGTGGCGTATTGAATTGCCGCCACTCCAGCAACAGAGCTCATGGGCGCAAGAAGCGGAAGGTGGCCGCTTTCGTCCTCAATTGTTTCATATGCAAGCGCTGTAACTTTGTGCTCCAAAAGTTTTTTAGTCAACAGCTTCGGAGACCCAGAAAGATGGAAATAAGTAAATAGTATTTTCCCACGCAACATTTTTAGGAGCTTGTATTCCTGAGGAATCGGCTCCTTTATCTTTATGACCATATCAGCGCGGTGCACCACCTCTATCGGCTTTAAACATATGGAAGCCCCGGCATTTTTATAATGAATATCTTCAAACCCAGAACCAACCCCGGCTCCAGTTTCTACAAGCACCGTGTGCCCCCCATGCTTTAAAAGTGACGCACCCGCAGGAGTAAGTCCCACTCGGTGCTCTCCCTTTTTTACCTCTTTCAAAACGCCGATAATCATCTGCGGTTCCTTTAACAACAAAAAACATTTCTACATTAGGTATAAGAAAAAAAATGCTGAAAGTCAATCTATTTCCGTTGCGCAACTCATGTCTTTTTTGTATAGTAGTGAGATGCGTTCAAAATATGGCATAGAATGGTGGTTAAGGGCTGTCATTATCGGCGGCATTTTTTTGCTTCCGTTTATTCCGTTTATCGTTACGAAATCAATGTTCTTTCCGTTTATTGTCGGAAAGAATTTTGCTTTTAGAATTATTATTGAAATCATATTTGCAAGCTGGATCGTGCTTGCGTTTCGTGATGTTCAATACCGTTTAAAATTTTCATGGATTTTCGCAGCGCTTGCGACATTTGTGGGCGTAGTCTTCGTTGCTGATATTTTTGGACAAGATTTTTTGCGCAGTTTTTGGTCAAATTATGAGCGAATGGATGGGTTCATTACCACTCTGCATTTGTTTGTGCTTTTTATTGTCGCCGCCCCGGTAATGAATACGAAACAGCTCTGGACTCGGTTTTTGCAAACATCACTTGGAGCAAGCGCCATTATGTCTTTCTACGGCATCTTGCAACTTGCGGGGAAAATTGTGATTAACCAAGGCGGGGTGCGGGTTGACGGAACGCTTGGCAACGCCACGTATCTTGCCGGCTATCTTTTGCTTCACATTTTTTTCGCGGCATTTTTACTTGCTCAAAAAAATATTCCGAATTGGTTGAAAGGACTTTATGGAGCAATAATCGCACTTCATGTGTTTATGCTTTTCAACACAATGACGCGCGGAGCGATTCTTGCTCTTATTGGCGGCACGATATTGACTGCGCTTCTTTTTATCTTTTTTGGGAAACATGCTCCCACGCTTAAAAAATATGCGGCAGGAGTTTTGGGAGGCATTGTTCTTCTCATGGGTATTTTTATAGCAATTAAAGACACTAATTTTGTAAGACAAAATCAGGCGCTTGACCGTCTTGCCGGGATCTCTCTTGACGCGGGCAAATCGCGGTTTTTGGTTTGGGGCGTTGCGTGGGAGGGGATAAAAGAGCATCCATTACTCGGGTGGGGGCAGGATAATTTTATTGTAGCGTTTGGCAAGCACTATGATCCAAAAATGTATACCGAAGAGCCATGGTTTGACCGCGCTCATAATGTTTTTGTTGACTGGCTTGTTGCCGGCGGAGCCCTCGCGCTCCTCTCATATTTGTCTATTTTTATTGTCCTCATATACGGGCTCTGGTTTTATCCTTTGGGTTTGAGAAAGATTGAAGAACAAAAAAGAACGGGAGAGGGGGAATATTTTTCTGTCTTTGAAAAAAGTATTCTTACGGGGTTATTCGGGGCGTATCTTTTTCACAATTTTTTCGTATTTGATAATGTGATCAGCTACATATTTTTCTTCTCTATGCTTGCGTTTGTGCATCAGGCTTCTGCCGGCGTTAAACCATCTGCACTTCATCATTTTAGCTGGGTAAAAATGAATTTGAGCGGAAATGAATTCATGAATCGCTTCGTGGGGCCGATTACGGTAATTATGCTTGTCTTATCTTTGTATGTTGGAAACATTAAACATATGTTAGGAAATCGCGCGTTACTTCATGGTATTGATTTGCGCGCCGCTCAAGAAGCTGGGGCGCCAGAGAGCAGAGAGATGCTTCTCCGAGGGAATTTCCAATCGTTTCAAAAATCTATAGAAAGCGGTTTTTTGGGGAGGGCAGAAACACGGGAGCAATTATCCCAGATTACAGGCAACCTGGTTGATGCGCCCATTTCCCAGGTAGTGCGACAGGAATTTTTTACACTTGCGAATACCGAAATGAAAAAACAAATAGAAGAAACTCCGGAGAATCTTCGTCCGCGGATTTTTCTGGGAACCCTTCTTATACGCTATCGGCTTTTTGATGAAGCGATTATAGAACTTGAAAAAGCACTCACTGTTTCAGATAAAAAACAAGACATATATTATCTTCTCGCGAACACGTATTTAAATACGGGAAACACAGGAAAAGCGCTTGAGGTGGCGAAGCGCGCTCTTGATCTTGAGCCAAATAATGACCGTGCCCTCAAAATATATGCTTCCCTGCTTATACGAGTAGGACGAACAACAGAAGCGGAAGAGATGCTAAAAGGTTTTATCGGCGATGATTATTCATTAAATCCTGACATCGTAAATGCGTATGTAAGTATTGGCAGATTTGATAAATTAATCACATTTCGAGAGGAACAAATTAAAAATGAACCGCAAAATCTGGAAGCGTATGTTTCACTCTCGGCTGCGTATCTTGAGTTGGGTGAGCGAAATAAGGCGGTAGCTCAAATTGAAATGGCAATAGAGCTGTTTCCGGAATTTAAAGAGCAGGGGGAGTATTTTATACGGGAAATTAGAGCAGGGCGTAATCCGTAGCGTATATTTAGGGATTTGGACGTATAGTTTTTGGTTGTCCCCAAATCGCTTGACATTTGGAACCCCTTTTGCTAATATAGAGGCATGAGTGTCCGGAGTTCTTCCGAACACCGCAAATGTCTGCGAAAATCCCCCTTCGGGGGGCTTTTCGTTTGCCAAAAACACTTTCATTTTATTGGTTTTTTCGGCAAATGAAAAACCACCTGCTCAGGATGGTTTGAATTTTTTCTTAATTACTTCTTTTTTCGCGAAGATTCTTCTGCGCATGATGTGCTTTTCCACATTCCGCGCTTATGTGTGCGAGCGTCTTTTTCAGCATCTTGCAATTGCGGACGATATTTATATCCGCCCTTGTAGGTATACTCGTGGGCAAGGCCTTCGCGAATGAGCTTTTCGTTATAAAGCTCTCCGTTTGGCAGGTAGAGATATACAAGCGGACGACCATAAGTGTCTCTCTTTACAGCTGGCCATTCAGGGGGAATGAACTCAAATTGCAGCGTTTGTCCTTCAAATTTTTTTGTTTCTATACTTGCTCGTTTTCCAAAACACTGCTCCGCTTTTCGCTTATCCACTGTCTCCGGCGTGTCCACCCCCATGAGGCGCACTTTAATGCGTTCACCGCTCATTCGTACAACCATCGTATCGCCGTCGGTGACCTCCTCAATAAAAAGACTTACCCCTCTTTCAAGCGGGGTGGGCGGTTTGTGCCATAGGCGGTATCCAATAAACATACCGGCTGCGGCGAATAGGGCAGCTCCCACAATACATAATCCTAAACGAAAAAAGAATGACTTTATTTTTTCTCCCACGATTCTCCGCCTCAGTTTTGTATCTCTACATCTTATACAATAAATAAAATATTTTGCAAGTTGTCTTTTTTATCTATAGTATTAATCTGTCTCCTTAGACATCACAGTCGGAGTGCGCGCGAATGGAATGGTTTTTTGGTTTGTTTGTGCTCGGGTCGTTTGGGTTTTGGACGCTAGTCGTTATTGCCAATATTGCACTGTTTGCGTGTACCGAAAACGAGCGGCCGTTTCTCGGCATCTTTGTTCTCCTTGGCACCTTTTTGCTCTTGCAGTTTTTGGGCGACCTTCATCTGTTTACGTATCTGAAAAATCATCCGTTCGCAATCTTTATGTATTTTGGTGGCTATCTGGTGTGTGGCACCGTCTGGTCGGTGCTGAAATGGTATTTTTATCTCTTGAACAAGAAGGAAGAATATGAAGAATTAAAGAAACAACACTTCTCGGATAGTGATATGGACGAGAAAAATCTTGAGAATTGGAAGAGAACCAATACGCACAGTGAAATGAAGCGCCTCATTCGTTCAAGCATTTTTGACTATAAAGAGAAAATCGTGACATGGATGACATTTTGGCCGTGGAGCGTTCTGTGGACGCTGATTGATGATTTTGTATTTAAGGTCTTTAATAAAATCTTCTATTATATTCGAGGGTTATACGAGAGTATTAAGAAGCGGGTTTTCGCGAGCATTGAACCAGATTTTTCAACCAAATAAGCATAGTTTAGATCGGCTTCGCCGATCTTTTTTATATGTTATGTATAAAATATAAAAACCCCGTCTCGGCTATGCCGAAAGCGGGGTAGTTTTTTACGCAGAATATTTTTTACCGAGAAACGCTGCCACCTGTTTCGCGTCGCGGTGCGCGTTTGCAAGACAGACGGATGCGCCGGGTGAGGGGGTAGTATTGAAGATACAATTTTCTCCTACAAGCGTTTTGTCGCCCATCTCAAGCTCTCCCGTTTCTAGATTTACGATTTGCGGGCGGATACCGCCGGCTCCCTTCCGTAATTTCAAATTCTGATATGTAAGCGTGGGTACAATGACCCGCGCCTCGCGCAAGAAAAGATATGGGCCAATGACAGGCAGATCGTAGAGAGCGTTTTTAAAGACATATCCCAACAATTTTTTATTCATGAGAAGCTTTGTGAGGACCCACAACCCTCGCAAAGAGACGATCGGAAGCTTCACGTAATCAAAAAATGTTTTTGGACGATGCCGTTCCATAAACGGAAGTGGTTTTGTCGTTGGGCCAAAACGCGTGTCAGCCTGATTTAAAACATCGGGGTCTCCGTGGATTGCGGCAAATGGCATACCTTCTATCTGTACGCGATACACCTTTCCTTTGAGCAAGGGCCCTGAAGAGTAGAAACTGCCCGCAACGGGCAAAATGCCCAAATGCATTCCATAGCCGAGCTCCTGTGCAAAGAGAAGCGAATACGCTCCCGCGGCACATACCACGACGGAAGCTCTGTAAACCCCCGTGTTTGTCTCAAGCGTAAACACGCCGTTTTCCTTCCTGATGTGTTTGATTTTCGTGTTAAAGAACACTTTCGCGTACGGGTTATGAACGCGCACATCTTCAAGGAAACACTCCGACAGACGCTGGTAATTAACCGCATATCCTTCCGAGCTTACCATGGCACAGATGGCTTCATTCTCATCTCTGCCGAGAACGACATTCGGCTCAATAACACGCAGTTCATCTTTTTCCGCAAGATGCAGGTCAGGATAGTGTGGCTTGAATTTAGGGAACCGTTCTTCTCGCAGGTCCCGTGTCTCATCTTCGCCAACCCCAAGCACCATTCTGTGTGTCTTTTTGAAAAGACCCTCTGTCTTACGTGCTTCAACATACGCGCGCAGAAGCTTTGCTGCCTTTTGCACTAGAAGCGCATGTTCCAAGGGATAGTTTGTTTCAGTTCCTCCATCGTGTGATGTTTGCGCGTTATTTAAAGGATGAGAATTGACCTCTCCAACAGAAGCATTTTTTTCAATAAGCGCGATGTTTCTGATATCGGAATAGAGGCTTAGCACATAGAGAAGGGCAGTGCCGGTAACTCCGCCACCGACAATCACCACATCATACTCATGCGAAGGCATTTTATTCTCTGTCCATCCGTTTATTTGTTCTAAATTAATTTTACCATTAAATAGTATCTAAGTCAATTTTTTTGTCGTACAAAAAACCACACGATTCTTCCGTGTGGTTGTAGGGTTCTATTTAATTTTTTACATTCGTGTGATAACGGCGTTTGTCCACTCATTGGTAGTAACTCCAGCGGCGCGATCTACGTCTTTTGTTACGATCCCGTCTTCTAGCGTTTTCATGATTCCATTGCGCACAGAAAGGGCGGCATCTTTCATACCGAGGTGCTCAAGCATGAGGACAGACGAAAGCATGAGCGCGGCGGGGTTTGCGACACCTTTGCCGGCAATATCCGGAGCTGTTCCGTGTACCGCTTCAAACACCGCGTACTCATCTCCAATATTTGCGCCAGAGGCAAATCCGAGTGAGCCGTGCACAAGCCCCGCGCAGACATCGGAGAAAATGTCTCCAAACAAATTTGTATGAAGCATTACGTCAAACTGTGATGGATTGCGTACCAGCTGCATTCCGTAATTATCAATAATGAGATCCGTGCAGGCAATGTGCGGATATTTCTGCGCGGCTTTATATGCCGCGTCACGGAACATACCGTGAGAGAGTTTAATAATATTCGCTTTGTGGCTTACGCAGACCTTTTTCCTTCCCAGCCTATCGGCATATTTAAAAGTGAATTCGGCAATGCGGCTACAGCCCTTATTGGTAAATTCAAATGTCGCGACGACGCGGCCTTCCCGCTTCTCTTCTTTCACCGCGTATTCACCCTCGGTGTTTTCACGAACGACGATAAGGTCAAGGGGCACATCGCTCCAGCGTGTCCGTACGTTCGGCATGGACGCAAAGGGTCGAACATTTGCGTACAATTCAAGTTCCTGCCGAAGTCTTACGTTTACACTTGTGTATCCTCCTCCGGAGGGTGTCATGGTTGGACCTTTAAGCGCGACCTTGTTGCGCCTGATTGACTCAAGGACCGTCTCTGGCAACACTCCGCCTACTGCTTCGCCAAAATCATGAATTTCAAACGAGAGTCCGATATCAAGTGCCTCAAGCACTCTAAGCGTTGCTGAGACAACCTCAGGGCCAATGCCGTCTCCGGGGAGTATTGTGACTGTTTTCATTTTCACGTGCTCCGTATCTCTGTGGTTTCAAATACTAATTTTATTTTAACATTAAGAATTAATTATGTCAATTTTAAAATAAGACCTTCTTTTTAAGTTTTTCTAAAGTAATTTTTTGTGCTACAGTCTCTCCATGTTATCTGTTGGAATTGTAGGGCTCCCAAATGTCGGAAAGTCCACGTTATTTAACGCGCTTACGAAACAATCCGTGCCTGCGGAGAATTATCCGTTTTGCACTATTGACCCTTCTGTGGGCATTGTTCCCGTGCCTGACTCGCGGCTACAAAAACTTACCGACTTTTCAAAATCAGCAAAGACAATTCCGGCGGTCGTACAGTTTACCGACATTGCGGGGCTTGTGAAGGGGGCATCTCTCGGCGAGGGGCTCGGAAATAAATTTCTCTCTCATATACGAGAGGTGGAGGCGATAGCCGAAGTCGTGCGAGTGTTTGAGGACAAAGATATTATTCATGTGCATAATGCCATTAATCCGCTTCATGACATTGAGGTTATAAACTTAGAGCTTATTCTTGCCGACTTGGAAACAGTAACAAAACGAATTAACAACATTCAAAAAGAATTAAAACGAGGGGATGAAAAAACAGCAAAAGAGTATGATGTTTTAAAAAAAATTGAAGCCATGCTTACTACGGGAAAACTTGTGCGAATGGAAGATTACAATACGGATGAACAAAAAATTATAAAAGGACTTCATTTGCTTTCCGCAAAACCAATCCTCTATATTTTAAATACCAAAGGCGAGACGCAACTGCCAAAAGAACTGGCTGATTTTTTTGAAAAAGAAAAAGCAGAGTATGCGATACTTGATATTAAAACAGAGCGCGAGCTTAACGATCTTTCCGCGGAGGAGGGCATGGGCATACGAAAAGAATTGGGAATGGCAGAAGTGGGAATAGAGATGATTATTAAAAAAGGATACCAGATTCTTGACCTTATAACTTTTTTTACGACAGGCGAGGATGAAACGCGGGGGTGGACTATTAAGCGAGGCTCGTCCGCACCGGAGGCGGGCGCCGCCATTCACACCGATTTCAAAGACAAATTTATCCGCGCCGAAGTAATTGGATGCAGTGACCTGCTGGAAGTCGGCTCTTACGCAAAAGCGCGTGAAAAGGGACTTGTGCGTACTGAAGGTAAGGAATATATAGTCAAAGACGGTGACGTAATTGAATTTAAAATTTAAAACCCCAATGTAAGTTTTGGGGTTTTACAAAATGGCTGAAATAAGTTGTATAAAAACAAGGAGGGACTCGAGTAGTTCAATAACAATCCATGACGCTCCGAATAAAAGTATGAATGGCGTGAGCATAATACCGCCCGCAAAACCAATCCAGAAAAGTCTCCAACTATCACGAGATTTTAGTGGATGAAGAGCTGACGGATTACTTTCTATCATGCCGCTTGCCTCAACGGTATATATCTATCCGCATATTACTCCCTCCACAAGAGCATGACAAGTGGCTTTTGCGCTCATACAATGTACGTTGTATAATTGCTCTATTACTACCTGTTAATTAATATTTAAAACATTATGGAAAGAAACCATTTTTTTACGAAAGCAAATATTTTGAAACTCGCGCTTGCCGCGGCCATTATTATTGTTCTTAACTTGTTCTTTATTTTTAGTATTCAGCTCGTGTATGAGCAGCCCACGTATGATACATTTTGTGCCAAAGAGCAGGTTCACATTATTCCCCAAACGCAAGATGAGTGTGTCCTTGTTGGAGGCCAATGGGTTGAGGGCATTTATGTTCAAAAAGGACTTCCACGTGCGCAATATATTGAACCGCCGGTTATTACAGAGGAACAAAAAGGATATTGCAACGAAGATTTTACCTGTAGCGCAGACTATAATGAAGCGTGGAAACTATACCAACGAAATGTATTTATCGCGCTTGTAGTACTCGGCACGCTTACGCTTGTCGCGAGCTTCCTCCTTCGCGCGATTGCGGTTGTGGCACCCGCGCTTGCCGCAGGCGGAGTCATTACGCTCTTTATCGCGTCAGTCCGCTACTGGTCTGAAATGCAAGACTACCTGCGCGTTATTATTCTCGGTATCGCGCTCGTCGCGCTCCTCTGGGCGGGAGTAAAAAAATTTTCCAAAAATTAGGGAGCGTTAGCGACCAGTATTTTTGAGAACCAAGCACTCAACGCATTGAGTGCTCGGTCCGCGTGATAATCATACAATGAAAGGGAAAATAAACGTTTGTATTTTTGGAGATAGTATTGTCTATGGACAAGGAGACGCCCAAAAGGGTGGGTGGGCGACTCGCTTAAGAAATTATTTTGAATTACAAGCAAATAATGAATTGGATGTTCGTATATATGCTCTCGGTATTCGTGGGGAAACAACACAGGATGTTTTAGGGCGGCTTCCGGCAGAATGTACTGCTCGAAAACCTGACATAATTATTGTTTCAGTAGGAATTAATGACTCGCAAATTATTGATACTAAGGAAACATTTCTCGTGCCGTTTTCTATGTTTGTTAAAAATATTGGAAATATCTTTAAAACAGCTAGAAGGTTTACCCCAAAAATAATTTTTGTCGGGCTTACTCCCGTTGATGAATTAAAGACAACTCCTACTGCATGGGGCGCTTATTATCATAATGAAAACATAAAACAATACGATGCTGCGATTAAAGAATTTTGTCATGCGAAGGAAATAACTTTTATCTCAATTTTTAATCTTCTTTCAAAAAATGATTTAATTGACGGCATTCATCCAAATAGTATTGGCCATAAAAAAATGTTTGAGAATATGCGAAGTAATCTGGGTGCCGTACTTAACTAATTTTTTCTGAAGAATAAAATATGCAGAAATATAACCACAAAATAGAAAAAAAATGGCAAAAACAGTGGGAGAAAGACGGGCTCTATAAAACACCTGATACGGCGGCTAAAAAAGAAAATTACTACACACTTGTAGAGTTTCCGTACCCGTCAGGGAACCTCCATATCGGCCACTGGTATGCTTTTGCAGTGCCTGATATTTTTGCCCGCTATAAGCGGATGCAAGGGCATAACGTCCTTTTCCCCATCGGATTTGACGCGTTTGGTCTGCCTGCGGAAAACGCGGCGATAAAAAACAAAGTAGACCCGAAGAAATGGACGTACGAGAATATTTCACGGATGACGGAACAGTTAAAAAGCATCGGTGCTTCGTTTGACTGGTCTCGGCAGGTTATTACGTCAGATCCAGAATATTATAAATGGACACAGTGGCTTTTTTTACAACTATATAAGAAAGGACTTGCGTACCGCGGAAAAGCGGTCGTAAACTGGGACCCGATTGATAAAACGGTGCTCGCGAACGAACAAGTGCTTCCTGATGGAACAGCAGAGCGCTCCGGAGCAGTCGTTGAAAAAAAAGAGCTTGAGCAGTGGTTTTTAAAAATCACCGATTATGCCGAACGGCTTCTTAAAGACCTCGGGGAACTTTCCTGGCTGGAAGAAATCAAGCAATCCCAGCGCGCGTGGATTGGGAAGAGCGAAGGTGCTCTGATTAAATTTCAAATCTCAAGTCTCAAATTTCAAATTGAGGTATTTACAACACGGCCGGATACTTTATTTGGGGCAACATATTTAGTATTGGCGCCAGAGCACAAGATAATTTCAGATTTAAGATTGCAGATTTCAAATTGGAACGAAGTAGAGCGTTATATAAAACATGCTTTGGCAAAAAAAGATATAGATAGAATTGCTGAAAAGGGAGAAAAGACAGGAGTTGAGCTCAAGGGAATAAAAGCAATAAATCCCGCCAACAATGAGGAGATTCCGATATGGGTTGCCGACTACGTTCTCGGTGGGTATGGAACGGGAGCGATTATGGCAGTACCTGCGCATGATGAACGTGATTTTGCGTTTGCAAAAAAAAATAAATTACCAGTTCGTACCGTTGTGGCACAAAAACCAGTAACTCACGTAGTGGCATTTTTGGAATCGAAGCAACGTCCTGGGACGTTTCTATTTCAACAGAGAGATAAGGGTATGCCCACGAATCCTGGAGGCATAGGGCTCTTTGGTGGCGCCATTGAAGTGGGAGAAACTATTTTTTTACAAAGTCTTGCACGAGAACTAGAAGAAGAACTGGAACTTAAATTAGGAGAGCAGAAAATAGTTTCTACATGCGCATTTGAGGCGAATGAATCGGATCGCCATATTTGGGCGGCTCATATTCGTGATATTGATGAGAGCTCACTTCGCCTGCACGAAGGAAAAGCAATTGTACCCCTGACACTTGAAGAAGCAATTGTACATCCTAGAATGAATCCTAGGGTGAAAGATGCGATCAACGCTTATCTTTTAGGAACCCGTTTATTTATCGGTGAAGGAACAATGATTAATTCAGGAAAATTTGATGGTATGGAAAGCGAGGAAGCAAAAGAAAAAATAACAGCGTTTGTTAAAGGGAAAAAAGAGACGACGTATAAACTCCGTGACTGGCTTATCTCCCGCCAGAGATATTGGGGCTGTCCCATACCTATTGTCTATGACCCAAATGGAAAAGCGTACCCTATTCCAGAGGAGCACTTGCCATGGACATTGCCCACAGACGTTGATTTTACCCCTACGGGGGAGCCGCCGCTCGCGTCTTCAAAAGAGCTTAAAAAAAGGACGGAAAAGATATTCGGAAAAGGCTGGCGTTCTGAATATGACACTATGGATACGTTTATAGATTCTTCATGGTACTTTTTGCGCTATACGGACCCCAAAAACGACAAAGAACCGGCTTCAAAAAAGCTTCTCAAACAATGGATGCCGGTGAAGCGTTATTCGGGCGGAGCGGAGCATACGACAATGCATTTGTTGTATTCCCGTTTTTTCCACAAAGCACTTTTTGATCTGGGAATTGTGACAGAAAAAGAACCGTATCTTTCACGAATGAACCGCGGAATTATTTTAGGAACTGACGGACGCAAAATGAGTAAGCGTTGGGGAAACGTGATTGATCCGGACACTCAAGTAAAGATGGTTGGGGCAGATTCCGTGCGTCTCTACCTTGCCTTCATCGGCCCGTACAATACCGTCGGACACTATCCGTGGGACACGGGAGGTATCGCGGGTACGCGAAGATTTCTTGAACGTGTGTGGAAACTGCAAGAAAAAATTGCCAAGACAGAAAATGATACACTGAATCCGGAACTGGAAACACTCACTCATCAGACAATTAAAAAAGTGGGAGAAGATATAGAAAATTTTAAATTTAATACCGCCGTCTCCGCGCTTATGATTTTTGCAAATGCGCTAGAAAAAGAACCTGTAATTTTAAAAACACAGTATGAGTTGCTATTATGCCTGCTTGCTCCGTTTGCGCCGCATGTTACCGAAGAGTTGTGGAAGGGGCTTCTTCACACATCTTCCATTCATACCGAAACATGGCCACCATATGACGAGAAAAAAATGGAGAAAGCGACGATGACCATTGTTGTGCAAGTGGATGGAAAGGTAAGAGATGAATTTACTATCTCAAAAGAAACGACTGAAGAAGAAATTAAGAAAAAGGCACAGGTACTTGACAAAGTTTTGAGATGGGTAGAGGGTAAGGATATACAAAAGATATTATATGTACAGGGGAAACTGGTCAGCATTGTGACAAAAAGAAAGCATGAGTAGCTGAGCGCTTGACACGATAACGATTATTTGCATAATATACATCAACGGGGTATTTTTACTAAAACACTCATAGGACTTGACTATAAAACCTATAGGTGCTAAAAATATAAACAATCATGAAAACGCTTACTTTTAAGCCTAAACAAGTCACCAAAAACCTACTTTTGGTGTTGCCCGAGCGGGCACAAGACGTTGTAGAGAGTCGTTTCGGATTGGGTAAAGACCCAAAGAAAAGAACCCTTGAGTCAATCGGAGATACATACAATATTACACGGGAGAGGGTTCGCCAAATAGAAAATTTTGCTTTAAACAGCATTCGGAAATCAGATGCGTATAAAAATGAGCAAGACGCTTTTACCGAGCTTCATAATCTGCTTGACGCGCTTGGAGGCGTTGTTGCCGAAGAAGATTTGCTTGAGCACCTTGCTCCAGAAAATAGAGGACTTCAAAATCATTTCCATCTTTTGCTAGTGCTTGGTGAGCCATTTGAGAAAAAGCGGGAAGACGCTCATTTTAAACATCGCTGGGTACAGAATGAAGAGACAAGTCAGCATGTTCATCGGGCACTCCATGATTTATATAAAAATTTAAAAGAAGACGATCTTGTTGCTGAAAATGAAATTATTGACATGTTCGTAAGCCGGCTGAAAGAGGTTGAAGAACGTCACAGAAAAGACGAAGAAACCCTTCGGCGTTGGCTCAATATTTCAAAAGTGATCCAGAGGAATCCTCTTGGAGAATGGGGGCTTGCGTCTTCCCCGAATATTCGAGCTCGTGGTGCACGGGACTACGCGTATCTGGTCATTAGACGACACGGCTCACCACTTCACTTTACTGAAGTTGCCAAAGAAATCACAAAACTTTTTGGAAAATCAGCGCACACTGCCACTTGTCACAATGAACTTATAAAAGACAAAGACCGATTCGTGCTTGTAGGCCGTGGCATTTATGGTCTTGCTGAATGGGGGTACACAAACGGAATTGTGCGAGATGTAATTCGGGATATTTTACAAGAGCATGGCTCGCTTCACAAAGATGATCTCGTTGAAAAAGTGCTTAAAGAACGATACGTGAAAGAAAACACTGTTTTAGTTAATCTACAGAACAAAAAGTATTTCAAAAAAGACGATAACGATATGTATACAGTTGCGTAAAGATTTCAAAAAACCCAGCCCCGCCCCTCGGCGGGGCTGGGTTTTCAATAATATCCTTTTACGGTATATTTAAACAATGGAAGCATCCCTTAATTTTTTAGGAGAAAATTTTACATTTTTTGTAGCGTACGCGTCTTCATTTTTTATTTACGCGCTCCCGGTAGTTCTTGTTTTTATTTTTCGGCATCTGTGGGTGCTTGCTCGGAGGGAGCAATTTTTCGCCAAACAAAAATATATTTTACTCCAGATAAAAGTTCCACGGGATGTTCCGAAATCACCCCTTGCGATGGAAATTGTGCTCGGAACGTTTCATCAAACTATCGGGGAGTCAAACTGGTATGACCGATATATTTTAGGAAAAGTACGCGCTGATTTTTCGCTTGAAATGATTTCCGTTGAAGGCGATGTTCGTTTTTTAATATGGACTCGTGAGGGGTATAAAAAGTTTATTGAAACCCAGATATATTCACAATATCCAACAGCGGAAATTAAAGAAGTTTCCGACTATACCGCTGATGTTCCCTACGCAAAAGAAGGTTCCGATTGGGATCTTTTTGCTGTTGAATGGAAGTTAACCAAGCCCGATCCATATCCAATAAAAACATATGTTGATTATGGTCTTGAAAAAGATCCGAAAGAGGAATTCAAGGTTGACCCGATGCTTTCGGTTATTGAATGGCTCGGGGATTTGGGGCGTGGAGAGCAGGCGTGGGTGCAAATTCTTGTTCGCGCCAATAAGGGAGAAAAAGATTTTACAACAATGTGGCGTAAACGTAATTGGCAAGAAGAAGGAAAGGAGCTTACTAAAAAAATTATGGATGAGGCAAAAGAACGTTCTGGTCCGCTTCCTGAAGATGCGACAAGTGATTTTCGGTTCTCAATGCTTACGGAGGGCGAGCGAAATGTTATTAAGGCCATAGACAGAAGCACGGGAAAACACGGGCTTGATTGTGGTATCAGAGGGCTGTATCTTGCGAAGAAAAGTATATACAATCCTGCAAACGTTGCCGGATTATTCGGAACGATGAAGCAATACAGTTCAAATGATTTAAACGGCTTTAAACCACGAGATTATGCTGCTTATGATTATCCTTGGCAGAAATATATAAATATTCCTTTTTTTGATCCGCCAACTCAGGTTCCGTTTTTTTCACCTAAAGGAAGACGCTTGCTATATAAAAAATGGAAATTTTTTGACGCATATCGAAGGCGCTCATGGTTTTTCCCCCCGTATGAACGGCAACCGTATGTTTTAAATACAGAAGAACTTGCAACTATTTATCACTTTCCGGGTCAAGTTTCCGAAACGCCGACTTTCAAACGAATTGAATCACAAAAAGCAGAGCCTCCAGCGAATCTTCCCGTATAATTATGCCCCCAGATATTATTTCCTGGCTAGAAAAAAAAGACATAGCTACTGTTCGGATATTAAAACGATACCCCATTATTTGGCAGCTACTTCTTTTGTTCGCAATAATAATTATTGTTTTATATTTTATTTTTGTAAGCCCGCCCGTGTCTTTTGGAGCCGATACTCGTTTTACTGTTGAAGAAGGCCTCACGCTTTCACAGGTTTCAAAAAAGCTATATGACAGAGGATTAATTAAATCGCAAACACTGTTTGAAATTATAGTCATAACACTTGAAGGGGAGGGTGGGGTGCGGCATGGGGAATATCTCTTTAAAAAACCAGAAAGCGCGTGGAGTATCGCAAGAAGAATCACTTCGGCTGACTTCAGAATCATTCCTGTTTCAATTGTTATTCCGGAGGGGACAACGGTTGTAGGAATGGCCGATATTTTCGCAACACACCTCACTGCCTTTAATAAAGATGTTTTTATACGTATTGCAAAAAAAGATGAAGGATATTTATTCCCCGATACATACAAGTTTTTTCCAAACGACGGAGAATTGAAAGCGTATCGGACATTAAGAGAAAATTTTGATGAAAAAATTAAAGCAGTGGAACAAAATCTTCTTCAGTCAGGAAAAAGTCTCAAAGATATAATCATTATGGCATCCCTTTTGGAAAAAGAGGCGCGAACCATGGAGACGCGTCGCACTATTGCCGGTATTTTATGGAAGCGGCTAGAACTTGATATGCCACTTCAGGTTGATGCGGTGTTTGAATATATTATCGACAAAAACACATATACACTTACCACAGAGGATTTACAAATTGATTCCCCGTATAACACATATAAATATAAGGGGTTGCCCGTAGGGCCGATTGCAAACCCCGGACTTGATTCCATTCGCGCGGCCCTTACCCCCATAGAGTCACCATACTTCTACTATCTCTCTGACAAAGAAGGAAATATTTATTACAGCCGCACATTTCACGAACATGTTGCAAAAAAAGCCCGCTATCTTAAGTAGCGAGTTTTTATTTATTCTTTTTTGTAGCCGAGCATTTCCGCGGTTCTATTTATCCCATAGACCATAACGCGATATGCGCAGAACATTTGAAAACCATCAAACGCAACGTCCCACCACGGCATTTTTTCAAATGGAATGTATATAAATCCCGCTACAATCAGCATCAATGCATAGGCCGCGTATCCAAGGCATAAGAAACACAACACTTCATACAAGCGAAAAGTAATGTGCAATTTTTTAAATTCTCCTTCAGTTTTTTTGTAACGGACTTCTTCCCAAAGATTTAAAATTTCTTTTATAGGTACTGGTTTAGCCCACAGGAGTTCTTTAAGGCTCATCACAAAAATCTCTTTTTCTTTTCTATAATATATGTATCATGTTTGGTATGAATAAGCAAAAGAAAAAGGTATTTGTAGCGATGAGCGGAGGTGTGGATTCTTCTGTCTCTGTGGCATTACTCAAAAAAGAAGGCTATGATGTGACGGGAGTTTTTATGAAGGTTTGGCAACCGGACTTTTTGGAGTGCGAAAGAGGGGATGATAGATTGGATGCGATGCGTGCTGCCGCGCACATCGGTATTCCATTTCTTACATTTGATTTTGAAAAAGAATACAAAGAAGAAGTGATTGATTATATGATTTCTGAATACAAAAAAGGAAGAACGCCGAATCCTGATGTTATGTGCAACAAAACAATTAAATTTGGGGCGTTTTTAAAAAAGGCAAAAGATATGGGAGCAGATATGATTGCAACGGGGCATTATGCACGGACAGAGGAAGGTATAGATGGGCAATATAAACTCTTGACGGGCATTGATTTAAATAAAGATCAGAGTTATTTTCTCTGGACTCTTACTCAAGATCAGTTAAATCGGACTCTTTTTCCGGTTGGAATATACAATAAACCAGAAGTGCGGGAGTTGGCGAGAAAATTTGAACTTCCCAATGCGGAGCGAAAAGAAAGTCAAGGGCTTTGTTTTGTCGGCAAAATGGACATGAAAGAGTTTTTGAAACATTATATAAAAGAAAAAAGAGGTGATGTGGTAAATGAAAAAGGGGAAATAATCGGGCATCACGACGGGGTATTTTTCTTAACAATCGGACAGCGGCATGGGTTTACGATTACCAAAAAAACACCACACGATAAACCATATTACATTGTTGGAAAAGATATTGGAAAAAATATCATTACCGTTTCTCATAAAAAAATTGAAGAAAGCGCCGCGAAAGAAGTTGTCTTACAGGATGTTAATTGGGTTTCCGGAAACTCGCCCAATACTAATAAAACATATATGGCACGGACTCGGTACCGACAGCCATTGCAAAAAGTAAGATACAAGATACAAGATACCCCAGACACCAGAGCAAAGCTCGGTGCGGGGCAGGCAAGATACAAGATACTTTTTGAAAATGGGCAGGAAGCGGTGACCCCGGGCCAATCGCTGGTGCTCTATAGCGGAGAAGAATGTCTCGGCGGAGGTATTATTGTGTAACATGATAACTCTTGCTAGAATGCCGGCAGATATGTAACACGGGGTAAAAAGGGAATGGCGAAGAGCGGTTCTGGAAAAATTGTGGTAACTTGCAAAACAAACGTTGCCGGCAAAGTGGTGGAGCAAATAGTGAAAGATTTTGGCCTTGAGTTCGGCAAGGTGTGCGTTTCAGGAGATTTTTATTTTATTACTGTCCCCAAAGGCACGGAAGTGCGCTGGGCAAACGCGTTTCGCGGACAGCCGGAAGTCACCGGCGCCGGCCCTGTTCCTGTATATTCACGATAATAGGACGCACATGTAATATTGCGTAGTCAAAGAAGCCTTATGCGGCTTCTTTTTCTTTATTTTTTAGATTATATCTGTGGATAATGTTGTTAATAATAATACATAGGGGGTATAATGATATAAGGTATAAATCTATTATTATTTTTATTAATTCTGTGTGATTTTAAGCATAAAATCGCTTAGATTTCTTTTTTATTATGGAAGACCATCCACAAAACAAATTAATTATCGCAGCGATTGTCGCGCTTCTTGTTGGTGCGGGGGGCGGTTATTTTATTGGAGTTTTGCAAGGGAAAAAGGCATATGTGGCAGAACAGGCAGCAGCCGTTGAGGCAGAAAAAAAAGCCGCGCAAGAGGCGATTGCGGAGGCGGCAAACCCGTTTGCGGAAACAGTGAATCCCTTTGAAGAAGGATACAAAAACCCTTTTGAAGGAGCCGTAACTAATCCGTTTCAACAGTAAATGAGGCATTGGGCGCTAGGCACTAGGCATTAGAAAAATAAAAACTTCTAATATTCCTAAAGCCTAAGGCCTAACCACCTAGAGCCTAAACACATGAATTCTTTTAAACACAAACTCACTATTTTATTTTTTATAGCCGTTCCTGTTGTTGTCTTTCTTTTTGCATTCGCGTTTGCTGCGCACGCGCAAAATCCATTTGATATAGAATTTCCAATTGCCGAACTTGGCAACTGCACCAATCTAGAAGAATGTCACACGTTTTGTGATAATCCTGACAACGAAAATGTATGCATCACTTGGGCAAATGAACATGGCATTGAGGTAGAGGAGCCCCGGGATGTTGAAGTTAGAGAAGGTCCTGGTGGGTGCTCGGATGAAAACGAATGTTTTTCATATTGCAACGACCCGGCTCACTCGGACGAATGTCTTCAATATGGCGTAGAACACGGTCATATATCATCCGAGGAAGCAGCTAGAATTAGAGAACAACAAGCGCGAGGTGGCCCTGGCGGATGTCGTGGCGAAGAGGAATGTCGGGATTTTTGCAGTGAGCCGGGAAATCAAATTGAATGTATTGATTTTGCCGTTGCTGAAGGACACATGACTGCTGAACAAGCTCGGCAAATAAAATCATTTTTAAACAATGAAGCAGGAGGGTTTAGAGGAGCAGGTGAGTTTGGTCCACAGGCTTCGCGAAGAGGAGGTCCTGGTCCTGGAGGGCCACGAATAGATGAATCAAGGGCCGCACAAGTTCTTGCTGAATTAGGCGGTGGACCTGGTGGTTGTGAAGATTTTGACGCATGTGAAGAGTTTTGCTCAACGGCAGGAAACGAAGAGGTCTGTTTCAATTTCGCAATAGAGCACGGGCTCATGGACCCCGCGGAAGCCGAAAAATTTAAACGACTGTCAAGCGCTGAAGGCCCTGGCGGATGTCGTGGGAGAGCATGTGAGGCATACTGTGAAGCGCCTGGGCATGAACGGGAGTGTCTTAATTTTGCGCATGCACAAGGTTTTATGAATGATGAGGAGTTTGAAGAAATTAATCGCTTTGTAAGTGTCGTTGAGGAACATGGCGGTCCTGGTGGGTGTAAAGGAAGAGAATGTGAGGCATTTTGCAATAATCCCGACAATCGCGAGCAATGTTTTGAATTTGCAAAAAACAACAATCTGTTGCCGCCGGGAGAGTTAGAGCGCATTGAAAAGTTTAAGAATATTGAAAAGAAAGTAGAGGAGCAAGGCGGACCTGGTGGGTGTCGCGGAGAGAGGGAATGTCGGACATATTGCACGGACACTTCACATTTTGATGAGTGCGCCGCATTTGCAGTCAATGAAGGATTTCTTTCTCCTGACGAAGCCGAACAGTCGCTCCGTCAATTTATTGAAGTTGAGCATTTTGGACCACGTGGGCCTCAAGGAGGTTTTGGCCCACCCGGTCCGGGAGGTTTTAACCCTCAAGGATTTGGACCTGGCAGCCCACAAGGATTTGGTCCTTCTGGCTTTTCGGGTGGTGGTCCTCAAGGGTTTCCTGGACAGGGTTTTGGTCCCTCGGGTGAGGGTGGATTTCCACCAGGGTTTGAAAATATTCCTCCGGAAGAGCGAAGTAAGGTTGAGGAGCAGTTTAAGTCGCGATTTGAGCAATTTAAGCAACTGAGAGGGGAATTTGAGCAGGGCAGAATTCCACAACAAGGTGATTTCATTCAGGGTCAAGGATTTCGTGAAGGCTTTCATGAAGGAGAAGAATTTCAAATTTCGGACGAACAGCGAGCGCAGTTTGAACGAGAAGGACACTCCGCTCCACTTCCAGAACAATTTCTTGATCAGGATAGATTTCAAAGAGATGGCGAAGATGGTCAATTCCGCGGTCTTCCTCCACCGCCAGGCTTTGGATTTCCGAGAAGGGAAGGCAACGAAGGTGATGAATTTGAATCGAGTGAATTTCCAGGTTTTCAGCCAGGTGGTTTCCCCGGCGGGCGTGATGGATTTGACGGAAGCGGTGAGGACCGTGGTAAGTTTCATGGCTTTCCTCAACCCGGAAGTTTTACTCCGCCTGATGGCAATTTTCCGCATCCCCCTGGAGGAAGTTTTACTCAGCCACCCGCAACTGGTAACTTTGCTCCCCAACCGAATACTTTTTCACCAACGGGAAGTTTTGAAGACCACTCAGGAAGCTTTACCCAGCCTGATGATAGGTTTGCTCCTCCGCCACCGGGAAGTTTTGGCGGCGGGACGAGCGGTAGTTTTAACCCCGGTTCATTTGCTTCGCCACCAGGAGACTTTTCGCATCCTCCAGAAGGAAGCTTTACTCAGCCCGATGCTGGGTTTACTCCTCCACCACCGGGAGGTTCTCCAAGTGGAGAATTTCATCAGGAAGGAACTTTTGTACCACCGCCACCAAGCGGAAGCTTTGAAGGAAGCAGTTCGTTTGTGCCGCCTCCGCCAACAGGCAGTTTTGATGGGGGGACAAGCGGCAGTTTCACGTCTCCCCCAGGAGATTTCTCACAGCCACCCCCACCTCCGCCCACATCATCTCTCGACGTATTAACTATATTTGCCAATATTCTCTCCGCTTTTAATCCATTGTTTCGTTGATGGGAAGGTTGCATGAAAGGTAGATTGTTTAATAGAATAAATATCTAATTTAATTATGGAATCACAATCAAAAACAGATCCAAAAATAATCGCAGGCGGCGTTATCGTTCTTCTTATTATAGCTGTAGGTCTTTGGTATGTATTTCAAAAAGAAAAGCCTCCTGTTGGTGTCGTTGAAACAGCAAAAGATGTAAGCGAATCAGTTCCCCAAATTCAAACTAATCCCGGAGAAGACGTACCGGAAATAAATCCTCTTGACCGGGCAAATCCATTTAAATATAACAATCCGTTAAGATAAAAAATATGAGCATCTTAATAACCACAAATAGAAAATTATTAGCCATAGGTATATTCCTGTTACGCCGGAGTTGTGTGCTAACTTTACTACTGTTCCAGAATGTTCTTATGTGGGGTCACCCGATTCTCAAAACTACAATCTCTGCACGCGATGCAAAGCGCAGAGTGCTTCGCCTATATCATCTCGCGAGAGGAACAATTTCTTTGCGAATATTCTCTCGGCATTTAAATCAGCACGGCAATAGAATACGCACTCACGGAATATGAACAAAACACGATTTACCAGATGTGTTTTTGAGGTGGTGAAAAAAATTCCGAGAGGGGAAATACTTACCTATAAAGAAGTGGCGCGCCGTGCTGGCGCGCCACTTGCGTATCGCGCTGTCGGTCGGATTCTTTCAAAAAATTACGACCCCGCTATTCCGTGCCATCGGGTTATTAAATCAAATGGCACGCTTGGTGGCTACAATAGGGGAATACAAAAGAAAAAAGCGCTTCTCAAAAAAGAAGGCGCTTTACTGTTATAGAGGGATTGAAGGCCTTACGGCTCCGGCAAACTGCATTACCAGAACGACTATAAATAATACAAATATAAGGAAACAGAATGTGGCAAGCGGTCCACGCACGACTCTCCACATGCGTAACATAGCACAACCAAACTCCCGGATATTCATAGAGACCATCCTTGTGGATACTACCTGCATTTAAACAAAAACATGATTGCTTGTAAAGAATTATGTTAAACTAACAGATGATATGCGAGCAGCTGTCATTTTAAGTAGCATTGTACTTACACTTACTTTATTGTATGTTATATTTAATAGTGCACTCATTACGAATACTAAATTAGGAAATATGAAAATTGAAAGCTCGGCGTTTAAACACAACGAAATTATTCCTCAAAAATATACGTGTGATGGGGAAAATGTGAGTCTGCCTCTTTCGTTTTCTAATATTCCAAATGGGACAAAAACACTCGCGCTTATTATGGATGATCCAGATGCTCCTGTGGGACTTTGGGTGCATTGGACTCTATGGAACATATCTCCTGGCACAAAAGAAATAAAAGAAAACAGCGTGCCTAAGGGTGCGGTAGAGGGAATGACGAATTTCGGAAAACCCGGATACGGTGGGCCGTGCCCTCCAGATGGAGAGCATCGTTATTTCTTTAAACTCTACGCGCTTGATGCGGAACTTAATCTTTCTAAAGAGACAGATAAAGGGGCCCTTGAGGAGGCAATGATGGGGCATGTGTTGGAGAAGGCAGAATTGATCGGTTTATATTCTCGCTAAAGTAACTAAGGAAAAAGGCGATCCGACAGGATCGCCTTTTAAGTGAGGAGCAGTTGATTACTTCTTCTGCTTCCTTCTCCGCCTATCACCCTTACTTCCGAGGGTGACGGTGACGGGAGCGCTGCCTCGCTCGACGACGCGGTTGACCTTATTTGGAAGGCCTTGACGCTTTCGCCGTTCTCCTCGTCTTGCGTGGCGGTTGCCCCATGGTCCTGCTTTTGCCGGGCAGTGCCCTTTCTTGTGGCGGTCACCGCCACTCCGTACGGGATGGTCGCAGTAGATGCACGTCATAGTGTTTCTCCTTGGCTGGTCGTATGGAAGAAACTTATCGTTTTTGTTGGCGCATTTCTTTTCGCGCTAGTGTCAACTCTCGGTCAATCTGTTTCTTTTCTCGCTTTGACAGAGAGTCGTAATTTGCCGGCCGTTCCGTATTTGCGTAGAGGGCTTGAGCGCGAGCCCGTGCCGGATCTATGCGATGGCGCTCCGAGATGAGCACTCCGTCGTACACGCGAAGTCGCCGTTCAGTGACGTCGGTATCCGGCGCACGGCGGATTGTTCCGCCAAGCAGTTGGTCAAGATAGGCGAACCCCTTTCCAACATTGCCAGAATGTCCGCCCTCGTTTCCGATCTGCATAATGTAGCGCTGGAGCATGGAGGGGAGCGAACCCCATTCTTTCGCAACCTGCTCAGCAACGCAAGTCTGACTCAAGGCGCTGACAATGCGGCGTGCTACATTTCGGACTTCACGCTCTGAAAATGAGACCCCGCCACTGCGCCGACCGAATTCTTTTACGAGGTCTTCTTCTGTTTTGAATTCTTTGCATCGGTGAAGGGGCTGATTCCACCGAAGAAGAGTTAAAATGACACTCATGACTCTGGCTCCTCCTTATTTTACCCTTCGCGAATCCCACAAAAAGAACTTTATCTAAAATAGCATATTTTCTCTAAAAAGTCAAGTGTGCTTGACTTTTTAATTATATTTGATATAATTTAACTTGGTTCAACAATTACTTGGAAAAGAAGAAAGGATACTCCCATGACCGCGCAACAGTGTAAGGCGAGTCGCCGCAAGGCCCGGCAGGATCCGCGATACCGGGGCCAAAAGCACCGGAAACACGAATTCCGGGGTCACATCACGTCCAAGGGCAAGAGCAAAAAAAAGTAGTAGCCCGTTCATTTTCTTGGCGCCCACCTCCGGTGGGCGCTTTTTTCATTTTTCTTCATTTAAAATTTTCCTCGTGTTATACTCAAAAGAATAATCGTAAATCTTGTGTTGCAAATTACACGATTTGCGTGATATGAGTTATGAGCCAATATTATAATCCCAAACGTTCAAGAAATTTATTTGACCCCGATAGTACGGAGCCATTTAAATTAAGCCGCTCCAAAATAGACCTGTTTTTAGAATGTCCGCGTTGTTTTTATATTGACCGACGATTGGGAGTTGGAAGACCTCCAGGATTCCCGTTTACTTTAAACAGCGCGGTTGATACGCTTCTTAAAAAAGAGTTTGACGCGCATCGAGCAAAAAATGAAGCGCATCCACTTATGAAAGTTTATAAGATTGATGCAATTCCTTTTGAGCATAGAGATATAGAAAAATGGCGAGACACGTTTAAAGGGGTTTCGTATCTTCATACAGAGAGCAATTTTTTTGTGTTCGGAGCAATTGATGATGTTTGGGTTACGCCCAAAGAGGAGTTACACATCGTTGATTACAAAGCGACAAGTAAAAATGATGAGATTACGCTTGATGCGAAATGGCAAGACGGCTACAAGCGGCAGATGGAAATATATCAGTGGCTTTTCAGACAAAACGATTTTAAAGTTTCTTCCACGGGATATTTTGTTTATGCAAATGCCCTCCGTGACAGAGAAGCGTTTGATGGCAAACTTGAATTTGACGTGACAGTGATTCCTTACACAGGAAAAGACGACTGGGTTTCCGACACTCTCGTTAAGGCACGAAACTGTCTTATGGGTGATGAGGTTCCAAAAGCATCTCCTGACTGTGATTTTTGCTCATATAGAAACGCAGCAGTGGAAATAATACAAAGAGCGGCAAAATTCAACAAACAGTTGCCTTCTTCAAAAACAAAAAAGAAAGACACATTGTTTTAGGAATAGGGTTTGGTACAATTAATAAATTAAGGCACTAGGCGTTAGGCGCTAGGCATTAGGAAAACAGAAACTCCTAAAGCCTAAAGCCTAAATCCTAAAGCCTAGTACTATGGACTTATTTGGTTTTTTTATTGACGCGGAGACATTGTCTATATTTGCGCACTTACTTGTGGCGGCTGTTCTTGGCGGGATTCTTGGTCTTGAGCGCGAGCGTGCTCATAAAACAGCGGGTCTGCGTACCTATGCTCTTGTATCAATGGGCTCGGCACTTTTTGTTGCAGTATCAGTTATTATTTCAAGCCAGTTTGTCGGCGTTACAAATTTTGACCCACTTCGTGTTGCGGCGCAGATTGTAACCGGTATCGGATTTTTAGGCGCTGGGGTTATTATTTTTCGGGGCAGCCATGTTGAGGGGATAACGACTGCCGCAGGATTATGGGTTGCCGCGGGCATCGGTATGGCCTCTGGGTTTGGCCTTTATGCGATTGCTACCTTCGCGACAATTGTTACTTTGTTTATTTTCACGATACTCTGGTTTTTTGAAACGCGAATTAAAAAAGTATCGGGAAAATGGAGTAATGGAGAAATCTAATAAAACAAAACACGACCTCCTTAAAGAAATACGAGATGAGGTGTTGGATGGAAATGACTTACCCCTGTTTGAAGAAAGAACAAAAAACAAAGTGTATCCGGTGATTGGCGAGGGGAGTCACGACGCACGTATTATGTTTATCGGGGAGGCGCCCGGAAGAAATGAGGCGGCAACCGGAAGGCCGTTTTGCGGTACAGCGGGAAAAATTTTAGACGAGCTCCTTATTTCCGCGGGACTTAAGCGAGAAGAAGTATATATTACAAATATTGTAAAAGACAGGCCGCCTCGTAACCGTGACCCGCTTCCTGAAGAAATAAGGGCTTATGCCCCGTTTCTGACTCGCCAAATTGAAATTATTCAACCCTCTGTTTTAGCAACGCTTGGAAGATACTCCATGAATTTTATTCTTGAAACATTTAATTTATGGGAAGAATTGGCGCCCATCAGTAAATTACACGGAAAAGTATTTGAAGCAAACGCATCACATGGAGCAATTAAAATCGTGGCCCTCTATCATCCCGCGGCCGCCGTGTACAATAGAACGCTTCTTGATACATTAAAAAAAGATTTTTTAGTTTTAAAAAATATATAATTGGTCGTTTTAATGTAACACGAAAGCACGAAAAAACATTCGAAACACACGAAAACAATATATTAAAATTTCGTAATTTCGCATTATTTTTATGAGTTTAAAAGATCACGTAGTTGTTAGTTCGGTTATTTTTTTAGTCATTTTTGTCTTGCATGGACTTCGCCTTTTTCTTGGATGGGACGTTATGCTTGGTGGATGGGAAATGCCGATGTGGACTTCGTGGATCGTTCTTGTACTTGCCGGATACTTGTCATACTCTGGTTTTGTCGTAACTGGGTATTTGGGAAGTAAATAAAAAATAAAAAAACCACCCCAACGAATATCGGAGTGGCGCTTTTTGTATTGTATCGTTCTTTATACTAATCCATATAACTGTGTTTTTTGCGCAATTGGTCTCGTATTGTTTCCATAGCAAGTATATGTGCCGCATCAGAAAGCGAACATGAAAGTTCCTGGCTTTTTGTCCACACGTTTTGAATAACATTGTGCATAATTTTTGAGAGTTCTGAATAAACCCACTCTTTTTCGTCGTCAAAATCAACTCGGTGTTTTCTATCTCCTCGATTCCTCCGCCATTCAAAATAGGAAACTACCACGCCTCCGACGTTTGCCGCAATTCCCGGAATGGCGGGAATTCCGCGCGCGTATAAAATCTGATGAGCTTCCGGGGTAATAGTTTCGTTTCCGCCCTCTGAAATCATGATCGCCTTAATATTGTCGGCGTTTTCTTTTGTTATCTGATTTTCAATAGCAGCAGGAATAAGGATGTCGGTTTTCAGCTCTAAAAGTTCTTTGTTTGTAACAACATCTCCTTCGGGAAATTCGGCAAGTGTGCCGCGCTCGTCATACCACTTTTTTACGTGAGCTATGTTAAGACCGTTTGGGTTGTAAATACCGCCATCTTTGTCGCTGACCGCCTGTACGCGGAAATCAAACTCTTTTTTGCCTGCAAGTCGAGCAGTGTTATACCCAACGTTTCCAAATCCTTGAATGACTAAACTCGGATGCGCAGAGTCAGAAAATGCTGGGCGCGCGAGACGGATGAATTCTTTGAGCTGTATCAAAAGACCGTGTGATGTTGCGTCCTCTCTTCCCGGGATTCCGTCGTTTTCAATTGGCTTTCCAGTAACCATTGCTGGCACGTTTGGAATATTTCTGAAACGATTCATGTCGGCAAGTTTAATATACATCCAGTACATTACTGTTGGATTGGTTCCAACATCTGGACCGGGTACATCAATATCGGGGTGTGGAATATTATCTTGAAGCATCTCTATGATCATTTGTTCCGTAATATTTCGCAATTCAGCTTCACTGCATACAGATGGATCAAAAGCAATTCCACCTTTTGCTCCGCCAAACGGGAGACCCGCAAGCGCACATTTTTCTGTCATATCCATAGCAAGAACGGTAAGCAACTCCTCAGTAACGGCTGGATGAAAGCGAGTTCCGCCCTTAAACGGGCGCGCGCCGGTTGGGTGCGGGTTTCTATGCAAAACTCGAATTGCTGTAAGGGACGTTGGTTTGCCGCCGACGTTTGCGCGAATTTGCATTTTCAAAACGCGTTTAGGCGTGAGCATTTCATCGTAAAACCAGCCGGGAGCATTGATAAGCTTTCCGATACGTTCAAATTCTTCAATTTTTTTAGCCAGAATTCCTGTAGACATGCGTAGTTCTCCTTTTTTCATTACTTCTATTATACAGTATAAAATAAATTTGCCGCATATTCATATATAATCCAATAGATTTTTTCTCAAAATATGGTATGATTTTAAAGTCTATTTCTTAATGTTTAGAAATTAGGATTTAGAATTTTTAGTGCGAAGCACTTGCTGGCCTCATCGTCTAGCCTGGTCCAGGACGCGGCGTTCTCAACGCTGAAACCCGGGTTCAAATCCCGGTGAGGTCACATAAGTAAAATTAAATCTGTTGAAAATAGATTTAATTTTACTTAATGAATCTTTCTCCTGGATTTGAACGGGAGGAGGTCGGGGAACGGTAGTTCCCCGTGGAGGAAGGATTGGGAAAACCGTGGGTTTCCCAGTTGTTCTTATCCCGGTGAAGTCACCATTAAAGGCCGTGAATGTGCGGTTATTAACATTGTTATGGATAATAAAAAACAAAAAACAAAAATACAGACTGGCATTAAAGCCCTGTGGCGTCATATGCGCCCATTTAAACGGCAGTTAATAATACTTTCGTTTCTTGGGCTTATCTCTGCCGCCGCAAACGGATTTGTGCCTTATATTACTGGACGTTTTTTTGACACGCTCATTAATGTTTCACAAGGCGATAGTGGTGTTTCAGAAATTCAGCCATGGATTTTTTTCTTGGGATTGTGGGCAATAATACAATTTATTGCCAATAACATAGATTGGGTTATTGATCGTATTCGTCGGAGTGTGGACACAAGGCTGCATCTTTCTGTGCAAACAAGCGGATTTATTCACTTGCTTCATCTTCCGCTTTCTTTTCATAAAAATACAAAGATAAATGAAACCATAGAACGTTTTCATAAAGCTGGTTGGCGGTCATCCGCTATTCTTCAGACAGCTATTAGCATCGCTCCGCAATTTCTAAGTATTCTCATCGGCATTGTTCTTGCCGCGACGATTAACATAACACTTGCGGGAATTCTTACCGCTGGTGTGGTCTTATATATTGTGCTACTTGTTCGTATTTTAAGGCCCGTTGCGGCTATAGACGAGGTAGCCCATCGCACGTGGAATGAATCGTGGGGAGATGCGGCTGAAGCGGTGCATCAAATAGAAACCGTAAAACAGGCTGTTGCTGAAGCGTATGAAATAAAAAAAACACAAACAAATCTTTTAGAAAAAACTTATACTTTGTGGTATAGATTGGAGCGAATATGGAGCAATGTAAACTTTTTCCAGCGCATTATCGTGTTTTTCACGCAGCTTGCCGTATTTATTGTGTCGGTATATTTTATTAAAAACGGAATTATTACAGTTGGTGAACTTGTAGCACTTAACGGGTACGCGCTTATGTTCTTTGGCCCCTTTGTTTCACTGGGGCATAGCTGGCAGACGATCCAAAACGGACTCACCTCAGCCGTGCTTGCTGAAGAAATTTATTCTAAACCAGAAGAAGAATATGCGCCGAAGAATGCGCGCAATCTCTCTGCTATGTCTGGGGCCGTAGAATTTAATTCGGTTACATTTAGATACGGAAAGGGTGAATCGGACGTTCTTCAGAACATGAATCTTAAGGTAAAAGAAGGAGAAGTCGTGGCCTTTGTCGGAGAGTCCGGAGTGGGAAAAAGTACGGCCATCGCGCTCATTTCCGGATATTATTTTCCAACCAAAGGGAGCGTACTTATTGATGGCATTGATACACGAGCAATTAACCTTATTGATTTACGAAAAAATATCGGCGTTGTTCCGCAAGAAGTCGCGCTATTCAATAACACCATAAAAGAAAACATTAAGTACGGGGTATTTAATGCGACAGATGCCGCAGTGGAGCGTGTTGCAAAAGAAGCTCATATTGACGCTTTTATTAAAAAGCTTCCACTCGGCTACGAAACAATCGTTGGCGAGAGAGGTATTAAACTTTCCGTGGGACAAAAACAGCGAATTGCGATTGCCCGCGCCATGTTGCGCGACCCGAAAATTTTGATTTTAGATGAGCCGACAAGTGCTCTGGACGCAAAAATTGAGCATACAATTTCTGAATCGCTTCAAAAACTTATGAAGGGGCGAACAACATTTATTATCGCCCATCGTTTAAGCACCACCCGCCGCGCAGATAGAATCTTTGTATTTGAGAAAGGAGGTATTGTTGAGGAGGGGACGCACGATGAGCTTATTGCAATCAAAAACGGGACCTATCGCCATTTGTATGAATATCAAATCGGCGGCTTACATCAGTCATAAGATTTACGTATTATTTATATATACCTAAATTTGAATCATTCTCTTCCGGCAAAAAGCCGGAAAAAAGAAGATCCGACCACCCGCGCTGGTCGGAGTCCTGACCTCGTCACAGGCAGGCGTCGTGAAAAAAGAATAAATCCTGTGGAGGACCTAGTGACTCGCCTGAAGGACTTGATTTTTTGCTCTGCTTTGCAACGCTTCGAATCGTACAACCTCCGCGCAATAAAAAAGCAGAAAATAAACCCAGCATATGCGGGGTAAAAAATAACCGGAATTTATCTAGGTATTTTTTATTATCCACTCGGGAGATTCCCGCCCGTATGCCTGTCTCAGGTAGGCAGCGCGGTTATTTATTTATCACAAGGAGCGCTGAATTCAAAAAATTAGTTTTTGAATTCAGGTTGACTTTATTTGCCTTTTCCTATATTCTGTGGTCTAGAAATTAAATTTTTTGTATCTTGAAAGAAGGGGGTAGCAAATACATGGCGAAAATAGTCGTTATAGGCGCTGGTCATAATGGGCTTGTTGCGGCATGCTATTTAGCGAAAGCGGGCCACAATGTTGAAATATTTGAACGGTTAAGAGTTGTCGGTGGATGTGCCACTACGGATGAAACAACATTTCCCGGGTTTAAAATTTCCTCAGCATCATATGTAAATAGCTTATTTCTCCCCAGAATTGTAAATGACCTTGAGTTAAAAAAATACGGCTACGAAGTCTTGAAGCGCGACCCGGCGTCTTTTACTCCTCTTGAAAGCGGAGAATATCTCCTACTTGGTAATGACATAGAAGAGAACATGCGACAAATAAGGAAATTTTCGAGCAAAGACGAAGAAGCATATCCAAAATATGAAAAAGCATTGATAGAAATTGCTTCAATCGCCGATTTCATGCTCACGATGACCCCGCCGTACTTTCCGCCGCGCACGATGAGTGATATTAAAAAATACACACAAATTTTAAAAGAACTTGTTAAGCGAGGGGTGGCTACAAATATCCGCTTATGCAAGCTTCTCACTCAAGATGCAAGAAAATTTCTTAACTCTTGGTTTGAAAGCGAAGTGTTAAAAGCAACACTTTTAACCGATAGCACCATTGGGGCTACGGACTTTTCAGGTTATGTGCTTTTGCATCATGTTATGGGAGAGGCCGGCGGATCCCGAGGCGTGTGGGGTTACCAGCGGGGTGGCATGGGGGCAATTAGCAATGCGTTAGCAGCTTCCGCCCGTAATCTTGGCGTCAGGATACATACGGATTGCAAGGTGGAAAAAATCATCCTTTCTCCGGATGAGAGCAGAGCGGTAGGAATTTCTTTGAAAGATGGAAGATGTATATATGCCGATATTGTTATTTCAAACGCAGACCCAAAAAATACATTTACAAAATTGGTATCCATTGCCGGGAAAAATAAAAAATTGAAAAATTTTGTGCATAATGTTCGGTTGCTTGATTTTGGAAGTCCCGTGATGAAAGTAAATCTTATTCTTTCCGGACTGCCACATTTCCGTTGTATGCCGGATGACGCGTCTCACAAAATGAGAATCGGACCCGAACACAGGGGGTCAATTCATATTGCGCCGAGTACTGATTACATACAGCGAGCTCACGAAGATTTTAAACATGGGCACCCGTCTGAGAAGCCTATTTTGGAAATCACTATACCATCGTCAATTGACAACACCCTCGCGCCTCACGGCAGGCATGTCATGGGTATTTTTGTTCAATATGTTCCGTACCATCGAGCTGATGGAAAATTTTGGGATGATGTCACTAAAAAAGAATATTTTGAAAAAAATATTTTGGGGGCCATGATGCCGTATATCAGCAACATGTCAGAGATTATTGAAGGTGTTGAAATTTTGTCTCCCATTGACCTTGAAAATAGATTCGGCATTACCGAAGGAAATATTTTTCATGGGGCAATGAGTTTATCTCAAATATTCTCGCTTCGTCCGCTTAGGGGATACGCAGATTATCGGACACCAATTAAGAATCTTTTTTTATGCGGTGCCGGCACTCATCCAGGCGGAGGAGTTACGGGAGCATGCGGGTTTAATTCGGCAAGAGAGATTATTGTCGCGCTTCAGAAAAAAGCAAAACAGTCTGATTCTGACCCATGTCTATCTATCGGGTAAAATTATAACGGCTCGTATATGAAATACGAGCCTTTTTCTTATAATCAGTACTCGCTTTTTGGGTTGGAGAGGAGTCGTTTTTTGAGAAATAATGCCGTATTTTGCCGCACAAGATGTATTCTTGTTTTTTTAAACAAAAGAGAGTATTATCAATATTATAAATATATGCCTAAATTTGAATCATTCTCTTCCGGCAATAAGTCGGAGAAAAAAAAGAAAAAGAGTAAATCTGGCGGGGGATCTCCTGGTAGCGGTGGCGCTGGTGAGGGGCTTGATTTTCTTCTTGGTCTCGCGACTCTTGGGGTTGTAGGAGGACCTCCTCGCAATAAAAAAAGCAGAAAATAATATCTGTTAATCTGGGGCTGATAGATTTTTTTGTACTTAACTTTTAGACTACGATCTAAGGGTTCAGCACAAACAGTAGCAACAAAAAACTGTACGACACACTGTACAGTTTTTTGTCAGGATTTTAAACTTATTGCTTTTTATTTCAAAAAATACGGCTCTTTGTACAGTATTTAAAAGCGTTAATGGTTAATTAAAGGGCCCCGATGAAAACATCGGGGCCTAATTCTTACTTCATAAAAGCTTCTAAATCTGATGACAAAAGAAACACGACAAAACCTATTGCCAATACCAAGCGAATTACAATGTATAGCAAGTATCCTACAATTGCGAACCAGTCGGCAATACTAACACTGAATGTCTTTATATATGCTCGAACGATGCGTCCACCGTCTATTGGGTAAAATGGCAACATATTCAATGCACCCGAAAATAGAGAACAGAAACCGGCTATGAACGTCGCCGTAAACACGATACCCACGTTTTCTACTGTTTGCTGTGCAGTTATTCTTATAGTAGAAGCTGATATTGGCTCACCTATAATATCATTAAGCGAATGAGTAAAAAGCCAAAAAAGAAAGTCGGACAAGAGAATTATTTCTAAGAGCCCCACAAGAGGAATAATATATTGGCAACACCAACGGGCGAAAATAATTATGGTCAATGCTACAACGGGCGCCCACAATAGCAAGTTGATTTGAAAATCTCCTATTGCAAGAGGATTCACTCGTATTCCCGCAATGGTAAGAAGTATCGTCCCAAAGATTATACTGGACAAGGGCCCTGCGCCAGAGATGTATATTTGGTCTTTTAAATCAAGCTTTTCTATGTCCCCCTCCCGCTCAACCCGAACAAAACTCCATCCAATTTTTTTAATGGGAATATTAAACTTACGCATTGCGTATATGTGTCCTAATTCATGACATGGAGAGGATAACAGGATTAGGGTGATTGTTAAAACTGCTGTCAAAAAAACATCCACAACAATGCAACTCCTCTTTGTTTACTTGTTTAACTTTAACATTTATTTTTTTGACCGTCAAGTTTTTTGTGTTTTTTGTATGCTAACCTAGTTACAGATTGAATTGGAGAAGAAATGTATGGAAAAAGATTGTCCGTTCTGCAATCGCGAAACATTTAAAGAGCGTATTATTACAGAAACCAATGAATTTTTTGTTATCGCGACACTGGGGCAGATTACTGACGGTGGACATGTGCTTGTATTCCCGAAACGTCATGTAATCTGTATGAATTTACTTACAGAAAAAGAGCAAGTAAAATTAACTCATTTGTTGTTGTACGTAGAGGATTTGGTTCACGATGAATATGGAGCATATAATGGTTCTACTGTTGGCGAACGGTCTGTAATATTGTTTGAACATGGAATAGTCGGACAGACAGTGAAGCATGCGCACTTACACATAGTTCCCGCTCATGTAGACCTCACTACAAAAATGCTGCAGGACTTTCCCGAAACTTTATATGAGCAATTTAATTTTGTAACGAATGGAATTCCCGAAGGAGTTGGAAAGATTGGAGATGGATATCTTCTCTCCAGGCCTCCCGGTGTTGACCAAAAAACTGACATTATATGGGATCCGAAAGGTGTTCCGGCACAATATTTCCGTACTCGTCTTGCCGAAGCGCTTGGTAGGCCCGAGCGTGCTAATTGGCGCGACATGGACCCTAAAATTGATAGAAAACTCTGGTCTGAAACGGTGGAGCGATTGAAAAAGTACTTTTCGGTAGGAATGAGCGCATGAAAATATTTCTTGTTTGTCCGGTCACGAACGCAAGTAAAAAAACGAACGCTAAAATTGCAAAGTACGTAAAGCAGCTTGAAAAACAAGGACACCGTGTTCACTGGCCGACTCTGGATACGGAACAAGATGACCCGACGGGCGGAGTGAATATCTGTAGGACAAATTTTCAGGCAATTTTAGATGCCGATGAGGTGCATATTTGGTATGACGAGAAAAGTTATGGTTCAAAATTTGATATGGGAGGAGTATTTATGCTTACGGAAATGCTCGGCATTAGAAAGCGAGTTGTTGTTGCGAATGAAGTGGAAATAAAAAATGGACCCGACAAAAGCTTCTTTTTAGTGATGAAGCATATGGCAGAAAAGTAATCTTAATTTTTAGAAAAACCCAACCAAAACAGTTGGGCTTTATTTTATCTCGCTTTAATAATTGAGCGTTCTAAATATCGGTTGAAATAACTCAGTTTTTTTTGCGCACACACTCTGAAATGGACACTCTCTGCAATTCGGTTCCGTCATTTCTGGGCAAAATTTTCTTCCAGACCAGAATGCATAATCTACAAACGCAAGCGGCTTACGTGAGTACTGCAATACTTTCTTCATTGCCTGATATACTTCTTGTCGTATAAATAATTCTTCATCCGCATTTACCCAATTTCGTTTTGTCAGCCTTTTGTAGAGTGGGTTAGAATTCGGAATAGCCACTATTCCCATCCGTAACGCAAGACGCATAAGGTGGTAATCAATAATTGGGTCCCATGACTCTGTATCCGTGACGGATAAAAATTTTTCTGGGCGCAATGAAAGCACCATAGCAAGGAGTAGTGTTTTTTTATTGAAAGGATCTGTATAGCCCGGTACAACTCGCATAAGATTTCTAAATTCCAAGAGTGGTTTGGGCGTGGCGCGTACTTTTAAAAGCATGTCTTTGGGTTTTATGCGCGCGGCTAGAAACCACTGCGCGTATTGTTTTGTAAGCATATACCGAGCCTCCCAGTCGGGAAACGGAATTGGTCCGTTATCATCTGAAAACACATCGGCAAATTCCTCCGGAGTTATTTTTAAAAGGCGCTCTATGGTTACGATGGTTGGGTTTTTATCAAACGATCGTTTTAATGACTTCCACAATAAATCAGAACCCTTTACCTTGTTTTTCCCAAGAATGGTTCCATACAGAGGGCTGACATATCCCGCATCATCTCCAAACCAGAATCCATGATCATGAAGAATGGCAAAGAAAAAGAAATCAATCGCATGAGCGTCATCAACGTCTGGATACATATCGGAAAGCACTCGTGCACCTTGCGGTGTTTCAATGCTGTGGAAATTTAATGTTCCACCATGCTCAGGAATGGAAGCAATAGTTCGGGCAATAGCCTGTATACGTTCGTGGTCAATACACACATCGTCCTGTATCATCTCTGGTGCCTCGTTTGAATAATCTGTGAATAGTATATAGGGAAAAAATGTTTTTGCAAAAAAATCCAGCAAACGCTGGAATTTTAACACATATTACTTATAGTTTCTTTTCACCAAGAGCATATTGCAATGCGCTTTGTAGTGCATCCTTAATACTGATTTTTTCCCAATGGTCAACAATATCAATATATACATTTTTGATACCAGCCAAACGCATTGCTGTTGCGCATCGTAGGCAAGTATATCCAACAGAAGGGTCGCTTCTAAACCGCGGCAATCCGTCTGTGCCGACCATAGCGACATACATATCGCACTCAGAAAGCGGGATTCCTTTTTGGATAGCCTCCCACATGGCGTATTCTTCCGCGTGCCCACACGCACCAATCATTGATTCAGTTCTTGATTGAATATTGAAGCGAATACACTTTGGTTTGCAGACATGCGCGAGCTCTTCTACAGGATGGTTATTACCCGAAGAGACAACAACTCCATTATGCACGAGTACGGAGCCAACCCATAGTTTTTGGCATCCGGAATCAAGTGCGGCTTCAAAACATGCCCCATATAAAGGGTGCAAAAGGAGCACATTTTGAGTCATTTCATAGGCAAAACGGAGAGCAAGTTTTTTATAGCGGTTTCTGGTGCTTTCATGTTCAAGAATGCTTCCGCAGGTTCGTGTCTTTGTTTTTAAACCACTTGGATATAATTTCCCAAACTGTTCTTTGGTAAAATCGATGACGGTTCCATCGGGTAATTTATTGAAGTAGTGTGACCGCATAGCTTTAAACGGGGTATCTGTAAGAGAGACACGCAGAAGTGTACCTCCAAACATGTTTTGAGCGACAAGGGAAACAGCGGCACAATGCCCCCACAGGGGATTTTTAGGAGTCCACGTATCGGGACTCGCGCTTGTCTCTTTTGTGCAGCACAAACGCATTAATGTAAGAAATTTTTCTTGCGATATTGTCTCAGACACCTGATGCTTCCGAATTTCAAGTTCTGTTTAGGAGTATAGGTAAATAAGAAATAAATGCAAGAAAAAACCCCGCTATTGCGGGGTTAATGAACCATGCACTTCCGGCACGGGCCGCAGCGGAGTTTTTCGCTTTGGCCGAAGAAATCCGGCGGGCACACCATCTTTTTTTGTTTCAGCGTAAGCTGTTTCCAAAATGGAGCTTCTGTAGGAACGGGCAAATCTCTTCCGCGAAGCGTGTAGTTTGGGAAAATGACGGACCCTTTTGGCAAATCCTTAGGAATCTCTCCTTCAAGAGAAAGATAGCAGATACGGACTCCGTATTTTCTGTTTATTTCAAGTGCTTTTTTATAATTGTCTCTGTCTGCCGAGAGATTTACAACCAAATTGGGTGCTTCTTGCAGTGTTTCAACAAAATTAAATGAGCGCGTATAAATCCAAAATAAAACATCCGGAGCTAAATTACACACCGATACAACAAATTTTGCGTATTCTTTTGAAAAGACATCACCGGAGACGTGCCATCTGAATTCTCGGATATTGTTTTTCTTTATCCAATGAACAAATTCAAATTCAGTTGCTTGCCGATAAATGGCATTCTGAAGAATCTTACGAATGGTGACGCTGTTGTGGGCATATTTGCCGTGCACCTCAGCCTCCGCTTTTTCAAGGTTGTGCACATAGCAAACGCTGGTGCATGTCGGTGTTGCCGACGGACAGTCTTTGACTTGTACGAGCGAGAAGGCATTTGGAACGGGGGAATCAAATGTTCCGTTTCCTGCAGTAATTTTTCCGTTGCCGTCAAACCAGAAGGTAAACACCGTATCATCTGGCATTATTACTTTTATTTTATGCAGTGCGAATTTTGTCGCCATGAAACACCCCTTTTTTTAATCTGTGTTCATAATAACATCCCAAAAAAATAAAAAACCTTGACGATAAGATAAAATGATTTTTTAAAACATCCACCATATAAAATACATTTGTGAATTAAAAAAAGGAGTTCAGGTGAACTCCTTTAATATACGTTATTTAGATTTTTTTTCCGAAAATTTTCTTTTTGAAAGATTCAATAAAACCTCTATTTTCGATACTCTGATATTTTGCCGGATCTCCGAAAAGCGCGACCTCGTGCATCAGGATAACTTTTTCATTACCACGCTGCTCTAGTCCGACTCGGAGATATCCGACTCCAAAGTCAACTTTTTTTCCTTTTCGGTCTTCAAATCCTGAGCGAAGCTTGAGTGTTCCAATCTGCTGAACGACGCGCTGGCCAATGTTCGGGTCAAAGCGAGACATAGAAAGAGCGGTGTGAAAATTCGCGTGAATGTTGATAACGGCAGTCGTTGCGCCCAAGAGCGCTTGACTCCGAATCGTTTTTGTCTGCGTTCTGCCCATGTGAAGATGGTTCAGCGACAGAGAAACGCCTGACGAATGCATAGCGGCGTCCAGAGGGCTCATTTTCACCATAGTGCTTTCAATGAATTGTTCAAGGATTGCCGGTACAACAAGACCTGTGTTTTTCAGCGTCTCTGTTACACCCCTACGAACGAGTTGAAACAGTTCATAACGGAACACCGTCAGAGCTTCAAACGCGACTCTTTCAGTCCATTCGTCATGATTTCCAGGAATGTACCAAAAATCAGGAAGGGTCGCTTTGATGAAGTTAAGAACGGCAGCTTCATCGGTAAACAGTTTCTTGTCCGCAGTTTGCGTCAATTTTTGAATACGCTCTTTAAAGACTCGGAGAAGGACTTCTGCCACAAGCCATGCGGCAAACTTCTCTTGCGCGTCATACGTGGCGCCAAAAAGCAATTCTCCATTTTCCGGAAGACCGTGTGAACGGCCTTCAATGAAGTCTCCACCACCAATGAGGTGATGAATGTTATATTTGAGCATAAGTTTTGGCATTTCATCAAGCATGAACTCGTGCGCGGTATGTCGGCACAGAGCGTGCAAGCAGCCAAAAGACAAAAACCGCTCTTCAATAAATTCTTTCGTCGGCCACGGATAGGGATATGTAACATTTTTCTGGATCCACGGACGAGGAATAAAATATCGCTGCGAAGATTCGTCATATTTAAGCGGAGGATTGAGCCTCGGTCGCTTTACAATACTGTTAAGCGTTTTCTTGAGTTCGTCGCGGGGTACGCCAAGTTTTTCCGAAAGAAGACCCAGCGTCCACCATGTCCGGTGCTTGAACTGTTCAAGCACGCGCTGTGTTGTCTTGTTATACTTCGGCGAAATATTGATTGACTCACGCTCTCTGACCACTAGGTCATTGAAGTTGTGAGATTTTACGAACAGGTTTCCGTCATTAGTGATTCTAAGTATTGTCAAACCAACTTGGTTTTCTGAAGCGCGGTTCTCTTCAATACGGCTTGATCCGGGAAGTCCAATGATATGAATCGAGCTTTCACCGCCTGCCGGCTTGTGAAAATTTACATTAAAGCAACCGACAATAACGACAGGTGCGTACGCCTTTTTCGCAGTATTCAGATAGTCTTCAACAACTCGGTCTACTGCAGTGGAGTCATATTTTGAACGGAATGAAGTTGTCCTCGGTACGAGACAGGCAATTTCTTTGAATTTTTCATGCGGTGCCGGCTCAAGTGGCAAATGCTCGCTTGCCTTTGCCCAGTGGCGAATATCGTCTGGGCGGAGAACAGCGAGTCTTTCGGCAATTGCTGCCCCATATTTTCCATCATAGGCTGGGGAGGTCATGATATACAGACGAATTTTCTTTTCGGTACCGGGTAGAGTGATACTTGGAATTTGTTTTGCAAGTTCTTCCGCGACCTCACTTAAAACACGGTCAATGACATCTGCGCGACTGCGTCGCTTTTTCTTTGGCTTCACCTTCTCTTCCGCAAGCTCTTCCTGAATTCGTTCCTTAAGACCTTCATTGTGGACAAGCCCACCCACCAACACAAGGAAAGCGACTTGTTCCAGCTTTGCGAGATTAAATCCACATTCCATGAGGCGTTTGCGATATCCGTCTCCGCAATAATCTATGCGTGAAAGAAGCGCAATACGAACTTCATCGCACAGACGCTTCTGTTTTTCGTCGGCCATGAGTAATACCTTTCAAAAAGCTTCTGGTCCCATTGTAGCCTTTTTCCCCTCGATTTCTCAACCTTGCAGGTATTGAAAAATGTCGTATGATGTTGTATAACACCATGCATTTTTTAAAGACATTTTTTAGGAAAAAACAAAAAAAGGAATTACCCGAAATTCTTCTTGTTGATAAACCGAAAGGCGTGACCTCATATGATGTTATCCGTGAGCTCAAAAGACGATATGGCGAATTGAAAATTGGGCATGCCGGGACGCTTGATCCGCTCGCAACAGGACTTTTAATTTTAGGAATAGGGGATGGAACCAAAAAGATGGGAGAATTTTTGAAACTGCCTAAAACGTATGAAGCTCACATTCTCTTGGGAGTACGAACGGATACTGGGGATATGGAAGGACGAGTATTAGAAGAAAAAGAAGTCAATTTTGTTGACGAGAAAGAGATTAAAAAAGTTTTTGAGGGCCTTATTGGGGAAATTGAACTTCCGGTTCCCGCATATTCTGCGATAAAACAAAGTGGCGAGCCGCTCTATAAAAAAGCGCGACGAGGTGAATCTGTTATCCTGCCCAAAAAGAAAATGAATATTTTCAAGATTGAACTTTTGGGAATAATAAAAAAAGACGGGAAAATTATTCTTTTTGTCGAGATGGATGTGGGAAGCGGGGCGTATGTGCGCTCTATTGCCGAGGAGGTTGGCAGGCGGCTTAATGTGCCCGCAACAGTCAAAGAGTTGCGCCGGACAAGAATTGGGGATTTTAAAGTAACTGAAGCGCAAACATTAGAAGAAGTTTAAACTTATGCGAAAAATTTTAAAGCAAGAATTTTTTAATAGAAACGCAAGTATTGTCGCGAGGGATTTACTTGGAAAGTTTTTGGTGCGGAAAATGGGAAGAAAAGAAATTGTCCTTATGATTACTGAAACAGAGGCGTATGACGGGTCACATGATAAAGCAAGTCACGCTCACAAAGGTAAAACTGCTCGCACAGAAATAATGTTTGGCCCCGCGGGGCATTTATATATCTATCTCTGCTATGGCATGTACTATATGCTCAATGTGGTAACAGGCCCCAAAGAATATCCTGCCGCTGTCTTAATCCGTGCTGCCAAACTCTGGACATCGGATGTCCAGAGTTTGGATGGAGCGCCAATTAAAGATTGGCGAGCCTCGCTTTGCGACGGGCCGGGGAAGTTGACGAAGTTTTTAAAGATAGATAAAAAACTAAACGCGCTTCGCGCGTCTCCTAAAGCAGGGCTTTGGTTTGAGGATAGGGGGGTAAAAATAAAGAAGCGCGACATAAAAAAGACACCCAGAGTGGGTGTCGGCTATGCTGGACCAGTGTGGTCTAAAAAGAAAATGAGGTTTGTGTTATGCTGCTGATTTTTTTTGCCTGTTTCTCTTTGTCAATTCTGTTTGGAAAAAAGATATATCTGCTTCAATAGCCGCTTCAAGCTCTAGCTCGTTTTCGTAAACACGCCCAGAAATACCCGCAGCAGCAGTCACCACCTTTCTCTGTTGCGCATGTTCCTCTTTGAGAAATACTAACTGCGCTTCAATTGCAGCATCGCATAATTGAGAAATTTTTATGGTCGTCTCCTTTACTTGAGGGCTACGTACTGGTTTCGTAAAACCGAGCATCATTTCCTCCGTAATTGTAACTATTTGTATCATATAGTATATAGAGTAATATGTCAAGTATGGATCAACTTGTTCAATCTCTCATAAAACAAAATATTTTAAAAACACCTCACATCATAGAGGCGTTTAAGGCGATAGACAGAAAAGATTTTGTTCCGGAGGAATACAAAAATGAGGCGTATATTGACACCGCACTTCCAACAGGCGAAGGACAAACAATTTCACAGCCATACACCGTTGCGTTTATGCTTGAACTACTACAGCCGGAGAAGGGGAATAAAATTATGGATGTTGGATCTGGCTCCGGTTGGCAGAGCGCGCTTCTTGCTCACATTGTGGGCCCCAAAGGAAAAGTATTTGGCATAGAGAGAATTTCGGAAGTTAAAAAAATGGGGGATGAAAATATCGGGAAATACAATTTCATTAAAAAAGGAATTGTCGTTAATTTGGAAATGAATGCGGAGAATGGCATTCCGCAGGAGGCGCCGTTTGACAGGATTATCGCGGGAGCATCGGGGGAAGAGGTGCCCAAAGCATGGAAAAAACAGCTCAAAATTGGAGGCCGAATCGTCATGCCGATAGGGGGTTCCATTCACTTGTTTATAAAGAAGAAAGGCGGCTCGTTTGACGAACAAGCGTTTCTCGGATTTGCATTTGTTCCGTTTGTAACAAAAAATAGATAACCAAACGACGGATATCCGACGTTCAGAGTTTGGTTATAAAAAAGAAGGGTAGCCTGAAGGCTACCCTATAGGTCGGGAAGCAAATCATCGCGGCGCTCATCCGCCATCTGACGCGCTTCCTCGTACCTTAATTCTAGCTGCTCGGGCATTTTTTCTGATTTTCGTCCGAGCCGCTTATTTTTCTTACGGCGCGCCGTGGCACGCCTTTGGAGTTCCGCGCAGACATCGCTCATGATTTCTTTAAAGTCCGAGCGATTTCTAAATCCGTTTTCGCGCAGAACTCTCTGTACCGCCCCGGGGACCGTGAGATTTTTTTCTCGTCGCAGGCGAGCCGCCTTATCGGCGAGCAACTTGATGTCCGCCATCGATCCCTCCTTGTTATTGTCAGCAGAATTTCAAGCAAGAACTTATTTTTACATTATATCATATTTCAATATAAAAGTCAATTTTGACAAAAATTAAATCGTGCTGTAATCTATTTTATAGATTTTGTCAGTTGGAAACCTCGAATGTCTGAACGAGCACAATTTATTACTGACTTATTAAAAGACATTAATATATCAATAAAAGAAGGGCGTTTGAGTTCATTAGGCCCAGACTTTGATGCTTTTGCAGAGGAGATTGTTGAAGCCCTTGTAGAGGGTCGGGATGATGATATTGCTCATGCCAATGATTTGGTCGAGAAAACGTATACTTTCACGGTTATTCAAAATGATTTGGTTGACATAGAACCAACTGCTCAAATCATTGCTGGTCAACTGCGCGCATTTCTAAAATTACTTTCAATAGCCTCTCGACACAGACGAAAATCTAGCAAATAACACAAAACAGCGGACATGTAATATCCGCTGTTTCATTTTATAGGTGACATTATACTAGTCATTTATTCAAAAGATTTCTCAACGATCTTTTTTACCATAGCGCCATCTGCTTTTCCTTTGAGCTCCTTCATTACCACCCCTATTAACGTTCCCATTTTTGACTTATCTGGTATCCCCAACGCTTCTTTTTTAGAAAAAATAATTTTTCGCACCTCGTCTTCACTCATCATTTCAGGGAGGTATTTCTGCAAATGTTCCAATTCTTCTCTCTCTTCTGCCGCAAGTTCTGGACGCCCACCTTTTTCAAACTGTTCAATTGATTCTTTTCTCTGTTTCGCAAGTCGCGTGATAACCGCGACAGTTTCCTCATCAGTCAATATGCCGCTTGGTGTTTTCCCTTTTGCAGTCGCTTCATTGGAAAGAGCCGCTATAATATTACGCAACGCCTTAAGTAAAGAGGCATTTTTTGTTTTAAGTGCTACTTGCGCTTCTTTTTTTATTTGTTCATGTAGCATAATGGTTCTTATTTCGGCTAGTGAGGAGCGAAATGAAAATATCAAATTTTTATTTCGTCCGAGCGAAGATGAAATATAGGTTAATACCGCGCGGCTCTGCCGTGCGCAAGAGCGAGCGAAGCGAGTACCGACGAATTCTTCGGGGTAAGCCCCGAGGAACCTTTATTATTGTACACGACTCCTCTGTAATTTTAAAATTCGGCGCACTCCCGCTATAATATACATACTGTATGCTGTTTCCATTTTTTGTCTTTATGCTTTCTCTCGCGCTTACCGTGTGGGCGGGGGGAATATTGCCCCGCGCGCTCGGCGGCATCGCGCTTATTTTACGCTTATCCCAATTTGTAACCGCCTTTTTCTTGGTGTCTCTTGCGACTTCAATTCCGGAATTGTTTATCGGTATCTCATCGGCATTTCAGAATATTCCGGATATATCGCTCGGCAATATCCTTGGAGGAAATTTGGTGAACATTACATTAAAGGTAGGAATTATCGTTTTAATTGTCGGCGCCCTAACAGGAGAGGGGAAAATTTCCAATCAGAATTTCTGGCTCGTGTTTTTTCTCGGGGTTTTGCCAACGCTCCTTGGCGTGGATGGGGTTATTTCCCGCGGTGACGGTGTTATTCTCCTTCTCGCTTTCGCACTCTATATTATTAAAATTTTTAAGGATGAAGAATATTATCACAAACACATACCCATTCATGAGCCGCCTGACCTACGCTCTGTTTCAAACGTGATGCGGCATTTTGGAGTGTTTCTTGGAGGCTCCGTGCTTTTGCTCGTATCATCTTTTTTGCTTATTTGGTCATCAAAAGAAATTGTGGGAGCATATTTTGACGAAAATTTTTTCCTCTTTGGGATTATTTTTCTTGCCCTCGGCACAACGATTCCGGAATTTATCTTTGGCGTGCGTGCCTCACGGATGGGGCAGGGAGCGGCGATGCTCGGAAATACTTTGGGCTCAATCGCGTACAATGCAACGGCGATTGTCGGCCTTGTGGCTGTTTTAAATCCGATTGAAATTGACTCAAACGGAAATTTTTTTGTAATCGCTTTCTTTCTTTTTGTCGCGTTTCTCATGTTTCATTTCTTTGTGTATACAAAGCGTAAAATTACCCGCCTTGAAGCAAGCGTGTTATTATTGGTGTATATTCTGTTTCTTGGACTTACGATTCCAGAATGTATCAAGTGCGTTCTAAACTAATCTGATGGACAACATTTCAATTATTTTTATTATCCTCGGTATTATAGCGGGCGCAGCGGTTGCCTTCTTTTTCGTGCGCAAGAGAGAGGCAGGAGGAGATGCACAGGGATTTTTACTGCTTCAACAGCAGCTCAACATGCTTACAAAAACTCTGGACGAGCGTCTCGGGCAGTCACACAAGCACATCAGTGAATCAATGGGCCGACAATTTTCTGAATCACAAAAATTGGTTAAAGAAGTGACCGAAGAACTTACTTTAATGAAAGAAACGGGACGGCAGATGGTGGGCTCAATGGAAAAATTGCAGGAATTGCAGGATATTTTAAAAAATCCAAAACAGCGAGGAATTTTGGGTGAATACTATTTGGAAGCAGTGCTTAAAAATGTACTGCCGCCTGGAAGTTTTCAAATGCAGTACGCATTTAAAGACGGCAGCATCGTGGACGCCGTTGTCTTTGTGAAAGATAAAATAATTCCGATAGATTCAAAATTTTCACTTGAAAATTATACTCGTCTTGTTGAAGCGAAAGATGCCATGGAGAGAGAGCGGCTTGAAAAAGCATTTAAACAAGATTTAAAAAACAGGATTGACGAAACAGCGCAGTATGTGAAACCTACAGAGGGGACATTAGACTTTGCGTTTATGTTTATTCCACATGAAGCGATTTACTATGACCTCCTCATCTCTCAAGTCGGAGCGGTAAAAATAAACACGAGGGATCTCGTTGAATATGCGTTTCGGGACAAAAAAGTTATTATTGTCTCTCCCACGTCATTTCTCGCGTATTTACAGACGGTGCTGCAAGGTCTCAAGGCTTTACAGATAGAAGAGCAGGCAACTGAAATCATTAAACGGGTAGGAGAGCTGGGACGGCATATTGACAGCTATGATTCATTTTTAAAAAAACTTGGAGTTTCATTGAAAACCACCGTGTCGCACTACAGCTCGGCGTACAAAGAGTTTAAAAAAATTGATAAAGACGTGGTTCGTATCACGGGCAAAGAGTCAAGCATTGAGCCGCTTACTCTCGAAAAACCGATTTTTGAGGAAGAGTAAGTTTCGCGCTTGTAATTTTAAAATAAAACTCCCGATGAAGGGAGTTTTTTATATTAAAATAACTTATAGGGTGCGGCTTGGTGAAATAACTTTTGTTTCACTTCCCATTACTAGAAGATACAAGTTGGAATTGTGTATCGGGTTTTTAACACTCACAATACGATACAACACACCATTTTCATCCACCTTGTCTTTACCAATTTGACCCAGAACCCTTACTTCCAAGGTGATACTTAAGTAAAAACACTCTACGCTTTCTGAAATAGTTTCTAGCATTATATCCCAGTCTGGCAAGGCGGCAACGGCATCTTGCAGAGGCTTCTCTTCCGTACAGACCCACACATTTTTAATATGTTTTGTTTCTCCAATTACATAGGGGCCTTCATGGCTTCCTAATGCTGGAGAGATTTTTAAAATACTGAGTAACGCAATCGCAATGACAAGACCCCACGAAGATTTTAATATTCGCATGAACGGCTCTCTAGTGTGTATCTTTAAGAATATTACACGACATCAAGCCTTAAATCAAAAAGTATTATATTTGCCATGAACAGTACGCGTTACCGTTGACTAAAAGCCGTTACGGTATAACATTATACACAGATGCAAGAAAGAGCTATTTTACATGAGCTCAAAAACTGTTTGGGATGAAATACAGGATTTACTATTTATGACAAACAAATGCCTTCCCAAATATGGGCCTGATACTTCACATCTTTTAGTTGGAGATTTCATGTGTTGCCGTGATGATTTAGGGGAACACGGAGCCTCTATTTTTAAAGCCAAAGACGAATCATTTTTTACGCATTTATGCTGGATCCCAGAGCATCCACGGGTTGCTACGTGGAGGGCAAAGGAAAATCGGGTCGTTATGATTATAGGGAAGATGATTTTTGTGCAGCCTCCGGTATTTCCACGAGAAGGGCTTCAATATCCCGTATTTCATGAAGGCTGGAAAAGAAATGATGATGGAGTGGGGATTCTTGATTTTTTCAGGATTGATCTTTCTCTGGAGACATTTGCATATTATAGTCGGGAACATGGATTTTCTACCGTAAAACAAGGGGATCCAAAATTATGCAAAGACCTTCCTGACATTATTTGCGGTCTCAATGAGATTTTTAACCATGCTATTTTGTGGGAAATAGATTTTGAAGCAGAGGCAGAAAAAATACTGAGGGAGTCACTCCTTCGTGAATTTACCGATGCGTGTAAAAAGGCGAGGGTAATTAATTAGTTTTATATAAATATGGCCGTTCATAAAATATAGCGGCCTTTTTAAATAGTTGCTTTTTTAAATGAATTCTATATTATTTACAGTTAATCCCGTTCCAGAATATGATGTTTTATGTTTATATGCTACAAAGCAAGATAAAGCGGAAGATGGTATACTGGAAGGACAAAAGACCTACGGAAGCGCTTTAAAGAGCACGAGAGGGATACAGAAGAGCGAGCATGGACAAAAGGACGGGGACCATTTCAACTTATATATTATGAAGCATGTATTAACGAGCACGATGCTCGGTCGAGAGAAAAGTATCTTAAATCAGGAAAGGGCAGGCTCTATCTTAAAAAGAGACTAAAGCGCTTCCTTTCTGGAACGGGATAAATTATGGCAGAAACAAAAACAGTCAAAAAAGCGGTGAAACTGGCAGCAAAAAAAACAAAGGCCGCTGTTTCAAAAAAAACCGCACCAGCTACTTCAAAATTAGCATCAAAACTGGGGTCCGGTTTTGCGATTATTGAAACAGGGGGGAAACAATACAAAGTCTCTTCGGGCGATACGCTTTTAATTGAGAAACTTTCTGATATCCACAAAAAAGGGGATGCTATTGTCTTTGATAAAGTGCTTCTTGTCTCTGATGGGAAAGAGATAAAAATTGGAACTCCGTATCTTGTCGGAGAAACAGTAGGTGCTGTGTTCGAAGACAAGGTGCGCGGCAAAAAAATCAATGTGCTCAAATTTAAATCAAAAAGCAGATGGACGAGGCGGTATGGACATCGGCAAACATACGCAAAAATAAGAGTTCTCTAAAGAGAACTCTTATTTTTTTATGTGAATATATAATCAATCAAACGGGCCTCAACATCAACTTTTTTAACCTTTATTCTAACTTTGTCACCGAGTGAATATTTTTTCTTGGTTTTACGGCCAATAATGGCAACTTTTTTTTCATCATACATGTAATAGTCGTCTCCTATATCGCGGAGCGACACCATTCCTTCCGAAAGTGTTTCTGCTTCAGATACAAATATGCCGCGCTCGGTTAATCCGGTAATGATTCCGTCAAATGTGTGTCCTACGCGTGCTGCCATATATTCCGACTGCTTATATTTCACAGAGGCGCGCTCTGCTTCTTGTGCCGAAATTTCTGCTTGCGTGGCGTATCGCGAGACGGCCTCATAGCGTCTCAAATCCTCTAGGCTGACTTTCTCTTTTTGTAAATTTTTAAGAAGAAGTCTATGCACAACAAGGTCAGGGTATCGCCTAATGGGAGAGGTAAAATGAGTGTAATGTTTCAAAGAGAGTCCGAAATGCCCGATATTTTTTGTGGTGTATATTGCTTTCGCAAGCGCGCGTACGGTGAGCATGTGCACCATTTCCTCGTGCGGAGCTCCTTTAACTTGTTTTAAAAGATTCGCGATGTCTTTTGAGGTAATATTTTTTTTGCGCAGCGTAATTTCGTAACCAAGCGCCCGCATAACCCGCTCTAGTTCTTTTATTTTATCAGCGTCAGGTAAATCGTGAACCCGGTAAATAAATGATTGCTGTATATGAGGGTTTTTTGCTGACATATACTGCGCCACCTCTCTGTTCGCAAGAATCATGAATTCCTCAATTAATTTATTGGTATCAAAACTTTTTTTGCGGAACACCCGAAGCGGAACGCCTTTTGCATCAAGTTCAAACTTGACTTCGTCATGGTCAAACGAGAGCGCCCCTTCGTCTTCACGTTTTGCGCGAATATGTTTTGCCATTGTGTTTAACACTGAAAGCTCAGCATGCCAATTACCCGACTTCCCGAGAAGCACCCCTTGCGCTTCTTCATAAGTAAATCGTTTGTTAGAATGAATAATTGTTTTTCCAAACCATCGATTTTTTACAATTCCGAGGGGCGTCATTTCAAATACCGCCCCAAATGTGAGACGGTCTTCATTCGGCTTTAAACTGCAGAGGTCGTTTGAAAGCGCGGAAGGTAGCATGGGAATCGTCCTGTCAACGAGATACAAAGAATTACTCCTGCGCGCCGCCTCAATATCAAGCGCCATTCCCTTTCGTACAAAAAAAGAAACATCCGCGATATGCACACCCACTTCATAGTTTCCGTTTGAAAGTTTTTGAATTGAAAGCGCGTCATCAAAATCTTTCGCATCTTCAGGGTCAATGGTGCACGTGAGGGTCTTGCGCATATCTCTTCGTGTCGGCAATTCTTTTATGAGGCGCTCCGTATATTTTGAAACGATCATTCTTGTCTCTTCCTCCACTGCATTAGGGAATTCATCAATAATTCCACGGTCACGGAGAATTGCCTGAATTTCTGTCTCGTGCTCGCCCTTTTTACCGAGGACTTCTATAATTGAGCCGAGCGGAATATCTTTTCCCGTTTTCCATTCCACTATCTTAACAAGCACTTTTTCTCCTTCTTTGGCCCCCTTGCTCTCCTCGCGTGGAATGACGATATGGGTGTAGAAACGTGAATCCTGAGGCCGCACGGTAACCACTCCGCGCTCGCTATAAAGAGTTCCTACAAATGTTTCTTTAGCTCGGGCGATTATTTTCTCAATCTCTCCGCTTCTTTGTTTCTCATCTTTTTTGGGATACACGAGCACACGGACAAAATCGCCGTTGAGCGCCGTGTTTAAAAGCCGGTTTTCTATGCGCACTTCGCCGTCTTTTTTATCCGGAAATGCAACGAAACCAACTCCGGTTCGCGTGATAAATATAACATCCTCAATATATTGCGACGCGCCTTTTTGCTTTTGGGTCATTGTTTCCTAATTATAGATGTTTTTTCTTTTAATAAATAGCTCTTCTTTTTCTTTGACACACGCCCTTCTTCCTGATTTACTGGAATCAGAAGTATTGAGGAAATAGGCATACATGAACTCAAGTCTTTTGTGGCTTAAAAAGTTCCTTGCTCGTCCAGTATTTATTCCGCTATGGCGATGGGTTGATTCCATGAAAGTGAGATCGTATGTCTCCCTTACCGGAGTGTTAATATTGGCCGCTCCGCTGAGCAGGTTCTATAGCCCCGCTTATGCAGAACTTTTGCTTGGGATTGTGGTGTTATTGGAGGTTATGGCAACGAGACTGAATCCGCATTCTTCATTAAACATGTGGATGGCGTATCGTAATCTAGCGAATGTTTTTTTTCTAACCCTAGCCTCTTTTTTCTTGGTTGGCGGACAAATAAATATTATTACTTTGGCAGTCTATGCAGCTGCGGGATTTTATTGCATGCGTCTAGGCATGATATGGGGCAGGATGTTTATTGGAAACAATATTGAAAAAATAAATACGCCTCTTCACGAGCACTTAGATACAAAAATTGTGTAGAACAGCACCTCGCCCGCTTCTTTGGGCGAGTTTTCTTTTTTGTTTTTTTATGGTTTAATGATGTCTATGCACTTTATATTTAAAACAGAGGAAAAAATGTCTCAAGACGGAGTTGTTGTTCGTGTTGTTTTTGAAAAAAAGCCGGATGCAGAAATCGTGAAGGATGGAAAAACAAAATTTCTCCACATAAGCATTGGCACAAAGCCCATTACTCGGCGGCTCCTCATTATTCTTGTGCGAAAAATAATTACTACCGCCAGAAAGCATAAAATAAAAAAAATTGCTCTTGCGCTTTCCGACATTCCCACGCCGAAAGATATTTCTCCATATGAACTTGGCTCGCTTTTTGCGGAGAACGCGCTCATGGCGAATTTTGAATTTAACTCCTTTAAAACTCGCCCCAAAGAAGGATGGGGCGAGGTGGAGGAAGTTTTTATATATGGAGCAGATAGTCAATTTAAAAAAGGCGCTGCCCGCGGAGTTGTTGTTGGGGAAGAGGTAAATAAATCACGAATTCTTTCAAATACACCGGGAGGGGATATGACTCCGAAGCTTCTCGCGCGGAAAATAAAAGAAGCGTGTCGTGGTACTGGCATCATTGTGAAAATTCTCGGAGAGAATGAGATGAAGCGGCTTAAAATGGGCGCGGTATTAGGAGTTGCTCGCGGGTCAGAAGAAGAGGCCCAGTTTATCATTCTTGAATATAAAAAAGGAAAGAAGGGGGAGGCTCCGATTGTGCTTGTGGGGAAAGGAGTTACGTTTGATACGGGCGGGCTTAATTTGAAGCCGACCGGAGGAATTTTGGATATGCATTTAGACATGTCGGGTGGCGCGGCTGTTGCGCACGCGATTATCGCGGCAGCAAAACTCAAAGTAAAAAAGAATATCGTGGGACTTATTCCGGCGGTTGAAAATATGCCATCGGGTTCAAGTTATCGCCCAGGAGATATTTTAAAATCAATGTCTGGGAAAACGATAGAAGTATTAAATACGGATGCGGAGGGGCGGCTTATACTTGCGGATGCTCTAACACATGCTAAAAAATATAAACCGCGGCTTGTTGTTGACGTGGCTACCTTGACTGGAGCGGCAGTCGCGGCGCTAGGACAGAGAGCAAGTGCGATTTTAAGCAAAGACGAAAAACTTATTGAAACATGCATGAAGCTTGGTGAGGAGTCGGGTGAATACCTTTGGCCCTTGCCGCTTTGGGATGAGTATGAAGACGAAGTGAAAGGCAACTTTGCTGATGTGGCGAATTCGGCAGTAAGCGGCACCCGGTATGGGGATGCCATTCACGCGGCAATGTTTCTTTCGCAGTTTGCGGAGGGGTATAAATGGGCGCACATTGATATGGCCCCGCGCATGGTTGCAATTTCAAGCGACCATTTGGCAAAAGGCTCCGCCGGCGCACCTATCAGATTTTTGGTTAAACTTCTTGAAAATTTTTAAGCTTAAAAAAGCATTTTTTATGCACGCTTGCGGGGTCTATGTTCTTTTGATAGTATATTCTTCATTATGTTAAAAATCAGATTACAGCGAGTGGGAAGAATTCATGAGCCTGCGTTTCGGGTGGTTTTGACCGATTCCAGAAACAGCACGAAAAGCGGGCGGTATTTGGAAGTCCTCGGAAATTATGACCCGCGAGGTGGGCGGGAAGGTGCCTTGAAGAAAGACAGAATTGCGGAGCTTGTGTCAAAAGGGGCACAGCCGACCGCGACAGTCCACAACCTTCTCATAAAAAAAGGGATTATAAAAGGAGCAAAGATTGATGTCTCGGCAAAGAAAAAACTGAAGAAGGGCGAGACAGAAGCGGGGGTTGCAACGCCTTCGGTAAGTGCCGAGAAAAAAGTAGAGGAAAAAACAATTGAACCAAAATCCGAAACGGCAAAAGATGAAGTAAAAAAAGAGGAACAGGTAAAAGAAGAAAAGAAGGAAGAGCCCGCAGCCCCTGAAACGAAGGCGTAATAAAAAGTACTTGACATTTTAAAATAATAATATATAATATAGGTAACCCGCAGAATTAAAACAAGGTCGGTTTCTGCTTGATATTAATGATTAAAAGATAATATATTTGCTTTATGGCTTCTAAAGAATTAAAAGACCAAGATTTTCTTGAAGTAGTAGTGAAGGCATTAGTAAGCAACCCGAGCGCGGTTAAAGTCAAACGAGAAGTTGACGAAATGGGCGTCCTTATGACGCTTGATGTTGCTCCCGAAGATATGGGAACAGTCATTGGCCGAATGGGTGCGACAGCGAAAGCTATCCGCACGCTTCTGCGAGTGGTCGGCATCAAAAACAACGCGCGGGTTAATTTGAAAATTAGCGAGCCCGAGGGCGGAAAACGATCTCGAGCTTCAAGCGACGTAGACAGAGCAATGGATGATCTCAAGCTCTAATCTGCGATTCTAAAAACAAAAACTCCCCTCAATTATTTTTCGGGGAGTTTTTGTTTTCCTTGATTCATAATTCGTAATTCTATATTCTAATTTTATGGTTCGGTTTCACATTCTCACATTATTTCCAAACAGTTTCTCATATCTCAATGAGTCAATGCTGAAGCGCGCGGTGAAAAACAGAAAAATCGCTGTAAAAATTTACGATATACGCGATTTCGCGAAAGGGAAACACAAAGTTGCAGATGACAAGCCATATGGCGGAGGCCCCGGTATGGTGCTTAAAGTTGAGCCGATTGTAAAAATAGTTGATAAAATCAGGCGCGGCAAAAAGAATGCCAAAGTCATTCTTTTTGCCGCAGACGGCAAGCAATTCACGAATGTCTACGCAAAAAAAATTTCCAAAACATATGCCGATATCATTTTAATCGCGGGACACTACGAAGGGGTTGATGAGCGCGTGGCAAAAATTTTAAAGGCGGAAAAAATCTCTATCGGTCCCTATATTCTCACGGGAGGGGAGCTTCCCGCGATGATTGTCATTGACGCGACAGCGCGGCAGATGAAAGGGGTGCTCGGCACACATGAGTCGCTTGAAGAGTCACGCGAGACATCTTCGGAAGTCTACACTCGTCCGGAAATAATAGTTCATAAAAAAAGAAAATACGCAGTCCCCAAAATTCTTCTCTCCGGCGACCACAAAAAAATAGCGGAATGGAGGAAGAGGAAGCTCTATTGACAAATACTCATTTAGTATGGTATAATTAAGTTGGAGTTCGAGTAATCGAATGTCCGTTCTGCTTAACTTAACCCTAAGGAAGAAGGAGAGCGCAATGCTATCCAAACCCCAGTTCCACACGGGCGACAAGATTGTCTTTGTGGAAGATTCACGAAGTGGTAAGGTGCGCGCATCAGCAGGCACCGTTGCTTCGGTCATCAGACAGGCAGGAGGGCGTATCCTCGTGGCTTTGTCTTCGGGCAGAGAGATGAGGATAAGATCCGAACGCATCATGCTGGAGAATCCGCCCAACGTTTTCACACGACTAATTGATGCGATGAAGGCAAGAATCCGCCGGCTTGCAGGTCCTCTCTCCGCTGAGGAGGTCGAGTGGGTCGTCAACGATATCGGCGAGCTCGGTGTTCGCATCGGCGGGCGTTCATTCTATCTCTACAAAGGGCATTCGCTCGTCTACAACGATTTTCATGACGACGGCTCGCCGATGCTCGAGCGGCTCGTTGCCAAGCGTGAATTTGGTGAAGTCTGCCATCCTCCGCATCTCTCCGACACCCCGTCGGATGCAGAAAGGTGGTACACCGAGGGTGAGGGCTGGAAACAGATTAACCCCGCCTAGCCACACGAACCAACCAGAACTAAGACCCTGCGATAACATCAAAGGGTCTTTTTTTATACATTCAAAATAGGTGAGGGAAAATAAAAACGGCTACTAAAAGTAGCCGCGTGCATTGGTGAAAACGTATTATTAATTATTGGCCGAGGAGCACTTTTCCGTTTACTACATCTTTGTACGAATAGAGCTCTTCATACATATCTGATTCGTACCCGTCATAGTTTTTCTGATACATGACGGCGAGGAAAAAATTCCCTGCTTCAAAGTCACGAATCAATTGTTCTTTATTTGTGAAATATCCGAAGAAATCGTTATATACGTCTATTTCCTGAACGAGTTTTTTAACGGGGACGCGTTCATTCTTGCCCGTTTTTTCATAATATGCATCAAGACATTTTTTAGATTTCCAGAGACCGAAACCGGTGCCTTTTCCTTGAGGCCCGCTTATGAGATTGAGTTCTTTTCTGGTAAACGGTTTGGTGCGGTAGACTTGGAAACCGGTGCATGCCGGCAAATCGGGAAATTTCGAGACTTCAACTATAAGGAATGGTCGGCCATCTTTTAAGACAACGCTTACTTTGTCGTTCTGTACGTAATAGTACAGGCCGATGATGCTTGCCTCTACGATAGGAGAGAGAACCGCAAAGCAGACTGCTAAAAGAGCGATCTGCAACATTCTCCGCATCGTGGGTCCTCCTTGTGTGGTTGAAGCAGTTACGGGGGTCGGCAACTAGCTTTGTTTTAGCACAATTTTAAAATGAGTCAACATTACACTCAAATTACTTGGGGTGTTTTTAGTTTGGGTTGAAATGTGGAGAATTTTGGCTGTCGTTGCGTGTATAGTACTTTTTGTTATACTGAAACGCAGTATTTAAAAACGGTGGGTTTGTGGCACTTAGAGCAGGAAGTGACGACAGAGAAACATTCGGCACCTATATTTATTTTCAAGAAATTGAATCCAATGATACTCGAGATATTTCTCATTACGAGGTAAGAAATACAAAAGAACGTGCGTTTCTTGGATATATTTCTTGGTTTCCTCGCTGGAATACATATGTCTTTCATCCGCGCGAGCAGACAATATATGAAGAAACATGTCTGCGAGAAATTGCGCAGTTTTGCGTGTTAGTGACAAAAAAACACAAAAAAAGTTTGCGTGAGCAAAAAAGAAAAAGTACATAGTTTTTACACACAACACCCTTACAAACTAGTTTGTAAGGGTGTGTTTTGTTGTGCGAGGTTAAAATGCGAGGGGCGGCGGCGTTTTGTGTTGGGGGTGTGGAAAACTCTTGACATTGTTTTGGGGATATATATAATGGCTATTAATAACTGTTCTGATTGAGTTGCGGGGGGACTCTCAAAAATCTACATATTTATCGGGCTTTTTGCCGCTTAAAGCGTGAATTCGGCAATCTTTCACGCCTCAAAAAAGCAGGCAAACATATTAAACGATAGAAAAATACAGCTCTATGCTTTTTTCTTAAAACCCCTTTTTGATCTTACCGACCACAATCGGGGCTTTTTCATGTGCATAGTTCTTCTTTTGTTTTTTCTAACCCCACGAAATAAAAATCTTTTAGATTTTTCTTTCACAGGGTAATGATTTTAATATTCGTTTTACTCGTTTAAAATCTATTATGCAAAAAAAATATTTTTCAAAATATAAAAAACCGATTCTTACTCCGCCTGACTTGGTGGAGCCACAGGTTCGTTCATATAAAAAACTTGTCACCGAAGATCTCAAAGGTTTGTTTAAAGAATTTTCTCCTATTTCCGACTATTCCGGAAAAAAGTTTGATTTGGAATTTATCTCGTTTGAACTCGCGGAGCCTCTATTTGACGAATTTTATGCGAAGGAAAATAAACTGACGCTTCAGGCTCCGCTTCGGGCAATCGTCAAACTAAAAAACAAAAATCTTGGTAAAGAAAAAGAACAGGAAATTTTCCTTGTGGATTTCCCGATTATGACTCCGCACGGCACGTTTATCATTAACGGTAACGAGCGCGTTGTGGTCTCTCAGCTTGCTCGTTCATTCGGAGTGTTCTTCAACGAACAGGAAACACGTGGAGTAAAATATTTTGGAGCAAAAATAATTCCTTCCCGTGGCGCGTGGATTGAAATTGAATCAGAAGCAGACGGGGCGATTTACGTCCGTATAGATAAAAAACGAAAAATTTCCGCTACGGCACTTCTCCGAATATTCAGCGGTGCCAAAACTGAAGCAGAATTGCTGAATCTTTTTAAAGGCAATGAGCACGCAGTTCAATACATTAAAACATCAATCGCGAAAGACGCCGCGCACACGGTGGATGAATCATATATTGAAATATATAAACGGCTTCGTGACGGCACATTGGCTTCTGCTGAAAACGCGAAGGAATTCATTGACGGGATATTCGGCGCTGAGCGCTATGACCTCTCTCCGGTCGGACGTTACCGATTTAACAAAATGTTCAATAAAAGCATGGATAAGAAAGAGGTGGACAGACGCACTATCTCCGCGGACGACTTAGTGACCATTATTTCTCATATTATTACGCTCAACCACACTCCCGGAGCGGAAGGTGACGATATTGATCACCTAGGCGTCCGGCGCGTTCGCTTTATGGGGGAAATGCTTGAACAGCGCATTCGGGTCGGGCTTTCCCGCATGAAGCGCAATATTCAAGACAGAATGTCGACAACGGATCCCGAAACAATGCTTCCCGTGCAACTTATAAACCCAAGACCGTTGCAGACATCTATTAAAGAATTTTTCAACACGCACCAACTTACTCAATACATGAACCAAAAAAACGCGCTTGACGAGCTTGAACACTTGCGCACGCTCTCCGCGCTTGGCCCGGGTGGACTTACTCGCGAGAGAGCCGGTTTTGAAGTGCGAGACGTGCACCCGTCTCACTATGGACGTGTCTGTCCCATTCACACCCCTGAAGGACAGAGTATCGGGCTCATCCTTCGTCTTTCGATGTTTGCCCGTGTAAATGAGTTTGGGATTATTGAAACCCCGTATCTTAAAGTTGTAGATGGCATCGTGACAAAAGAAATCGTCTATTTAAACGCCATTGAAGAGGAAAATTATAATATTGCGCACGCGGCAACCGCCTATAACGACGATGGTGTTTTTGTGGAGAAGTTCGTGGAAGTTCGCGCGAAAGGCAAAGAAGGTCAGGTTCGGCTTGTGAGCACCAAGGACGTTCATTTTATTGACGTTGCCTCAAACCAGCCGTTTTCTGTCGCGACATCTCTTATTCCATTTCTTGAACATGATGACGCGAACAGGGCGCTCATGGGTTCAAACATGCAAAAGCAGGCGGTGCCGTGCATTATTCCGCAGAGACCGCGTGTTGCTACAGGCATTGAAGGGAAAGCGGCCGCCGACTCCGGTAGAATTGTTGTTGCCGAAGAAGAGGGAACTGTTATTGCCGTTGATGGAAATAAAATTATTACTAAAAATTCTAAAGCAAAAAAGAACAAAGAGAAAGAATATAAACTGGTAAATTTCGTAAAAACAAACGAAGTCACCGCGTTCAGGCAGCGTCCGATAGTGGAGCTTGGGCAAAAAGTTAAAAAGGGGACGCCCCTTGCCGATAATGCTTCAACTGTTGACGGAGAAATTTCTCTCGGGCAGAGCGTTCTTGTCGCGTTTATGTCATGGAGCGGGGCGAACTATGAAGACGCCATTATTTTATCGGAGCGGCTTGTGCGCGACCATGTCTTTACGTCTCTTTATGTTGATGAGTTTCAGGTAAACGTCCGAGATACGAAACTTGGTCCTGAAATTACAACCCACGACATACCAAATGTCGGAGAAGCAAAGCTGAAAAATCTTGATGAAGACGGGATTGTGATGGTCGGCGCTGAAGTGGGGCCGAACGATATTTTAGTCGGGAAAATTACCCCCAAAGGAGAAGCGGAGCTCACTCCCGAAGAGCGGCTCCTGCGTTCAATTTTCGGAGAAAAAGCGCGTGACGTAAAAGATACTTCAAAAAGAATGGAGCACGGAAAGCGGGGGCGTGTCATACGGGTTAAGGTATTTTCTCGCGACAACGGCGACGAGCTTGATTCAGGAACCATCAAGCGCATTCATGTGGAAGTTGCACAGCTGCGCACCGTAACGGTGGGAGACAAGCTTGCGGGGCGACACGGCAACAAGGGAGTTATTTCAAAAATTCTTCCCACAGAAGAAATGCCATACCTCGCTGACGGCACCCCGATTGACGTTATTTTAACTCCGCTTGGAGTTCCGTCTCGTATGAACTTGGGGCAGATTTTAGAGCTGCATCTCGGACTTGCCGCGCACACGCTTAATTATCAGGCGATTACTCCTCCGTTTTTGGGCGCGACAGAAGAGGAAATTAAACAGGAACTCAAAAAAGCCGGCTTCAATGAAAATGGAAAGGTAAAACTTTATGACGGGCGCACAGGAGAACAGTTTGAGCAAGAAATTGCCATCGGATACATGTACATTATGAAATTGCATCACATGGTTGAAGATAAAATCCACATGCGCTCTATCGGTCCGTATTCGCTCATTCATCAGCAGCCACTTGGAGGAAAGGCGCAAGGGGGTGGGCAGAGGTTTGGAGAGATGGAAGTCTGGGCGCTTGAAGGATACGGCGCGGCGCACACACTTCGTGAGATGCTCACCGTGAAATCAGACGATATTTTAGGTCGTGCGGCGACGTTTGATTCAATTATAAAAGGAGAGGAATTACGAGAGCCGAACTTACCCGAATCTTTTAATGTGCTCATGCATCATTTAAAAGCGCTTGCGCTTGATGTGGAGCTAAGCAATGAAAAGTAATTATTGAGGCTCTAGGTTATTAGGCACTAGGCGCTAGGAAAAAACGATATTCCTAAAGCCTAAAGCCTAAAGCCTAAAGCCTAGCATTATGAATCCACAAACAAAAGACTTTAATTCAATCATTATCAAACTCGCATCCCCCGAGCGTATGCGGGAATGGTCGCGCGGAGAGGTAACGAAAGCAGAAACCATAAACTATCGTACCGGAAGAAGCGAGCGTAACGGACTTTTTGACGAGCGAATATTCGGTCCCACAAAAGACTACGAGTGCTATTGCGGTAAATATCGCCGCATTCGTTACAAAAATATTATTTGCGAACGGTGCGGCGTTGAGGTAACGCGATCAATCGTGCGCCGTGAGCGGATGGGCCACATAGAACTTGCCTCGCCGGTTTCTCATATTTGGTTTTTGCGGGGAGTGCCTTCACGCATTGGACTTTTACTGAACCTCTCTCTTTCCGATGTTGAAAAAGTTGTGTATTTTGCCGGCTACATGGTGACGGAGGTATACGAAGGCGAACGAAATAAAATTTTAAAAGACCTTGAATCAGAATTTAAATCAAAGCAAAAAATTGCCGAGAGCGTGAAAGAAAAGGAAATTCTGAAGAAACGTTTTACCGAAGTAAGAAAAGAAATTGAAGACCTGCGGGCAGGTTCCGTGCTTGACGAGGTTTCGTATCACCGTTTTTCTCTGAAGTACGGAAGTGTTTTTCATGCGGAAATTGGCGCAGAGGCTCTCTATAATCTTCTGAAAAAAGTAAATCTGGAAAAATTAGCGACACAGCTTGAAGCAGATTTTGAAGAAGCGTCGGCCGCGGAAAAAACTAAAATACGAAAACGTCTCGCCTTGGTTAAATCTCTTGTAGAGGCCGATGTTTGTCCTGAATGGATGTTTCTTACGGTGATACCTGTCATGCCTCCCCAGCTTCGGCCGATGGTCGCTCTTGACGGAGGAAGACATGCCACCTCCGACGTGAATGACTTGTATCGACGTGTTATAAATCGGAATAATCGTCTTAAAAAACTTAAGGAAATTAATGCTCCGGATGTTATTTTGCGTAACGAAAAAAGAATTCTTCAAGAAGCCGTTGACTCGCTTCTTGATAATTCAATGCGTCGCTCTACGTCCCAGCAGGCCGCGCATGCCCGGAAAAAAGTTTTAAAATCACTGTCGGAGAACCTTAAAGGAAAACAGGGGCTTTTTAGACAAAACTTATTGGGTAAACGGGTTGATTATTCGGGGCGATCAGTCATTGTTGTCGGCCCGAGCTTAAGGCTTGACCAGTGCGGCCTTCCAAAACACATGGCGCTTGAACTGTTTAGGCCATTTGTTATTTCGGAAATTTTAAAACAGGAACTGGCGTACAACATCAGGGGGGCCGGACGTCTTATTGAAGAAGGGCTACCGGAAGTCTGGGCTATTCTTGAAGATGTTATCAAAGATAAATACGTTCTTTTAAACAGGGCCCCGACGCTTCACCGGCTTGGCGTGCAGGCGTTTAAACCAATTCTTATTGAAGGAAACGCTATTGAATTGCATCCGCTTGTTTGTCCCGCATTTAACGCTGACTTTGACGGAGACCAGATGGCCGTTCACGTGCCGCTCTCAAAAGAGGCGCAAGGAGAGGCCCGAGAAATAATGGCGGCGGATAAAAATATATTTAAACCGGGAACGGGATATCCGGTAGTTATTTCAAAAATGCTTGATATTACGCTCGGAACATACTGGGTTACAAAAATACTTCCTGGTGAGAAAGGAGAGGGTAAAGTTTTTGGAAGCCCAAACCTCGCTATCACCGCGCACGATTTCGGCATCTTGAGTTTGCGGGCAAAAATAAAAGTCATGGCGACCGAAACCGAAAAATATGCCCAACTTAAGGGTGGTGTTTTTGAAACTTCTGTTGGCCGTCTTTTATTTAACAGCGTACTCCCGAGTGATTATCCATATATAAACGCGGAGGTGGACAAAAGCGCTCTCTCCGAAATTATGGATAATATTATTGAGAAATATCCCGTAGAACGAATCACGACAATTCTCGATAAAATTAAAGATTTTGGATTCAAATTTGCGACGAAGTCGGGAATTACCTGGGGCATGGAAGACTTAGCGGTTCCAAAAGAAAAAGAGCGCATTGTTGCCGAGGCGAGAAAGAAAGAAAAGGAGATTATGGAACAATGGAGCGGCGGGCTTCTCTCTGATGTCGAGCGATACAGAATGGTTATTGAAGTCTGGGAAAAAGCAAAAGAGGAAGTTGCCAAGGCAATTCCCGGAACACTTTCGCTTAACGGCTCGGTACATGATATGTGGAAATCAGGCGCCCGAGGTTCTCTCGGTCCCATTACGCAGATGACCGGCATGAAGGGGATTGTGATGAATACCGTTGGCGTGCCAATTGACTTCCCTATAGTTTCCTCCTACAAAGAAGGGCTTACTCCTATTGAATATTTTATTACTACTCACGGGTCAAGAAAGGGGCTTACCGACACGGCACTGCAAACCGCGAAAGCCGGATATTTAACGCGGCGGCTTGTTGATGTCGCCCAGGATGTCATTATCACGGAGGATGATTGCGGAGATAAAGTTGGGCGTCGGGTCAGTTTAAAGGAAAATATTTCAGGTATCGGTGTTTCTCTCACAAAAGTGATTGGAGGCCGTATTATCGTAAAAGATATTGTCGGTGCGGACGGAGTTGTCATTGTCCCTAAAAAGACTCTTCTGAAACGGGCAGAGATTAAAAAAATTACAGACGCGGGTACAGAAGAAGTATTCATTCGGAGCCCGCTTTCTTGTAAGACAGTATATGGTCTTTGCAGAAATTGTTACGGCCTTGATATGGGACGTCATAAATTAATTGAGCAAGGAGAGGCGGTGGGCGTTATTGCGGCTCAAGCTATTGGAGAGCCGGGAACGCAGTTGACCATGAGAACTTTTCACCAAGGAGGTGTTACCGGATCTGATATTACAAAAGGTCTTCCGCGTGTTGAAGAGGTATTTGAACGCCGCATTCCCAAAAACCCCGCAGTTGTTTCTCGTACCGACGGAGAGGTTCTTGAAATTCAAAACAAGGGGAATGAGCAGGTGCTCGTGGTATTAACCGAGGAAGCGGGAGCTGGAAAGAAAAAAGGGGAACGCATTGAGTACGCGATTCCCTACGGAAGAACGCTTGTTGTTTCCGCAAAAGATAAAATTAAAAAAGGAAGCTTGCTTACGGATGGTTCCGCAAACATAGAAGAGCTTTTTAAATATGGAGGCAAAGAGCACGCGGAAGATTATATTATTCATGAAGTGGAGAGAGTATACGACCTTGAAGGCGCTTCGGTCGCCCGTAAACATTTTGAGGTCATTGTCCGCCAGATGTTCTCACGCAAAAAAATTAAAAGTCCCGGGGACACTCCGTTTTCGTATGGAGAGCTTATTGAAAATACGCGACTGATTGAAGAAAATGAAAAAACGACGAAAGCGAAAGGTGAAGAGGCTAAAGCTGAAACACTCGTACTCGGCATCTCTGAAGTGTCTCTCACGACCGCGAGTTTTCTTTCTGCCGCTTCATTCCAGCATACCACTAGAATTTTGATTAGAGCCGCGACAAAAGGCGCAAGAGACCGTCTCCGGGGCCTTAAAGAAAATGTTATAATTGGAAGACTTATTCCCGCAGGAACGGGATTCAAGAAAAAATTAGAAAAATAACGAACGAAGTGAGTATATTTTTCTTAACCGAGTCTTCAATGCTTTGAGTGCTCGGTGCTCAAAAATTATAGTCGCTTTGCTCCTTAATTTTTGCCATGTCTTCCGCAGTAGAACCCCAGCAGTAGAGCAAAGCTCACTGCGGGGCAGGCAAATTAAAGATAAGATGTTACATTATGTCCTCAACCGTAGAACAGATTAAAGAAAGGATTGGGATTGCGGAGGTGGTTTCATCATATGTAAAACTTGAAAAAGCAGGCAAAACATTTAAGGCACGATGCCCGTTTCATACCGAAAAAACACCATCTTTTTTTGTCTCTCCCGACAGAGAAACATACCACTGTTTTGGGTGCGGAAAAGGGGGGGACATATTCAGTTTTGTGGAAGAAATAGAGGGACTTGATTTTTCCGGCGCGCTGAAGGTGCTTGCAGAGCGGACGGGGGTTTCAATTCCTCGTTTTAATTCAAAAGCGGAAGACACAAAAAAGCACCTATACAGCATACTTGAAGAAGCAACTAATTTTTTTGAGTCACAGTTGTTTGCACATAAGAAAGCGGGGGAATATTTAAAAGCACGAGGCCTCACTGGTAAAACAGCGAAGAGCTGGAGGATAGGCTACGCGCTTCCGGAGTGGCGGTCGCTGTACACATTTTTAAAAAATCGCCATTTTACGGATAAAGAAATGGCTGATACAGGACTTACAAATACTTCAGGAGACAAGGTGTATGACCGTTTTCGTGGCAGAATAATGTTTCCCATTATGGACGCATCCGGAAGAGTGGTGGCGTTCTCAGGAAGAATTTTTAATGAAACCGAGGATGATAAAGCGGGGGCCGCAAAATATATAAATAGCCCCGAAACGAGTTTGTATGATAAGTCAAAAATATTGTACGGATTTGACAAAGCAAAAATGGCGATACGCAAAGAAGATTCTTGCATAGTTGTTGAGGGACAAGTAGACGTCATATTATCGCATCAGGCAGGATTTCAGAATACTGTTGCCGCTTCCGGCACGGCATTTACCGAGGGCCACCTTTCTCTTATTGGAAGAATGACTAAAAATATTATTCTTGCGTTTGATGGTGATGAAGCTGGATTTAAAGCAATGAGACGAGGAGTGGAGTTGGCGCTTTTTTCAGGGTTTGCGGTTCGTGTCGCGCACCTGGAGGAGGGCAGAGACCCCGCAGATATTATCCAAAAGGACGAAACGGATTGGAAGCGTTATATTCTTGAATCAAAACACATCGTTGAATTTTATCTGGATATGCTCTCGCAAAAATATTCCAATGAAAGAGAATTGCGGCTCAAAATTGAGGAGTTTGTTGTGCCGTTTATCGCGCGCATAAAAAGCCCCATTGAACAGGCTCATTTTGTAAAATTAACCGCTGAAAGAATTAATATGGGAGAAGATCCGGTGTGGCGCTCAATAAAGAATTATGAGCACACAAAACCCGCATTACAAGAAAAAAAATCCGGGGTGCAGGAAAAAGAATCGGCGCTCATTATTAAAAATCCTGAAGAAATAAGATTTTTGAACATAGAACATCATTTGTGCAGTATATTTTTATGGCAGAAAAAAGAAAAAAATCCATCCCTAGATTTAAAGGATTTTGCAAATAAATATGAAGACATCGTGGGAAAACGGTTTACTGATACAATAAATACTATTGACGAGAAAGAAAGAGAACGGCTTATTTTTGAAGCTGAGGCAGCGCACCAAAACGCAAAAGATATTAAAAGGACGGTAGAAGAATTGTTTAATAATTTACTCAAACAAACATTAAAAATAAAACTTATAGAAGCTATGGATGCCGTGAAGGTAGCGGAACAGAAAGGAGATGAAACAGAAGCAAAAAAGGCGCTTTCTCTGTGTCACACATTATCAAAAAAAATAAACGAGGTTCCGGTTTAGCATGCACGAGAACAGATACTAATACACAAATTGTACAATGATACGGATGAATACGAATATGAAACATTAATATGTATTAATATCATTCGTAATCATTGGCATCTATATGTTATGGCAAAAATAAAAATAAAAAAGAAAAAAGTTTCTGGGAAAAAACGTCTTTCTGCGCGTGAAAAGGGTAACGGGAAAAAGAAAACCTCTGCTAAAAAACAGACAGCTGCTTCTAAAAAAGCCGCTCGTCAGTCTAGAAAAGCAATGCAGCAGGAAGCGGCCCTCAATGGCTTAATTGGCAAAGGAAAAAAACGAGGCTTTGTTACCTATGACGAGCTTTTGAAAGAGTTTCCGATGATAGAAGATGACGTATTGTTTTTAGACTCTTTGTATGACAGATTCGCTAAAGAGGGAGTTGAAATAAAAAAAGGCGGAGGAATTCTTGCCGACGATGATGCTTCGGGAGACTCATTTTTAAAGGGGTATGGAGCGGCAACGAGCTCGTTTGACTCCATACAAATGTATTTAAAAGAAATTGGGCAATATGACCTCATTTCAGCGGCTGATGAAAAGACGCTTGCAAAACGAATTGAAAAAGGGGATGAAGAAGCAAAAAATTTGCTTGCAAAGGCAAACCTGCGGCTCGTTGTTTCAATCGCGAAACGCTACGCTGGGCGAAGCCAAGACCTGACGCTTCTTGACCTCATTCAAGAGGGGAATCTCGGGCTTTTTAAAGCAATTGAAAAATTTGATTGGTCAAAAGGGTTTAAGTTTTCTACGTATGCTACGTGGTGGATACGACAGGCGATAACAAGAGCTCTTGCTGACCAGTCCCGGACTATCCGCATTCCGGTGCATATGGTTGAGACGATTGCGAAATATAAGCAAGTTGTTCGTCGTTTGAGCCAGGATTTGGGGCGTGATCCGCTTCCTGAAGAAATTTCCGCCGAAATGGGCCTTGATATTGAAAAGGTGCACACTATCAAAAATATTGATCAAGAAACCATCTCTCTTGAAGGGGCTGTTGGGGATGACGATGAAAAATCAACACTTAAGGATTTCATACAGGATGAGCAAATAGCCGCTCCTTCACAGGAGGCGTCTCGGAGAATTTTGCGTGATCAAATTCGGGAAATTTTAAATGAACTTTCACCTAAGGAGCGGAAGATTCTTGAAATGCGGCATGGGCTTGAGGATGCTGAGGGAGTGATGCACACGCTTGAAGAAGTAGGCAAGGAATTTGGCGTAACTCGCGAGCGCATCAGACAGATTGAAGCGAAAGCGCATGAAAAAATCCGCCAGCATCATAAAGCAAACCGACTAAAGAACTATTGAAACCTACGAAACCGTACGAAATCATACGAACATATATGAAAAGCAATATGGCGGACATTAGACATCCGTCGTTTTGTTTGACAATGTGGCAAAAAACAATAGTATCTAAGCTAGATTCTCTGTGAAAAGGAATACGCGTGAACATTCTCATACGTTCCTGTTTGCTTGTTTCGTTTCTACTTTTTTCTCCGAGTCTTGCGTTTGTTGGTGAAAGCCCGTTATTACCGTCCAATGATGCGGATGTATATCCGGCTATATATAAAGCACATGCCAAAATGCTTCAGTTCCCAAATACACAGATAGCATGGGTGGAATTCACGGTACGAGCAGATGGGCGCTGGTTTCTTGATGAGATTTCTGGAGATGGAGAGCATTACTGGATTGCAGCAGGTAATTCATGGAAACCAGGACCAGCAGTAACGAAATTTCCTGACCTGAAAGAGCCGAGGGAATCACTCCTGTTGTATTGTGTTGCGGGGCGTCTTGATAGCGCGGTTGGGGATTTAAGCAAGGGCGGTTTTCTATTGATTGGCTCTGCGATTGTCCTCCACTCCAATAATCTCGGAAGACAAGCAAATCGCGTTGGTTTTTTTCGCAATGAAGGGGGCGACTGGATTGTCATCCAAACTGAACCATTGATGGATCCAGAATCAGAAACAGGTGGAGAAATTAAAATGAGGTCGTGTGCTGTCGCGGCAGGACATAATTGGGAAAAGTTTTCTTATTAAAATTAAAACAGCTCATGAGAGCTGTTTTTCTTTTAGATATAGGCGGTACCATAAAAGCGTGGTGACAATAAGAATTAAAAGGTTTGCTGACGAGAGAAACTTAAGCACCGGCTCGTCTATCTCAAACGCGTAAAAGACCCAAAATATCGTTGCTGCATCGAACGCAATGAGCATTTTAATTTCTACTACACCAGTTTTTCCTGCTTTGAAGATCTCCCACGGCATTGTAAGAAGCGCGACAATGATTCCGATGGAAACTATTAAAAATATCTCGTTGTGGTGTTTTGGGAAAAAGGCCATTGCGGGAACCATTGCCGCAAAGACCCAAAATTGAATTTTTTCGCGCTGTGTAAATCCTTTAAATTTCCAAAGACCCCAGAGAATGAAAAAATCCATTATACCCAAGATGCCGTTAAAGATTGAAGAGGCACTCTTTATTTCAATTCCATAAAAAATAAACGCGAAATAAGAAAACGTTGCAAAAGTTATAAGCGTTACCGACAATGATTCGCCGGATTTTTCACTCCATATTTTCTCATTTTGTTTCCACAGTCCCCACCATTCAATACCGGTAAATGCGACAGTTCCCAATGCCCAAAAGGTAAGTTTATTTATCCCAAATCCTTGATATTCATGAGTTGTTTTTAGAAACTCCAGTATACTCTCCAATGTTTCTTACTCCGCATCTTCAAAGAATTATTCTTACCGCATCTTAGTCTATGTACTGCATAAAAGCAATTATCAAATACCAAGTGTTTTATAAAACTACTAACATCGCTATGTCAGTATACTGATACAGTGGAAAGAATAAAATGGTGGACGTCGGACGTCCACCATTTTGCATCAACTAAAGAAAAAGGGCTTTTCTTCCGAAGAGCCCTCGTGATGCTGTTGCACAAATTTTATTTTAAAAGAACGAATAAAACTGTTCCAACAAAGACAGCTGTGAGGAGTCCCAGGATGAGTGCTTTGGTAGTTGTGTCTCCTGGGCGTTCCATAAAATTTATGAACTTATCCAATACACCTATTAAAAAAGCCGTTACGATGCCGCACAAAATTGCAACTGGCGCGATCCACGCGGAATCCAGTTTACTCTGGGCAGACAACACAAAGAGCGAGAAAATCGTAAACAGAAGCGTGCGGTAGATAAACTCCTTACGTGTTAGCACTGTCAACCTCCTATGTAACTCGTTAAATTGTATCATATTTTTATATATATGTCAAGGTTTTTTGAAGATATGATATACTTCAAGTAACATATGGCTCAAAAACAAAAATTTCCAATAAAGCACTGGACGTACTCATCACTTATCACATTTTTGAGAAACCCTCTTGCGTGGCACAAGCGGTATGTTGAAGGAGTCTATGATACGCCGTCATCGCCGTCTGCCTTTGTCGGACGGGCGGGGCATGTAGCGCTTCAGCATTTTTACGGCAACATTCCGAAAGAGGGGGCGATTGATTTGGGGCTTGAGTTTTTGAGGAATATTCCTGATTTTGAAATAAATTTTGGTAAAAAAGAAAGCCGGCTCGCTAAAAAAAAGAAGCGCCAAAAAATGGAAGAAGAATATCTCCGGGCAATTTCTTTTTATCTTAATCGGCCACCAAGACATAAGGTTCTTGGCGTTGAAGTAAAAGCTCTTGCAGAGGTTCCAGGTCTGCCGCTTCCGGTAAAGGCCATTTCAGACCTTGTTGTTGAGTCAAAAGTTGAAAAAGGGGCGGTTGATATTGTTGATCATAAATTTGTTGATTCATTCAGCAAAGAGCGCGGAGAAAAAACTCTTTTTATGATTCAGGCGATTTTTAATTATTATACTGTCAAAGAATTATTTAAAAAACCGGTCCGAAGATTTTTGGTATACGAATGCAAAAAAAAGAAAAATATGGACGGGGCTTCTCAAATGAGAAAATATGCAATTGATTTTCAAAAAATAGAACCGGAATTCACACTCTTTCACCGGCTTTTAAATGATGCAACTGCCGAAATTGCTCGAGAGAGAGTTTATTTACCCAATCCCTCTGACATGTTTGAAGGAGAAAATTCTTTTGATATATATCGACTAGGGCTTTTTGAGTAATTGCTCAATTGTGGAGCGGACGACATCTACCGACTGGGCGCCAGATATGGGAAGCGCGCGCGAGCCGTCTTTTGTTATAACAATAGTGTGTGGAGTGCCTCGGCCTCCGGAATTAATTGCGTCTTCTAAATCAGATTTTACTTTTTGAGCATATCTTCCATCCTCAAGGCACGTGCCGAATGCATCTGTATCAAGCCCGACATCTTTCGCGATAAGCGGTAAAAGTGAAAGATCTAAGCCGTTATTTGAAGGAGTAATTTGAAATATTCGGTCGGCATATTCCCAGAATTTTATTGTCCCCCCTAGCTCTGACGCGCATTCAGTTGCCTCGGCTTCTTTTGCCGCTTTGGGGTGTATGCTCTCAAGCGGAAAGTGACGATACACCCAGGCGACTTTTCCGTTGGGGCCATATTCTGTTATGATTTGTTTCAACGTCTCGTGGAAATCTTTGCAAAACGGACATTCCAAGTCTGAAAATTCTACAAGAAATACTTCAGCAGTTTTTATATTTCCAAGGATATGGTCGTTACTGCTTACAGGGCGAATTTTTTTGAGGGTTTCCGTATTGGTGTTTGGGCTCGGAGCGATTTGGTCATCACTTTTCCTGCTTGCAAAAATAACAGCACCAGCAATAATAATACCCGCAATAATGATAGCGAGAGGTATGAATAATTTATTTATTTCTTGTGTTTCAGGTTTCATGTTATGTGTTTTGTAGTTTAGTATACTATTCAAACGCAAGTAGGACAACCATCGAGGCAATTCCTAAAAGTATGGCAAGTAATTGGACGAAGGAGTGGTTTACGTTTGTTGTTTTATGAAGTTCTGGGACAAGGTCGGACCCCGCAATATAGAGGAAGCCTCCAGCAGCAAGAGGAATAATGATTGCGGCAATAATTTCTGCCGACACACCTATTAAAAATACGAGAAGCACGCCAAGAACCGCGAAAAGCGCGGAGAGGAAATTTACCGCAAGCGCTTTTGTTTTTGAAAATCCGGCATGTAGGAGTACTCCGAAATCTCCTATTTCTTGTGGTATTTCATGCAAGATAATTGCAATGGTTGTGGCAATGCCGACTTCAATACTTATAAAATAACTTGCCGCGATAATAATACCATCAATAAAATTATGAAATCCATCAGAAACTATAATTAAATATCCAATCGGGTGTATATGTTCTTCGTTTTTGTTGCAGATTTCGTCATCCGTACATTCTTTTTCATTTAGTTCGTGCCCGTGTTGGTGATGCCAATGAAGAAATTTTTCCAATACAAAAAACAAAAGAATTCCGCCGATTACAAGCAGAGAGGTGAGTGTTGGATTTGCCGATTTCGCAAATGCCTCGGGCAGAAGGTGAATAATGGCATCGCCAAAGAGTGCTCCTACTGCAAGGGAAACCAAGACAAGTATCCATTTTCTGAGCGCAGATTCGTTAATTGAAAGCGCTAAAACACCCACGAGAGATATGAGGCTTACGATAAACACGCTTATAAATGAATACAAGACAATCGTAGTCATTGTATGCCTAGTATAACATATACCTTTAAAATTTATGCAAAAGAAAAACCGCGCCAAGAAAGAAATTACTTTCATGTGGCGCGGTTCCTAATGAGTTTGATTGTTCCCCAGAGTATCCATGATGCAATGCCAAGCGACAGGATAGGGTCTATGACGGAGTAACCGGTCATGTAAATCGCGATACCGCCAACCACGACACCCGCGCTTGTGACAATATCTGTGAGATAGTGAAAAGACTGCGATTTGTGGGCACGGTCTTTATGCTCTTCCGCTGCTCCTTCCAAAATGCTGTGTTGAATGAAGTTTCCGATTCCGCCTATGAATCCGGCGATAATCATGACCCAGCTCACGATGGCGCGTTCGTTGCCAAAAAGTCGATCAATTGCTTCATACGTGATAAATCCGACGGCAAAGAACAAAAGCAGAATGTTGAGAAAAAATGCCTTGTTATCCGCCCTTTTTGCTGAAGATCCAAACCGCACAAAGAGCGCGGCTATGAGCACAACTATTGTGCCAGTGCTGTCAAATGCAGTGTGTCCGGCATCAGAAAGAAGCGCGATACTTCCTGAAAACCATCCTGCAAAAACCTGAATAGCAATGATTATTCCTGCGACAACAAGTACGTGCGAATATCTTCTGACCTTGCACCAACAATCGGCAGGGTCAGTTGAGCAGTCTTTGTAATGACCCCGCATGGCGGCTCCCTTCTTTCAGTCTTGTTGGCGTTCGTGACAGAAAATCCTCAATAATTATAGCAATTTAACTCATAATTGTCAAATATTTTCTTAACAAGACGGCGCATTCTTCCCTCTTTCTTTTTCCATTCTTTATATATAAGATAAAAATAGATGCTATAAAGGTTTGCAGAGGACTTTGATAATGGAACAGAATAGACCAAATTGGCTTCTTTGGGTTATTATTGTGTTGCTTGTTTTCGCAATGTACAATTTATTTTCTCAAGGTGGAGGGGGTAAAACAAGCTCCACAAATGAAATTCCATATTCTACATTTTGGGACTATGTAACACAAGACAAAATAAATAAGGTAGTGATAGAAGGGGATTTTATTTATGGTCCGCTTGAAGGTGGAGGAAATTACAAAACGTATTCTCCCAAGGATCCTAGTTTGGTACCGTTTCTTATCAACAACGGTGTAGAGATTACCGCGAAACCACCACAGGAGCCTTCAACCCTTTTTCAAATGTTCATATCATGGTTTCCGATGTTGCTTTTGATTGGCGTATGGATATTTTTCATGCGCCAAATGCAGGGCAAGGGCGGCAAGGGAGGGGCGATGGGCTTTGGCGGCTCGCGCGCCAAGCTTCTTACGGAGCGCACTGGGCGTGTCACGTTTGAAGATGTTGCCGGAGTTGATGAGGCAAAACAGGAGCTTCAAGAGGTTGTTGAGTTTTTAAAGGACCCGCACAAATTTCAGCGTCTTGGAGGAAAGATTCCAAAAGGCTGTCTCTTGGTTGGCCCGCCTGGTACAGGAAAAACATTACTTGCGCGAGCCATTGCAGGAGAAGCGCATGTTCCGTTCTTTACCGTTTCGGGGTCTGATTTTGTTGAAATGTTTGTTGGCGTCGGCGCTAGCCGAGTACGAGATATGTTTGAGCAAGGAAAGAAGAATGCTCCGTGTATCATTTTTATTGATGAAATTGACGCCGTAGGCCGGCATCGTGGCGCCGGACTTGGTGGGGGTAATGATGAACGCGAGCAAACACTTAATCAGCTTCTTGTTGAAATGGACGGATTTGATTCAAATGAAGGTGTGATTTTGATTGCGGCGACAAACCGGCCCGATGTTCTTGACCCAGCACTTATTCGCCCCGGTCGTTTTGACAGACAGGTGGTGGTGTCAAATCCCGATATTTTGGGACGAGAAAAAATTCTCAAGGTGCACATGAGGAAGGTTCCGCTGGCTCCGGACGTTAACCCACGCACCATTGCGCGCGGTACACCGGGATTCTCTGGCGCTGATCTTGCAAATCTTGTGAATGAAGCCGCACTTCTTGCTGCGCGTTTCAACAAACGACTTGTTACGATGTCTGAATTTGAGGCGGCGAAAGATAAAGTACTCATGGGTGCCGAACGCCGCTCTATGGTTATGACAGAAGACGAGAAGAAGCTTACCGCATATCACGAGGCAGGACATGCAGTTGTTACGCTTCATGTGCCAAAAGCTGATCCGCTTCATAAAGTTACGATTATTCCGCGCGGACGAGCCCTTGGTCTTACCATGTCTCTGCCAGAGCGCGATCAGCTTTCATTTTCAAAAACTCAGCTGACTTCGCGGCTTGCTATTATGTACGGAGGCCGTATTGCTGAGCAGTTGGTTTTTGGATCAGAAAATATTTCAACGGGAGCATCTAATGATATTCAACAGGCAACAAGCATTGCTCGGCGCATGATAATGGAATTCGGGTTCTCCGAAAAACTTGGACGGATTCGGTATGCCGATAATCAGGAAGAAGTGTTTCTTGGTCACTCGGTTGCTCGCCAAAAGCATGTTTCCGACGCGACAGCTGCGCTTATTGATGACGAGGTTCGCTCCCTTATTAACGAAGCAGAGATGGCGGCGCAGAAGATTTTAACAGAGCATCGAGACGAGCTTGAAAAACTCGCAAAAGCACTTCTTGAATATGAAACACTAAGTGGGGATGAAGTGGCAAAAGTTATCAAGGGCGAAGAAATTCGTTCTGATGAACAGAGCGTTGACGAACCAAAGAACGAGGAAAGACCTCGCGGCTCGGTTCCCTCTGCGGGAAAATCTAAAAAACCGACTGATTCTCCTGAAACAGAAGATCCAAAGCCAGAAAATGTATAATATAATTCCCTCGATATTTATCGGGGGATTTTTTAATTCAATAATGCCACCCAATCAAATCTCCTTGCGTTTATTGATACTTTATGTAAACTCTTTACAGATACAATGCAATATTTGAGGTGGTATAGTGGCCCAAAAACAAAGACTTGTAATGCTTACAAGAGATGAGGAGTTGCGGTTGATTGAGCTATATACAAAAGATGGAGACTCAGAAGCTCTCAGAAGACTCATTGAAAAATATAAGCCGTTTATATTGAAATACGTAAAAAAATATAGATGTTCCTTAGTATCAACCGAGGATCTCGTACAGGAAGGAATAGTGGGGTTTATTGTCGCTGTTCAAAAATTTAGACCAGAATTTAAAACGAGACTGGCTACACTTGCTCATTTTTGGATAAATACACAAATAAGAGACTTTGTTAATAAAAATGCTCACCCTGTTGAGTTTACTAATGAAGCAAAGCAGCGGTCTATCTCTACTAAGTTCTCACGTTTTAAACAGAAGATGGGATTTTATGGGCCGCTAAATGAAGACCAGATTGCTGAAATTGCTCACAGGCTTGGAGTGGATACAAATTACCTACGACGCCTTGACCACTACCTTTCTCCCGAAACCTTTTTCTCATTTGACACGTTTCTTCTATACTCCAAGATCGGAAGGTTTGGTAGAAATAAAAATACCAATTTTTCACTTTCGACAAAACGAGAATTATCTGATAAAACGCCAAGTCCGGAGGAATTGTGTGCGGAAAAAGAATTACGGAAATTGTTGATTGAAGGACTTAAAACACTTTCAGAGCGAGAAAGGGATATTATTATACAAAGAAAACTCAGAGGCGGTGCCTACCTCGAAGATTTGGGAGATTGTTACGGGGTTTCACGGGAGCGGGTTCGTCAAATAGAAAAAGCAGGACTTCAAAAGCTTAAAATATTTTTAGCACATAATATACCCGACGCTTCAATAAAAGAAGCACAAAACATTTTTCTTTCTTAAACCCCCGCAAGGGGTTTTTATTTTTCCCAGTAATTGAATTCTTGTAGTAGAGTATCTATAATTACTGTTATGAATATCATAAAGAAAGCTGAGCCACACTATTTACATGAAGTAGCGATTACCGCTATTGTCGTGAAAGATAATAGATATTTGATTACGCGTAGGGCCGCTACAAAGAAAAAATTTCCGGGCAGGTGGACGGTTCCCGGTGGCCGGCTTGAAGTATCTGATTATCAAAATCTTCCCAAAGACACCGAATATCATTGGTATAACGTTGTCGGTAAAACATTGCGGAGAGAGGTAAAAGAAGAAGTAAATATTGAAATTAAAAACGTGAATTATCTTACAAGTATCACTATGCTTGTAGGAGATTATCCAACACTTATTCTCTCGTACATGGCAGATTATAAAAGTGGAGACATTGTCCTTCAGAAAGAGGAGCTTGATGAATATAAATGGGTAACTCTTGGTGAAGCAAAACAACATGACTTGATTGAGGGCATTTATGATGAGCTCGTAATGGCAGAGAACAAGCGAAGGGGGATTAAGACGGAATGGACTCGCACAACATAAAATCTGTCGATATCAGATGTCGGCAGATTTTCTCTCTCTAACCCATTGGTCAACAAAGAAAGTTGCTTTTGTTTAGGAAAAAGGTAAGCTGTGCGCAGATATTACGCATAAAGGACGTTCTTATGGGACGTATGCTCGCGAGGTTGCTCAAAACTTTTTTTGTCTCCTGTCTTATATTTGTGCCTGCGGGGGCATCTCTAGCGATTGTTTTCTTTATTGCGGTTACGAGTCTATCTCATGTTTTCCCAGAAGAAGGGACAAAATATGCGGCGGAAAACTTGTGGGGCTGGCCGCTTGTCATATATTCTTATATAATTGCGCTCCTTGGCACATTTTTGTATCAGCAAGGAATGATTGTAGGGAAAAAGAACAAACCACTCTAATGAGCACTGGAGCGGTTTTTTTAATTTATTCAATTATTGGACACTCGATGTACAGTAATTTTACTTGACAGATATATGATTATTTGTTAGAATAATTTTGGCAGTAATTTCGCTGTCATTCTTTCCAGAGCCGTAAGCCACAGGCCAAGCGGCAAGGAGAAGACCATGAGTAAGACCAACAGACCGACAATTCTACTTGATTTAAAATCAGAGCTTTTTGAAGAGGATTTATTTTTTGTGAACTGGCTTTCGCATCTTGCTCAAGAGATTCATGATGAGTTTGGAAAAATTTCTCTACAGTTTAAAAAAGACCACAATTTTATGGCGATTTCAGCAGAATTTCGCTGGGGCGGAACTCCGCTTTTAGAGGCGCAAGCAAAAAGAGACTCAGGAAGGGAAGCCCTTGTCCTCTTCGTGCGGCCTTCCGCTCCGAGAGATCAGGTTTTTGGTCAAAATCTTAAGCACCCATTCAAAAATCTCGGCGCAATACGTGCGAAAAAAACACAAACTGAACTCGTACGCCAGTTATTTGTAGGGCTGCATCTTGTTCTTGTTCTTGATTCAAAAAAACTGGCGGATGATATTGCAATACTGGAAAAGACAATAATTCCAGCAGTTGCTCAGTAGGAAAAAGGTGGGAGTGTGTATTGTGCTCCCGCCCTTTTTATTTCAATATTTTTATATATACCTTATTTTTTCTTCGGAGTTCCGAATTGGATTCCTTGTGAAAGTGCCGGAGGTTTTTTTGAGTAATTGACGGTTACTGTTTGCCTTCGCATGTATGCTTTCCACGAATCGCTCCCTGCCTCACGGCCCCCGCCCGTTTCTTTCTCGCCTCCGAACGCGCCGCCGATTTCCGCGCCGCTTGTGCCGATATTCACGTTCGCGATGCCGCAGTCGCTTCCCTCGGGGCTTAGAAACTTGTGTTCATTTTGTACATTGTTTGTAAATAAAGCAGAGGAGAGTCCTTGTGAAACGGAATTGTTCATTTCTATTGCTTCGTCTAAACTTTCACACTCAAGAATATATAAAATGGGAGCGAATGTTTCTTTCTCAAGCATAGGCATATCTTTTGGTGCGAGGACAATGGTCGGTGTTACAAAAAATCCTTCTCGGTCCAGTTTTTCTCCGCCAAAAAGTATTTTCCCGCCTTCTTTTTTAATCTGCTCTAATGCGTGCATCATTGTGTTCACCGCTTTTTCATTTATAAGCGGTCCCATGAGTGTGTTTGTATCAAGTGGGTCTCCGATTGAGACTTGCTTGTATGCGAGAGTTAAGCGTGAGATGAGTTCATCTTTTATTTTTTTGTGAGCAATAATGCGTCTTGTGGTGGTGCATCGCTGTCCGGCGGTACCCACCGCTCCGAAGAGAATTGATTGAATCGCGGTATCCAGGGTTGCGTCATCCATCACGATAATCGCGTTGTTTCCTCCGAGCTCAAGAAGTGTTTTTCCAAACCGCTCCGCGACAGTCTGTGCCATTTTTTTCCCCATATTGCATGAGCCAGTCGCGCTTATAAGTGGAAGCCGCCTGTCGGAGGCCATTTTTTCTCCAATGTCTTCTGATGGGCCGATTGCGAGGTTACACACTCCGGCAAACCCGTGTTTTGAAAGTACGCGGTTACATATATGTTGTGTCGCAATCGCGGTAAGGGGCGCTTCGCTTGAAGGTTTCCACACCATAGAGTCTCCACATACAGCGGCGATAAGAGCGTTCCATGCCCATACCGCAATTGGAAAATTAAACGCGGTAATAATACCGACAGGCCCCAATGGGTGCCAGATCTCATACATATGATGCTCCGGCCGCTCCGAGGGAAGTACTTTTCCGGGAAAGGAGCGCGACAGTCCGACGGCATAATCTGCCATATCTATTGCTTCTTGTATCTCTCCCTCTCCTTCGGCAATAATTTTTCCAACTTCAAGAGAAACAAGAGTACCCAATTCTTTTTTGTATTGCGCAAATTCATTTCGCAGTTCACGTACTATTTCTCCTCGTTTTGGCGCGGGAAGATTTCTCCAAAGTTTAAATGCTTCTTGCGCTGCGGTAATGACTTCTTCATATTCATTCGCGTTTCCCTGCCGCACGGATGCGATTTTCTGTCCCGTTGCCGGATTTATGGAATCCAATATCTCTCCGCTTCCTTTAAGCCAAACTCCGCCAGCGCATATGCCGGAGTTTTCTTTTTCAATACCAAGTTTTTTGAGAAACGAGTGTTCCATATATATGTATACGCTATCAAAAAATACCTCTTTTGCAACATTGTTTTCTTAGGAGCAAAGCGACTTAGAAAACAAGAAGTGCCTGTGGTGCAACATTGTTTTCTTAGGAGCAAAGCGACTTAGAAAACAAGAAGTGCCTGTGGTACAACTCTTGAATTAAGTCAGGCGTTATGTATACTAGAAATCAGAAAAGGAAAAAGTAAAAAGGAAGATCCTCAGTAACTCATATGCAACCTAGTCCGCTTTATCAGCGGATTTTTTTAAGTTTTAGCACACCATTCTCAGCAACTAGTCCAGTATACTGGAATTAGGCGGCGCTACTCTTTTTTAAACGGATTAGGAACAAATATTCCTACGGCTATTCCTATGAAAAGAGCGAGGAATAATGACCAGCCGATTGAAAATGATGAGTTTCCGGCTGAAGATTTTTCAACGGTTATCGGAAGTTTAACTTCGACTATTTTTTCGTCCTTTGCATTTTGGAATCTAATGTACATGGTGTACGCTCCTTCTTTTAGAAAGGAAAAAAGCATTGTCGTTGGCCCGAATGTCGGCTGCTGTATGCCCGTTGCAAATATTGTGCGATTATTTGACTCTGTTTCTTCAACTCTGACCCAAAGATTATCAAAATCAACAGGGAGTGCTGAATTGGACGTGTATGTACCATCATTGTTTGGTTGCCACAACTCCTCGGTTGATGAGAAAAGACCAAAATCAAAACGGACAGGAGTTTGTGCCTCTATCAAAAATGCATCATACCCGATGTCTGCTAAATAATCTCCTTCTATCACCTCAATAGATGTTCCAAGGCCATGACTGTCAACTAAGGCATAAGGAATAAGTATAAGGAGAAGGGTAAATATTGAAATCAAAAAAATATTTTTTCTCATAATTACAATTTTAAAAAGGAAGGCTGTATGTCATTGCGCTTGGTGTTTTTTCCTCCCAAAGGGATGTGTTCAACTTAATTTCTTTTATATCAGAAAAATCTTTATATTTCAAACGGCCATTTTTCAAGGCGTATTCATACAATTCTTTCGTGATTTTTACGTCATCCAAACAATACTTTCGTATTTTTTCTACTTCTCCCTCTTTCCACCATGTAACCGCCTGGAGTCCGTGTCCCGACTTTTTAACTCCGAGTGTTGCCTCGGCGACGCTGTCAAGCCGTACACGGAAACCCAATACTTTTTTGATTTCGGCGAGTAGGTCAATACTCGGTATTTTCGTAAGGTTGCCCGGATAATATTTATTTAAAAGAGGAATATCAAAATGGTCTGAATTGTATCCAATAAGCACATCTGCCCGTTCTAAAATAGGCCAGAGACGGGGGAGTTCTTCTTGTAAATAGCTTGTGTAGAGGCCTGTTTCAGAATCATATACTCCGGCTAAAGATAAATCTAAAAGAGTCGGGTCATTTCCTCCCACATCCTCAAATAAATTTTTTGTTTCTAAATCAAAAACAATTTTGCGCATGTGTCTGGGGATTATAGCATATTTTGCAATATTATTGAGCAAATCAAACCCCAGCACCAATTTTGCGAGAACGTTCGGGGCGAAGCGCTTCGCCCAATGAGGGGTGCGGCTATTCGCCGCGCGCGCTTCGCAAGTAATTTTTTTACTTTAGCATACTGTGAGCAAAAACATGAGAGAGCGCGGCAAAATTGTTACGGGGTTTAATTTCCGTAATCACCGTTCATCCACTCTGTTTTCAAAATGAATGAACGGTGAACGGAAATTAAAAAAATCCGCCGATGAGGCGGATTAGGGTAAGTGCGAGCTTATTCTGCGCCTTCTTTCTTATCGTGACAGTCGCAGTGGTCGCATGGTTTTTGGATTTTTCCTTTTGTGTGTGATGTACCAATTATTCCGATAGTCATCATAGATAGACCACACAACGTCACAAGCATGAGTAGTAATGTATTTTCATCAGTTTTCGAAAGCTCCGCAGCCCACCTTATTTCCAGTACCAAAAGACTACTCACACATACTATAAAACCAACAATAATGACAGGAAACCAATAATTTTTCATTTTGAGTCCTCGATGCAAGATTTTCTTTGAAAAGTCTATCAGACGCAAGGTCGTATTGTCAATCGGTGTGTTTGCCCCGATAGTGATAGACACGCCCTTAGGTCCCATTAGGGCGCGCTTGCACACGGGCGTGATCACTATCGGGACTTGCAAAAATTTATAGCTTTCGGTACAATTGTTTTCTATTAGCGACGTAGGGCGAGAGAAATGAAAATGAGCATATTTTCATTTCCGAGCTGAGGAGCTAATATAGGGCTTAATGCCCAATATAGACAAATATATGAGCAGAAACTATCAAGTTATGTAGTCATTTTGCCATAGTAAAGTCTAGGTCATTTTAATAGTTAGTAAGTATAAAAAGGCAAAATGGCTTTCAACGACAACGGTGGTGGCGGATTTCAGCGCAAGATGTTTCAAGGCAATTGGACCTGTGGAAAGTGCGGAGCAGATATTACGGAGCTCCCATTTGACCCGGATCCATCTCGTCTTGACCAATTGCAGTGCCGCGATTGTCACCGAAAAAATCGTCCTCCTCGCAGAGACCGATTTTAATCAAAATACAAAACTCCGCCAATCGCGGAGTTTTGTATTTTAAGGTTTTGTGCGGTATGATATTTTATTATGACACAAAAATTTGTTATTGCCGGGGCGATTGTGCTTGTCGTTGTCGGTATCATACTTTTCTTTATTAGCAATAATCAAAATAACGTGGCAGAAGGAGAAAATCCGGTTGTTGTTCTTAAAACAACGAAGGGGAATATTGAAATAGAGTTATTTATGGACACTATGCCTATTACGGCAGGAAATTTTTTGAAATTAGCGCGAGAAGGATTTTATAACGGAATAAAATTTCACAGAGTTATCAAAGATTTTATGATTCAAGGTGGTGACCCACTTTCAAAAGGAGATAATACCGCGACCTATGGCACGGGTGGGCCTGGATATGCAATAGAAGATGAGTTTGTAAAAGGAATTTCAAATGTTCGGGGCACCATTTCTATGGCAAACTCAGGCCCGAATACCGGCGGAAGCCAATTCTTTATAAACCTTGTAGATAATGTGAACCTTGATTTTGACAAAGAGCCGCTCACAAGCAAGCATCCCGTATTTGGCAGAGTTGTCTCTGGAATGGAGGTGGTGGACGCGATTGGAAATGCCAAAACAGGGGAGCGGGATATTCCCGTCACTCCTGTTGTGATAGAGACAATTGAGATTAAAGAATAAAGAAATTAAAATTTTCTAAAAAAGAAGGCCGCCTTAACCAAGGCGGCCATTGTTTGTGAGGGTAGATCTCCGTCTACATCACTTTTGTTTGTCGCAGAAGGAATTTCCGACTGATGAGAAGCAAGATTTCTCCCTGAAGGACAAGGAAGCAGACAGGGGAAAGCGCGCCGGCGATCGTCGTGTCTGGCATCGCAAGAACCCCGAATATTCCGCCTATCGCAACAAAAATCCACGGAAGCGGAGGCTCGCGCAACGGGTCCCGCCAAATGTTGAGGAAGAGCGGAATTGTCCCGATTGTTCCCGCGACGATGCTCAAGAAAATAGCTAGATTGGGGTCATCTGCTACACCCCACAGCAGAATGGCGACACAGACGAGTACAAGGCATGTCCAGTCAGTCCCTGTCCATCCCATTGTCGCATTTCGTTTGAACTTGTAGACGATGGCACCGATGATAATGCCGAGGCCGAGGACGTAGGCAATCATCTGCGGCGCCACCTTTTCCTTGGCAATCATGCCCGCAAGAATCGCGACGTCAATCAAAACCCACGCGATCCATACGGATAGCGTTGGCTTTGCCGTACTCCTCAGCGTTTCCTTCGCGTAGAGCGGAAAGGCCGTGAAGGAATACACGAAAGCAAAACCGGCGAAGATTTGGATTTGGAATTCTGTGAATTCAAACACGGGGTTTCTCCTTTTAGAGATTTGAAATGATGAAATCGAAACAACAAAGAACTTTAATTTATATAATTATATCATATTTCAATATAAAAGTCAAGATTTAAAATAAGCTTGCAAAATATATAGTTTTATGGCACAGTGGTGGCCAGATGGGTTGCATAAAGGACCTTGGAGATGCCTGACAGCTTTAAATTCAGCATTCTCGCGATTCTTATATTTTGCGTTGGGGTTTTTGGCACTCCCGCATATGCACAAGTTGAAAATACGAATACTCTAAAATTGTGTAAGAAATTTGAAGATGGCGGGCCGCTACACGTACTTAATAGAACAAAAAGATACGATAGCAAGGGAAAATCAAGGCCTCCTATTGATAAAGAAACAATAGATCAACTTGGAGCAGAAGGGTATCAACTTGTCAGTATTACTGTTGAAAAAGTAAAAGAAGTCGTAAAAGGGGAAATAAAAAATGAGCAATGGTATGTGTATTGGTTTTCTTGTGGTGTTCCCGTTAAATATCAGGTTATAGCACCTTTGTTTCAGGGGGCACGGAATAGAGTAGAGGAGCTGTACCGAAACGGATGGCATTTTGTAACCGCTTTTACCGGGAATGAAGTTACGTGGTATTATTTTAAAAAACCATTATAACCGACGCGGTAATCGCGTCGGTTTTTTTTATTATCACGATTCATGTTCTGATTTATTTCTGATACGAGTCGCTTCTATTTTGCTGAATCCTAGGAGTTTATATTTTTCTTTCGCAATCGGTTCCTCAACATATCCACCAAGGAATTTTTCATCAAGGGCAAATAAAAGATTTGTTCGTGCTTCATATATTTGGTCAGTATCTAAAAGTTCTTGTATGTGTTCTTGCCCCGCTTTGCTTAAAAGTAATTGCGCCAACTCAAAAAGCTGTTCTCTATATTTTACAATTCCTTCTTTTTTTGCAGGATCGGGATTGCGTTCCTCGTTTTTATGTAAAGAAAATTTTTCATTCATAATTAAACATGTATTAACTTTTTTAAAAACACTGCCCCATTATAGCGGGGCAGTGTTTTTAATTATGCTCGTTTAACGTTCGTTGCGTTTGGGCCCTTTGGACCTTCCGCAATATCAAAGGTAACTTTGTCACCTTCACGAAGTTCCTCATAGCGTACTCCCTGAAGTTCGTTTGAGTGGAAAAAGAGATCTTTTTCCTCTCCTTCACGGGAAATAAAGCCATATCCTCGGTCAGTCAATCGAGCGATTGTTCCTGTATTCATTAACTTAAAAATAACCTAGTAAAATTCAAACCCAAGAATCTGCAAAGTGTAAAACCCGACTCCGTTCTTCTTAAACAGCCCCGATTTGATTAAAGGCTATTGTAGCATAACGCTATTAGAAAGTCAATCTTTTTCAGGGGGTGTGGCAAAGATGTATTTATAATACCGAACTTAAGTCAGCGGAGTTGAATAAAACGCTGAATGCCCTGCACCAGATGAGCGCGTATGGGTAATCTTTTATATCTGTCCCTATCGGAATTTCGTAATTTATGTTTCCCTCTGTTGCCTTGAGCTGCCCGAGATTTATAAAATCACTTGCACGTATATCTTTTGAAAGATACACAAATAAATCCGGGCCATTGATTGTTTTAAAGTTTTCGTATCGCAGGTATTTTTTTCCTTCATTTTCAACAATCCGCGCGGTGCCTGAGGCGGGGTGACCAACAGTCCCCACAACGGGTGCCGACTGCATTATTTGCAGTGCCGGAGCGGACGTTTCTGTTTTTGGAATATCTTGTGTTTGTTCCATCAAATCTTGTTTTTGCAATTCTTTCCCCTGTATAATTTCAGTGACTTGTGTAAGCGATGGATCCGCTTCATGTAACTCTACATTTCTAAAAAGAGGAGAGATGCCGTAATAGGCAGCTCCGAGCACCCCGATACCGATAATAATAAATAAAATACTCGTTGCTTTCATGTTTTTATTATATCAAAAAGGGCGCGGTTGCGCCCCTTATTCTATTTTTTATTTTTCCCATGCGGGTTTTCTCTGCATAAGCTTTTTTAATTTTGGTGACGGCGGAATTTTTTCCTGTGTCGCCAATTGCTTGACAAATGCGTCATATTTATCGGGTCCAAGTTCAAAATGGACAGTGTCTGGCGTGATCTTCGGTTTTGTGTTGCTCATGTTAAATTTCCTCCTGCGCTTACACTGATCTCACTCTAATAAATGAACAAAGTTTGTCAAGCAACAATTATTCCGTAATTTTAAAACACTCTGATAGTTTGAACTGACAGAGTGTTTTAAAGAAAATATGTATTTACTTTTACCAGTTAAATTTATTGTAGAGCCATGCGAGGATAAAGCCTCCAATGAATCCGCCCACAAGGTGCATCACAACAGTCCAAAAAAGTCCCATCCATGTGTATGTGAAGCCGGGGTGAAGCCCGCCGATAGTTTGCACTGTTTGGTCAAGAAATCCTGTGAGAAGTGAAGCTCCCATAACAAGAAGCCACGCTCCTCCCGAAAGGACTCCAAAAGCCAAACCAAGCGCTTTTGAATTTAATTGCATGATAGATTTTCTTGTAACATGTAACCTGAAACGTAAAACATAAAAAATTTCTTGGGTTTCAAGCTATAAGTTACACGAGGTGAAATTATTGTTCGACCTGTGGATATTAATGTATTATACCAGCGGGTCTTTTAAATAACCCAAACACTTATGCACAGTATTTAGTATTGGATAAGAGAATATATTGAATATTGTTTCAATTTTTCTCGCCCGCCAAGCGGCAATTCAATTAAAAATCCGGTTCCGACAATTTGTCCGCCTAATTGCTCTGTTAGTTTAATCGCTGCTTCAGCAGTGCCGCCCGTTGCAAGCACATCATCAATAACGACGATTTTTTCTCCAGGGACAACTGAATCGGTATGCATTTCCAAAGATCCGTTGCCGTATTCCAAACTATGTTCACGGAGAATTTTTTGAGAAGGCAGTTTATCTTTTTTTCGCACCATCACGACCCCGGTGTTTAAAAGATAGGCAACGCTTGAGGCAAACAAAAACCCCCTGGATTCTATCCCCACTATTTTATCTACTTGTTTTTCTTTAAAAAAATTCGCGATACCTTCTACGGCTTCGCGAAATGATTGTTTATCTTCCAGAAGGGGAGTAATATCTTTAAAACTAATACCTGCTGTCGGGTAGTTTTTAATTTCACGTATCTTTTTCTTCAGATGTTCGTGTTTTGGTGACATTGATGTTTATTATAACATGTTTGTTTAGCAAAGGGTTCCTAAACTTCTCTAAGCTACGTATTTTCTTGCGTTCCACTTCTTTTTTTGTTAGAAAAGCATAAGATATTGCAGTTTGGTGACACCATGAAGATCACGATTGTATACAAAGACCTGTCGCTTCAGAGCGTGAACACGGTTTCTTTTGGGAATAAGACTCAGCGAGTAAGCTTAAGTATTGTGAATGAGGCATATCCGAAAACTCCAGAAAGTGAATTTCTCTTTTCCCAATTTGGAACAATGCATCTTGTTAGCCCGCTTTTGCCGAGCCATATAGAGACGGTTGGTTTTAGTCTTGTGAAACCCGTACGAGAATTGATACAGAAAATGTATCGCTCCTGCGGAAAGCAAGCTCCGCATATTACACACACGGGAGAGGAAACCAGAGTCCCAAAGCGCAAACGCGCTCAACTTAGAAAAGAATTTTCAATTATTCCATTCTCTGGCGGGAAGGACGGTCTTTATCATTATGTAAAAGAGAAAGAAGCAAAAAGAGTGCCGCATTTGGTGCACGTTCGCAACATGAATCTTGCCGCATCTTCTTCGGAAACTGAATGGTCTTTGAAGCTTGCGCAATTTCTTAAAGAGCATTTGGATATTGCGCACTTAAAAAACGGCACGCCCAAAAATGGATTTGACACGATGCGGAGCCGCGACGTCTTTCTTGTCGCGCTTATGGTTCCGTATGCCATTACATATTCCGCTCAAAATATCGTCATTGAAGGATTCGCCGATGAGGGAGAGCATGAATGTTTCAGTGGGCAGGAAAAACATATGATCGCGTTTAATAAATTGCTGAACGATTTGGGATTTCCCGTTCGTGTTCGTTGGTATAATATTTCTGAATGGCAGGTGTTTAAATATTTGATCGAAGCATATCCAAAACATCTCGCGCACACCAGCAGCTGTTTTGCGTATCCACCACTTAAAAACAGAATGCAGCGAAAGGATTGCTGGCCCAAATACCCTCACTTTCCGTTTTTTAAAAGCCAGTGTGGTGCATGTTTTAAATGTTACATGGCAAATCTTGCCCGTATTGTTTTTGATGGACGTTTTTCGTGCCCGGAGCATGAAGTGACACGGTATATAGAGGCTGCTGACAAGTGGGTGAAAAAGAAAATTAGAACAAAAGGACATTACTTTGCTGACAGAAGTCTGCTCCACCTTCTTGAAGTAGCAAAAGAAAAAATGAAGCCTACATAGCGGTAGGCTTTTTTTATTAATAAAAAAAGCCACGCGTGCGCGGCTCTGTAAAGAGCAAATTTTATTGCGGTTGTGGCAGAAATTGCGCTTGATAGGCAATTAAGCCGACAAGGGCTACGGTCAATCCCAAGTAGCATGACAGCCACTTTAATCGTCCTTGAACACTAAGAGACGGACGAGCGTCTTTTTTTTCTTCTATCCCATTCAAAGCTGCGGCAATCAAAGCTCCAATAAATAATCCGCCAATCACCACGTCAAACATATCAACCCAAAACGGCTGTGAACTGTAACCCGCCCACATTAAGGTAGCCATGCTCGCATAGCAAAATACTCCCAAAACCGCTCTCATTTTAATATGAATAAAGGTCAAGTCTCCGAGAATGAGAATCCAAATCAAAAGAAGTACCGGCTCTTTAAGTAGAATTGATACCCCCGCAAAAGTCAAAAGACCAATATGCTGAAACCACGCTCCAATTGCCTGAGTCACCCGCCCGCCATCTAATGGACTAAGGGGAATCATATTGAAAAGATTTATAAATACTGCGGCGTAGCTTGTGATAAGTACAATATGTGCAACGGTACTGCTTGCGTCTAGCAGAAAGTATATTAAGAAGAGTATAACTGCCGCTGCGCTTCCCACCAATGGTCCACCGTACCCGACGTATGCCTCATCGTCTCTATTTTCAAACTTTGGTGCGAAAATGGCTGCTCCAAGAAAGGGGATGAATACGGGCGTTGTTGCTTCAAAACCCTTTATTCTCATCGCAATAACATGCCCCATTTCATGAATAAAAATCATGAGCACAAGCCCGATTGCAAACCACGGGCCAAGCCAGAAAGCGTATGCAAATGCCGAGAGCGACATAGTCCCGAATGTAATTGCTGGCTTTGCTAATTTTAATAGCTTAAAAGATTTCAGTAATTTAGTACTTTTTAGGAGAATGATTACCCAAGGAGCAATTCGTTGAGTCCAAGTTCGCGGAGTTGTCAAAATATGATAATCCTTCTACGCTAATGATTCTGGTAAAAAAATACCATAAAGACCATTAATTTGTCAAACAATAAAAAAGCCGCGCGTGCGCGGCTCTGTGTTCGACTAAATTATTTTTCTAGCATCAGCACGAATCATTTCTGCTTCGTTTTCCTTGATCATCTTGCTTTCTATGAGTTCACCCAATTTACGGCCTCCGCCGCCGAGATGTGCAAGTATTGCAAGCGCTTGTTTCCTCCTCTCCGCAACTTGATTTTTTGCAACCGCGTTTCTCCAATTTTGAATTGCCGCTGTAAGACCGTGTTCTCCCATCACATGTTTTTCTTTTCCGCGATTATGGTCTTTTGAGAAAGGCATTGTGCCGTAACTCCTATGTACTTGAAACTGAATAAATTCTAGCAGAAATCATAAAATGTGTCAACTAAAGTTAAAAAACAACGCCCCAGGGGCGTTGTTTACATTATGTTTATGCGATTGTTCCGTGGCGAAGCAAATTTTCGCTTACGGATTGCGCATTAGAAAAGAACAAAATTCTTTCGGGTGAGCCAACTTTTTCTCCAAAGCCTGAATATTTATAGCCGCCGAATGGCTGACGTCCCACGAGGGCTCCAGTAATTGAGCGGTTGATGTACACATTTCCCGCCCGTATGTGATTTCTGAAGTATTCAATTTCACTGTTAAGTTCTGTATGGATTCCAGCCGTGAGGGCAAATTCGGTCGCGTTTGCTTTTTGCACCGCGTCCGGAAGCGTAGGAGAGAAAGACAAGAACAGAATGGGCCCAAATATTTCAGAGGAAACTATTTTTGGAGGAGCATTTGTGAATATGCGTGGCATCACAAAGAATCCTTTTCGAGTTTCGTGCGTAGTTTCAGAAGCAATTTTGTCTTGTACCGAGAGTGAAGAGACAACATCCATGACTCGTTGATAGGCATCCTTGTCTATAAGGGCGCCGCCATACGTGTAACGAGGGTCTTCGGGATGTCCAACCTCAACAGAGTGCGCCGCATGCTGAAGTCGTGAACAGAAATCTTTTACCCACTTTTCATTTTGATCTCCGACAATAATGCCGCGCTGAAGCGCCGAGCATTTCTGACCCATGAACCCGAACTTAGACGAGACCCAGTCGCGGATTGCTTCATCGTGAATGGCACTTGCGCAGACAATCATCGGATTATTTCCCCCCATCTCTAAGTCAACTCGCTTTGGACCTAGGATACCTGGTGTTTGGGCGGCGGCGGTGTGTATATGTATTCCTGCCTGTTTTGATCCCGTGAAAGTAATTTGCGTTACTATGTTTGATTTAACGAGACATTCTCCGGTCTCTCTAGTGCCTGGGAGGAATGCTATATATCCTTCCGGAATTGATGCATCTAGAAAACATTTTACTGCTTCGTATCCTACGGCAGGAGATTGTTCCGCGGGTTTAAACAACACGGGACATCCGGAGGCAATTGATGCCGCCATTTTTTCAACTGAAAGCGCGAACGGGAAGTTCCACGCTGAAATGGCAGCAGTCACTCCACGCGGGGTAAAGCATGTCGTGTTTCGTTCCGCCTTTATCCATTTTTGATTTTCGTGCGGCTTAGAAAACGTGCTTTCCGCCGCTATCGCGTAAAAATAAAGGAAATCAATAGCTTCTTCTACTTCAGCAAGGGCCTCATTCCACGGTTTGCTTACCTCATATACGATAAGTGCCGCAATTTCAAACGTGCGTTCACATACAATTTCGGCAACACGGCGAAGGAGAGCAACTCTTTTTTCCACGTTATGCAGAGCCCTGCTTTCAAATGCCCGTTGCGCAGTCTGTCCTGCTTTTTGTACGAGCATTTCTCCCGATTCGCACGTTTCGCACACAACCTTAAAAGAGGCCGGGTCATGCGACACGATACGCGTGTTCGTTAAAGGGGTAGCTTTTCCATCAATTATCGGAGAGCAAAAGTTCCCCATACTTGCCTGAACGGAGTGAAGCGCCTTTTCCATTTTTCTCCTGTTTTCAAGGTTACGCCAATCAACGTGGGCAATATTCCTAAATGTGTCGGTGCTCATCGTGGGCCTCCTTTCTCTCTCTGTTCTATTGGGCCGAGCAGTTCTAGCGCTTTATCTAATTTTTTGCCTCGGTGTTTTACCATAAAAGACATTTGAGACCTGTTTTCAACTAGCCGTCTGACCAGATATCCGACCGCGTGTGACAGATTTCCTTTTGGGTAAATTACCGGCATATAAAACCGAACAGGAATGTTTTTGTTAACAAGGATTTTCCCGTATGGCTCTCCCATTCCGTACAAAAATTGGAATTCAGGAATGAGAGGGGCTAGATTGCTCGTGCCTCTATTTTCCCGTAACAATTTTTCTGCCTTAACAATACTCGCCGCATTGTGCGTCGCGGGCACGATACGCACTCCTTTCAAAAGTCCAAGACGCAAGATGGACAAATATTGCTTATCTGTTTCTTCTTTCACGGAAAAGACAGGAGGTTTACTCCAGCACTGAAGTTCCGCGCGGTAATGTTCATAATCCCAATACGCGCCACGAACAAGGCGCACATGGAGCGGTGTTTCAGGAACGTGCAGTTCACACAATTTCTCAAACAAATCTCCTCCTCCTCGCAAATATGCTTGGAGAACAAAACGCACGCAATTTCCAAATTTTTTATACAGATGTTGAAACACGAGGAAATGAATCTCTTGGCGCTCATATTCTTCCGCGTCAAGATACACATGCCCGCCCTCTTTTGAGACGGCTTCCACAACAGGAGTTAGGCGTTCTAAAATTTTCTCTGCGGCATACTCTGGAGCAGTAGCGCTTGATTGGGAAAAGAACGCGGAAACTTTACAGGAAAGACTTATTGTTCCGAAAGGAACGTGGTGTCGGAGTTCAGAAATAAGATTTTGATACGCTTCTGCGTATTGCTCCGCCTCTTTTTCGGAGAGAACCATTTCTCCCAAAATATCCAGATTTACTTCAAATCCTTCTCTTTTGTAACGACGAGTTACCTTGAGAATTTCTTTTAATCCATTGCCGGCAACAAACCTGCTTGCAATAAACGGGAGCGATTGTTTGAGTAAAAATGCAAAACAGCACGGAGACAGCCTCTCTGCCAAAAGCAGAGGAATAAAAGCCGGTGGTAAGTGTGACCGAATCGGGAGCAGTATTTCCCTAAATGCCAAAACAAGGTCTTCTGGTCTGGTCAGATATGGAAGTATGGAAACAAAACGGGTTAGTCCTGAAGCGAGCACTTCATCGTCAAGCCATTGTACGGGATCCATAAAGTTGCCCAATAGCTGTTTTTTCATGTGCCCCTACATGTAAAAGGTCAAAAATCTACTGCTAATGTACAACACAAATATATGAATAGCAATTTTATAGGAGAGGGTATATTACAACCCCATCTATTAAAATCGCGATTGGATGTAATCAAAGAACGGTTGTACAATGCCGCGATATCCTTTTGTCATGAGGACTATTTTATTTGAGCGTTTTGCAACTTGTTCCGGAATTGTCCCCATACCGATTGCTTTACTGATGCGCCCTCGGTCGGCAGGGAGGACAATCGCGTCATATTTGTCTGATTCCTGTATGATTGCGGAGACAATATAGTCAGACCGCATGATTTTTGTATCTATTGACCGTATGTTTTTAAGTTTTAATTCCTGCAGATGTTTTTCGAGGACCCCTTGAAGCCGTAGTTGCTCAAGCAATTTTGTTTCCTCCGGTATAACCATAGCAACGGTAACTTCAGCATTGAGTGTCGGTGTAAGCGCGTTTATGACTCGTCCGGTAAAGCGGAGGTTGTGATTATCCTCGGTGGGTACCGGAATAAGAATTTTGCGCACATGCTCAATCGGTCCGTCAAGTTTTGCGACAATTAAGTCACAGTGCGCGCGGTGAAGCACAGTGTCAATTTTTTTCCCAAAAATAAAACCTTTTTTGCTCACATATCCGTCCCACTCCATTATTAGAAGGTCGCCATCTTCAACTTGCACGACGTCAAGGAGTGTTTCTGGCACGGAGCGAGCTGCAACAATACGGGTATAGACGTTAAATTTCCTCTGAATCGCCGCGCTTTCAATGCGGTCAAGAACTTCTTTTTTTTCTTCGGCATCAAACGGAATATCAAGAGGCAAGAATTGTGATATTTCATGAATGTGAAGCGCAAAAATTTCTCCATTTTCGGCGCGAGCCATTTCAAACGCGATTTTAGTGATATCGTCTATACCGGTCTTATTCTCTTCAACAGGAACGACAATACGATATCCTGATTTTTGTTGAAATCGGGTTGCATGTTCATATTTAATTTCTTGTTCCAGTTTTTTCTCTCCGGCTACTCGCACATAGCCAAGATAGTTTACAAGCCCCAAAAGGAGCCAGATGATAGTGAGGTATATCGCGGTCGGGCTTACATGAAAGAGCGCGACGATAAGGGCAACATAGAGTATGATTGCCGAAATCGGCAAGAGAACTCCAAACGGCACAACATAGTACCACTCTGCTTCCGGTTTTTTCCTACGTAGCTGAATGTATGCGATATTGAGTTGCATGAAGAGCAGTATGAACAAAATATCGGCGACGCTTGCAATATCTTTCAGTGGCAAGAATATTGCGGCGGCAATAATGGTAATAACTGAAGCAAGGAGGGCAAGATACGGCGTTTTCGTTGCCGGATTTATCTTGCTTAATTTGCTCCATACAAAATTGTCCCGTGCCATGGCAAAAAGCACTCGTGAGGAGGCATAGATGGTGGCGTTCAGCGCCGCGATGTTCGCGAGAAGTCCTCCAATAATCATTAAGGGATATCCAAACGGAATAAATTGGTTTGCCGATTCTATAATAGCGCGTTCACCGCTCTCTCCGAGTAAACTCCAGGAGGGGAGGCCTACTCCCTCCGTCGCGGCTATCATGATTGCTGAAATAAGGAGGTAGAGTCCTGAAATAATTGCCCAAGAACTAAACAGACCAATTTTAAGAGTACGGGAAGGATTTTTTGCCTCTTCGCCTGACTGTGCCTGAATTTCTGAACCTTCAAACGCAATGTAGAAAAGTCCAGCGGCCTGCAGCACCCCGGCGATTCCAAACGGCAAGAGGGGATTCGTGTTAAGACGGATTTGCTCAAATGGTATTTCAAAAAGGTGTTTTACACCGAAGAGTATATATAAGACAAGAATGGATAGAATGGAGATTGTCACAAGTCCGCCGGCTGTCCCAGAAAATCCGACACCTCGGCGATGCACAAATCCGAATATGACAATAATAAAAACCGTGAAAATGATTTTCCAGATGTCCGCGTTTTCAACAAATGGTATTGGTCCTATAAGTGTAAAAAATTCTCGCGCGAAAATACCAAATGAGACGGCATAGAGCGCGCACGCAACAGCGCTTGCCATAAACGAAAACCATCCGCTTAAAAATCCCTGGAGGTTTCCGAGCCCTGTTTTTACCCATGTGTAACCCCCGCCAGCTTGCGGAAACGTTGTCGCAAGCGAGACATACGCGTTCAAATTTAAAAATGAAATAAGCGCTCCTAAAAGAATTGCGATCACGAGCCCACCTCCAGAAAGTCCGGCCGCGTGTCCGATCAATGTAAAAATTCCTCCGCCGAGAAGCGCTCCAATACCAAGGAGTGTCACGCGCCCGACCCCCAAGGTTCTTGAAAGTGTTATCGGAATTCTACTTGTGTTTTGTATTTCTCCTGCCATAAAAGAAAGAAAAGAGCATTGAAAAAGCAGACAGTCCTTCACGCGTCTGCTTGGCAATACGTTTTCTATATTCTTATTATATCAAAAAAGGCGTTTTATACTAATGGGGTGAGTAAATAAAATTCAGGCTTTTGTACCTTAATTTAATTGTATATTAGGTAGAAATAAAAAACCCGCCAATTAAGACGGGTACTTTTTCTATTTTATCACTCTAATTTGTTTAATACGGCTAGAGTCTTGCTTGAACGGTCCCTCGTGCTCGGGCCACAAATTGATGGTTGGTATAAGCGTAGCTTTATGCTCGTGCCACGCCTCCTTGAAATCTTTGTTAAGCGCGATGAGATGCCGAAGAATCTTCTGCTGAAACTCCTCCTTGAGTTTTTCTGTAATATCGCTGCCCACTATCTCGAATGAAAAAGATGGGCGCACTTCCTGATTTTGCTCTTCGTGGAGTCCAATGCAGAACGACCTCGTGATTTTCGCAAGCGCAGGCTCTGCATAGAGACATTGTTCAATGTCTTCGGGATAAATGTTTGCTCCCATGACACTGATGGTTGAATCTTTACGGCCATATATCCACATGAATGGCAGGCGTGGCATAGCAGCATATTCTGAACCGAATTTCTCTGCAAGATCGAGCCCCTGGTCTCTGCATTTTGAGACCATGGTACCAAAATCCATAACTCCGCCTTCGTCATGTATGTTGTATCTCACACGAGGAGATAATACATTCAAGCGCGTGATTGTAAAAATTAGTTCTTTGTTTGCATTCACCTCAATATGGTGCATCATGGGGTTGTAGTGAAATAGCATCGGCAAGCGAGAATCTTCTCCAAATAGCGCGTGTCGCAGCGCGGTATTGTTTCGCGCCTCTCTGCGTATAGCGACCGATATCGGCGATTCTCCGGCGATTCCGATTTCTAAGTCAGTTGCGCCATATCCGCTGTAGACCTTCTTAAAGCGCGCAAGGAGATAATCTCGCAGTCCTTCCGACATTCCTTCCCCGCCTACGAGGCCTAAAAGCTCGTATTCGGAAAGTGGAAACTTTCGTGCGCCTGCTTCATCAATGAGGTATTTGAGAAATGGGGGATACCCGCAGATAAGATACGAATAGGAGGGGCCGAAGAATTGGAGCGTGTGAAGGATCTTCTCTATGTCGGGCCCAACATTTTTTACAAGACCATTCTTCTGAAGCGCGAGTCCCATGTTAAGCCCGGTTGCCCAAGAGCCCATTGAGAACGCGTTGATGGTGATGAGACGGGATGGTGTACCGAAGCAAAAACGAGCGAAGTGGCTGACAAGTAAGTGACTTACACGCCGCTCTTCAAGCGAGCGCACCCAATTATATGGCGTGCCGGAACTGCCGGAAGATTCGTCTATGACTATATTAGTAGAGGGAATCACACCCTTGACACAGCGCGCATCAGTAGAAAACTTTTTTATGTAATTATCTTTATCGGTTTCAGGAATCTGTTCGTATTGCTTTACACACGGTAAGTAATCGCGGGCTTTTAAAAATTCTCTATAAGCGGGTACAAAAAGAGATGCGTGTTTGTACGCACGCCATGCTCGAAGCCTGCTTGAATAACGAATAAGCGGAGCTGGTGTCCATCTCACAAACCAGCGGAAAACAGCGTAATGGTGCCCAACGAGCGCTAAAAACCAGTCGCCAAATTTAAAGATCAGATCGAAAATGCGGAAACAACCCACGTTCATGGATGCTGCTCCTTCTCGGAATGTCGTTGAGGTATCTTGATTTAGAAAAGCATAAAAACCATCTTTTGTCAAGTAAAACTGAAGATTAAAAAATCCCGACACAAGGTCGGGATATAAAGCGTCTACCGTTCACGACTACGGACGATATCCCTTACTGGACGATTTCTTTTGGAGAACATAGTTCATGTTGTCCTGGGGGCATTCTCATAAGTGCAGTACCCGCCGCAAGGTGTTCATGAGAAAGGCCACATGCTTTTTTAATCAATATGTCTCGGTCAAAAAAATTGTGAACATCGCGAATATCTAGCTTTGCATCCTTGAGCTCAGCAGTAAATGCCCAGGACTGATAGGGCACAGGATAATCAGATCCGTATATCAGCCGCTTCTTAATGATAGGGTTAGCAAGGCACTTTTTAAATCTATGCTTCCTGGTTACGACAGCCATTGCAGAAACATCAGTATACAGTGTTGGATAGCGCTCCATATATTTTTTCATCTCCTGAAACATTTTTTCGCTATCAACAAAAGGACGCCCGCCGCAGCAATGAGCGGCAATGATCGTAACTCCCATCTGGAGCGGTAATTGCAATCGGTCTAAGTCAGAAAAGCGTGGGTTGATATTATTCAGGGCGTATTCAAATCCAACATGAGATAAAAGCGGCAGTTTATAATGAAGCAGTTTTTCATAGAATGGAATATATTGAGGATTAGAGGGGTCAAAGCCCATAGTACAGGGTAGCCACTTAATGAGCACCGCTCCCTGCTCGGCGCTTTTATCAAGCTCGTCTTCCCAGTCGGGGCGGCTTGGATTAATTGAAGCTCCACATTTCATTTTTTTTGAATTACCAATAAATTCAAAAACCAGATCATTACTAACATAAAATGTTGTCTGCTCTTTATCAAACGATATGCCGCCGGAATAGACACCGTCGAGCGCAAGTATTACCACATGGTCTAGAGATGAATTTTCTGCCGTGTCTTTTAGTTGTTGCGCATATTTATATGATAAACGTACCTTGTCTGTCTTTTTCATACCAAGCATTTCTTTAACGGTTATAAGACCCATGGATCTCATAAAATAACGGGCACGAACTCCGTTTATAAACTGCGGATGAACATACCCGTGTTTTTCATCGCCAAAATGATGAAGATGACAATGCACATCAATAGTTTTCTGCGCGTGACTCATTGCGTAAACCCGCCTCTCAATTAGTTTTTCTGTGTAAAATAATAACTAATTAAAAAAGATTTGTCAATGGTTTAAAAAATCCCGACCATTGGTCGGGATTTGCACAAAAGCTACACAATTTCCTGCTTCTGTAGTTTGAGGACTTCCGTTGGTTTCGGCAGCGCGCGGCGATTTGTCTTACCGGTTCCAAGAAGGGGAATTTCCGGAAGTACGCATCGTACGCGCACATACGAAAGCGGATTAAATCCCGCTTCTTTCAAAACTTTGTTCGCGTCATCGCAGGTAATTGTTTCATCTTTCGTATATAGGCACAAAATGGCGGTTTCACCCTCTCGCTCTTCTCCGTGCACTGTAAGCACGGGTCCATTTTCATTTGAAGGCCAGCGAGTTATGAGTGCTTCTTCAACTGCAGGAATACTTATCATTTCGCCGCCTGATTTTAGAAAGAGCGATAATCGTCCGGTAATTATCAGTTCTCCGCGAGAGCTCAACATTCCGAGATCGCCCGTGTTGTACCACAATCTGTTTTCGGCATAAATTTTTGGGAACGGAACTTCTCCAAGGTATCCGACGGATACGCCTGGCCCTCGCACCAAAATCAACCCCTCTGTTCCGTGCGCACAAAATGTTTTTGTTTCCGGATGAACAATGCATATATGTGTGTTTTTGATCGGCCTGCCAACTCCTACCGCCGGCTCATCTAATCTGTTCACCGCGACAAGCGGCCCTGTTTCGGTGATGCCGTATCCCTCAAGCACCACTCCGCTAAGCTCTTGTGCGCGATCGCGAAGCGACTGCGGTGTTTTCTGCGCTCCCGCAAGAAACGCTCGCACGGTTTTAAAATCATCCGGTGTTCCGGCGGATATGATTCCGCTTAGAAAATCAGGCGTGCCCGGAATAAGCGTTGCTCTCCATTTACGAGCCTGCCTTGCAAGTCGACGATATTTTTTGGGGTCAGCGTCAAATGCGGTTTTTACTCCGCCCACAAGGCAGAGCATCGCAATGAGGGTAAGCCCGAATGAGTGAAACGGGGGCAGAAATCCAAGCATGACGTCGTCTTTCGTACTCTCAATTGCTTCAAGCGCCCCGTCAATGTTTGAAAGAATGTTGCCGTGAGTGAGGCGCACGCCTTTTGGTGCTTTTTCAGAGCCACTCGTGAATAAAATTACGGCATCATCTTTTTTTGAAAGATGTAGGCCCAGAATTCTAAACAATAGAGAAGTGGGAAGACGTGAACGTATTTTTGCTTTTAAAAGCGAAGAGAGGCCGATACGCTTTCGCATCTCCTCAAGTGGCAGGATGATCTGTGCGGTTTCATTCGAGAGCATCACTTGTGCTTTATCAAGGAACGCGTCAGAGGTGAGAATTGTTTTTATTTCAGCAAGGCGGATTGATTCATCAAGCGGAGATTGTCCGTTTGTCCAGTTGAGAAATGCAGGCACTTTTCCCGAAAGCATTACCGCAAGCCCAGTAATGGTCGCGGCGACTGATGCGGGAAGCATGATGCCAACGCACTCACCCGGAAGTTCTCGCAGAATGTCGGAGAGCATAAGGGCTCGCTCCAGGGTTTGTCCGTAGGTAAGAATTCCTGCACGCTCATCTCCCATCGCAATCCGTCCTCGTCCCATTCTCCGCAAGGTACTTAAAAATGCAGCCGGAATATTTTCCACTTCAATTGGATAGAGAGGCGTTTTTCGGCCATGCTCAATCCAGCGGGGAGGTACTGGAGAGTCATCTTTAGTAGATATTTCTCCGAATACTCCTGAGGCCGCAAGTACTACGTCGCGGACGGTGTGGAGTGGAACATTCATATCTACTGTGCGGCCAAATTGCTCTTCAATCCAGAAATAAAATGTTGCAGTCGTAAGTGAATCAAATCCCAGGTCCTTCACAAGTTCTTGGTCAAGATGTATGTCTCCCGGTTTTTTATTCGCTTCGTTTGCAATATGCGTGCGCACTTTCTTATCAATTGAAGGGTCAATCGGGGTATTATCATGTTCGCTTATGCGTGCATTGTACGAAAACCCGCCGACATTCCAGGTATCGCGTCCGGAAATGAGAGGGTCAGGTGTTTGATGATACCATTTCTCAAGCCATTCATTGCATTCTCGCGCATTTCGGAAAGAGGGGGCTGTATCAAACCGCTCGCACTCTAGGGAAACTTCCACGCGACGCGTGAGGAGTTTCCACCAGTTTTTCTTTATGAGCGCGAGCATATGTTTTGAAGAGGGAACTTGTACTCCATCCGTGAAAAACCGTGACAAGAGACTTTCACGCAGTCCTCTGATGCGCACTAAAAGAATTGGCGCATTCGGATTCTGTTTCATGAGTTCAAATGTGGCAGTTTTTCCACCGAGTGATTCAAATTCTCCGACCCGTAGTTGTCCAGACGGGTAAATAAGAATATTTTCTCCTGAGGCGAGCGCTTCTTGCACAGCTTTTTTTTGTTTGTTAATTTTCCAGACTTTCCACGCGCTTGCTCCGTCGCTCGTGCTATCCATAGGCAATGCGCGTATCAGTTTCATGACATGTTGGTGCTGCACAAACTGTCCCGTGTATGCAACAGGGCGTGCTTTCGTATATCTCCACACATGACTCATCAAAATGACGGGGTCAATGAGAGCTACGTGGTCCGGCATGATAAGCCCGCCCTTGAAATTCTTAACGGCCTCAATATTTTTTATCCGTATTCTGTAATGAAGGGGCAGCAGGAGCCTGACAATAAAAAGCAAAAAACGGACAAAGACAAGGCGCATGTGCGTCCTCTGTGTCAACAAACTGTCTTCGGACAGGTTCCCATAATATACCGTTTTGTCAAATGTAACTGGGCATACTACATAAAGGAGTTTGTTTCTAATTAAAAAAGACTGCCTTACAGCAGTCTACATTTATTTTCGATATCCTCCGGCATATCCTCTGCTCGGCGTTCCAAAAATTTTTTCAAGACTATTAGCAGGTGCCCATATTTGCATAAAATAACGTACCGTTTTCTCATGCACATCGCCGCCTAAAATTAATTTTTCGGGGCCACCCTTCGTGTCAAAGGCATGGAGTAATACCGCCTTTCTCTCTATTGTTGCTGCCGTTAAGGCTGTAAGCAATTGTAATGTGTAGCCAACTCCTAAAGATCCAATGACATCATGCACAGATTGATCACCTATGAGGATGGTTTCGGAAGTGCTGATTATTTCTTGAAATCGCCTTATCTCTTTTTCAACCTCTTTGGTGGAACAATTGTACCCCTCTGCGATTTTTTCAATTTTCATTTTAAGCACAGCGGACGGAGAAACTCCGGGGCACAGGCCTTTTACTGCGGCGTGAAAGCAATGATCCATAGCCGCAATTACTGTATCTTCCTCGGTGGGTGTTCTCTCAAGATACGCACACAATTGTCCGAGAGATGATCCAAGCAAATATTCTTCCGGTCGCTTGTCATATCCGGGATCTCCGGGGCGGTGGTGATCAATACGAAATGATGGCATTACGCCGGCCACTTCACACTCAACAAAAATCACTCGGACAGTATCGGGTATTTCATCTTTATTATTTGCTTCATATGCAGTACCGGAGCGGACTCGCTCTCCGTCTTTTTTTGCATAGATAAAATTTTTTCCCGCACCCTCTAAAAGGGCAATAATGCGGACCATCTCCGGATCATGTGCTCCGAGTACAAAAAGTTCTTTCACGCCGCACCTCTCATTGACCGAACCTCTGTTTTAAAAATAACACAGGAAGACAAAAACGTCAATTTTTTAATACCCCCTTCCGGTGAGGATGAGTTTTAAATTTTTGTGAATAAGATATAAAAAATCCGCTTTCAAGCGGATTTCACATTTACTTTTTTAACAGAATGGATGCAACTTGTTTGCTTAAATCACGAAGTCTTTTCACGGCTGTTTCAAGGGGCACATTAACCGCAAACTTTTCTCCCTCATGTTTATGAGATTGTATTGTTATTACCTCACTATATCTTTCTTGGGGACATATATTGCCACCATCGGCGGAAACAACGCAATCGCTTTCCGGACTTGGTGAATTATGTCCTATCTCATAAAACATTCTGTCATCTTTGACCTCTACAAGAACTTCGTGGTAAGCGTCTCCCGCTACTTTGCGTACGGCATTCATTATTTGCTTTCCGGAAAAGGAGCCTTTATCGTCAATCCGAATGTTAAAGCTGATGCGCGGTGTTTTCATCTCGGCTTTCTCACTTACAGAGGCTGATTTTATCTGCTACCAACATATCACAACTCAAATATAATATCTAGTAAATGTAAAAAAGAAAAACCCGGCTATTTACCGGGCTTCGCGAAGGTATGGTTACACTGGGTGCAAGTCATGCTTTTTGAGGGTAATGGAATATTGCATGCGGGACAGTAATAATAAAAACACGTACTCTGCATATCCGGAACAAATTTACATTCAGGGCAGTATCCATTTTTGTTCAAGCGCGCGGTACAGGGAGAATCATCATGATGGAGAACCATCTCTGCTTCTCTCCGCCTCTCCTCTCTTGCGAGATCGGGTGTCTCTCGAACCGCTTCAATCTCTGATGGATCATAGCAGCCCACCGTTCCGTCCTCGTGCTCTACATCATAGCAAAGGCCATGAGAATCGTGGTGGGTGATGACCTTTCCTTGAACCCACGACTTCTTACTTGCCCACCCTTCATCTGTCCACTGATGTCTTAAATTCAAATTTGGCTGCGTTGTCTTCACAAGTGTTCCGGGAGAAATGGGCGGGTACTTAGTTGTAGCCATTCGGAAACCTCCTTTTTGTCCGAAATAAATATTACATTACCACAATAAAAATGTCAAGTTTTCTAAAAAAGAAAAAGCCGACTATCTGTCGGCTAACTCAAATTATTCTTGAAAGAGTGGTTTGAAGAATTCCCTCACGATGTTTCGTACCAGTCGTTTCGGTTTTGGCTTCCACACGAGGGCGCCTTGTGCTGATTCTGAATAACCTGAATCTACTAACTGAGGATACCCACTCCTCAAGTTTAGGGGAATAAACGCATTACCGCCACAGTGAATGACTCCGGGAAAGTGGACCCATTTTCCGACGACTTTTGTTCTTACCCAGTAGCCCCTATCAGGGTTAAGAAAATCTTCAGCGGAAACATTTTGGATTGATCCTAATCGGCATGGTTTTACCTGAATAAACCCAGACAGGCATAAATTGAGAAAATCACCGTGCCACTGCCAAACAAACTCACAATGTAGCAGATCTCCTACTTTAATGTGCGGCATAACAGCATCATATTTGGCACGGTATTCTTTCTCTCCTACGCATCCTTTGATTATCAAACTAAAGTTAATTTTATGATTCCTGCCTCCAAATCCACTGTTTCCCACTAGTTCGCAAAAATATGTTGATCGTTCCTTACTCTCGCGCATGCCACAGGCAACTACCATATAGTCTTCGTATAGCATTTCTACCTCTCTTTTTGTTGACCGCAAACTGAAATAAATCTTATTGTATTGAAATAAAATTGTCAATTTTTAATACCCCCTTCCGGTGAGGACGAGTTTTATGCCGTTTAACGCGCAGAGAAAGTGGGAGTGGTTTGGTTTTTGTCTACAGAGATGGATAGGATGGGGGATGTTGTCCTTGCGCAGACGTTCTTCTAAAACGGCGGCGTCCTTTTTCTCTCCAGTTACGTCAACATCATGCACGGTCCACCCGCGCGTTGAGAGTCCGCCGACGAGTTTTAAATTAAGACCGATAAGATGTTTTGCAACATCTTTGGAGAAAAGTTTTGGATACTCGTGCCCAAAAAGATGAAAGAAAAATTTTTTGCCGAGAACTTTTGGTATTATTTTGCATACAGAACACTGCTCTTCCATAATAAAAGTATACTCATTTTTTTATTTTATAAAAACAAAAAAGCCACCCCAAGGGATGGCGAGAAAAATTATTATATACCAGTTTCTGAAGAACAGGGTCGGCAGGCAATTCCGTTTCCAGAGTATGTTGTTGTACCGTTTGCTTGTTGTACATGGATTCGCACCCATACAACCATCTCGGGTGAAGGTCTACCACCTCCTATGATATCGGCATGACGGTAATCTTCATATGCCTCCGCAACTTCGATTATTTTGAATTTGTCTCCACGCGGTTGGTAGTGAACGCGCCCGGAAAAACCATAGCCGCTGTTTTTATTCATACTGTTGGTGAGTAAAAATTTCCACGGACCCTTTGCATTTGGAAACTGGGCATTCTGTTTTGGATCAAATGTGACCGTAACCTCAAAATATTCATCTACTCCGGAATCTGTATAAGGAGTTTCCTCAGGAGAGTCCTTAGGACGACTCTTAAGCACACACCCTTTTTTCCGCTCTATGGTAATTAAAAAACCGGATACAAGAGACTTTACTTTGGGAGTATTTCTCTGCAAGCGTGGCGTGTCTTCAATGCTGAGCGGCTCAAAAAAAAGAGCTATCGCGTCACGTACGGCGTTGTAAACTGTGGATGCAATACTCATTTACCTCTCGCTTCTTTGCGATGACAAACTGTGCAAAAATTATCACATATTAGTGCATGTGTCAAGAAAAATAAAAAAGCGGCTGGAGGGCCGCTTCTTGTGTTATACCTCACTTGATTTGCGTCGCAATAATCGTTTTGCGAGAGCGAACATCGGCGAAGTTTTCAAAAATTCTTTCGCGCGGTCTTTAATCATATTTTTAATGATAACCGCGCGCGTGTACCACGGCTGTTGCTTAATATAATTGAGCACAAAGGCCCGTATCGCCTGATACCGCTCATACAATTTTCTGATCCACCAGATTCCCAGGAATTGTTCCGAATAGATGTGCATCAGATAGTTAAAGATCCCCAGATACACGACCTTAAAGATTGTACTGAGCACGAGCGCCAAGATGATCTGTTTGTTAAGCAAGAGAGCGAGCTCGTATATGTTAAAGGCGACATAACCTACTACCATACACACCATAAGCATCACGGGAAACCACAAAGGTTGTCTGCGGAGCCAATCCTCAAGGTGCTTGAGACCAAGCGCTTGTATGAGCGCGTGAGTTGCTTCGTGCAGGCGGTCAAGCACCCACCCGAGCGCCATATTCAAAAGTACTACACAGACGAGGATATTGACTCCGACGCGGCGTATCACTCTATGCAGAGCAAGGGAAAGAATCTTAGTCAAAAGTCTCCTCCTCAAAACCGGAAACGCTCTTTGAAAATTAATACATTTTTAGCTATAAGTCAAACTATCTCAGATGTGTTAAAATAGGCTTATGAAAGAAGGGGAACGAAATTTTAAACCGACAAAAGCCGCTAAAACAGCTAAGGTGGTAGCGGCATTTCTTGCCACGGCACCCGCATCTCAAGCACTGGAAGCAAATGCGCTCGATACTACCACTCATCCTCGTGCAGTCTACGAAACAAGGGTCCCCGCTGAAGCGGTCAATAAATCATATACGGAATTGTTACTTACAAAACTCAGTGACACATATGATTACAAATCTGAATCCGCGTTTCTTGAAAAAGCTGAAAAAATTTTTACGGGGCTTGCAAAGGATGAAAAATTTACGTTTGCAAAACGGATAGCTATAGAATTTCCAAATACAAAAACAGGAGAACGTATAGCGCAGGTACTGTTGGAGCATTATAGCAGTTGGCAATCTCCGGGCCGTGATCAAGAGGTTATTAAAAAACTCGCGGAAAGATCTCCTTTTTATTTTATTATAAACGCAAATTCTTTTTCCGCGACTCCAAATGCCCCTGACTTAGTGCGAAGGGCACTATCCCGATATGCCGTTGCCGTATCTTATTATGAAAAATATAACAAAGTGCCAGGAGCGGCCGATATTCTTCTTGAAAATATACGCAAACAAGGTAGCACGCATTACAATGAAATAGATGTTATTCTTTCTTCTGAACTTATTTCTGAACCTGATAAGAAAAAAATTCGTGAGGCATTGCCACCGCGCCCGCGGCAGCTATTTCTTACTTTGCTGTCTTTGCAGCATATAAAACAACTTGAGGTAATGGAGAATATAGCCTCTAATCTAGCCTTTGAGACCATTGATGATCCCACTCTTATGCTGATTGCTAAATATTTAAAAAAATCTTCAACGCTTTTTGGTGATACTGAATTTACACAATGGCGAGAACAATTAATGAGAGTAGCTTTTGAAGGATTTAACAAAAAGAAACAAGAAGCTAGCCTTGCAATGCTTCACGAAACGCAAATAAAATACGGGGTCAACCCCATACAGCTCATGCACAGAGCCGCACACGTTATGCAGTATCTTTTTAATAGAAATGAGTCATTGGATGAAAATGGAATCAAACGAGCATCTTTTGCGATTGAAGAGGAGCGGGGCAAAAACATGAATAAACTAATCCCTAAAAACGCGGTAGTTCTTACACACAACGAAAAAAAGAAGGGGGTGCCATTATTTGCAACTCCCGAAAAACTCAATGCGATTAAAGAGCGTGTTGCGCGTGAGGGGGGTTCCTTTGTACATGTGAGTGGTGATGAGTCTGACCCTGAAACGGTTGCCACAAAAGCGATTATTGACGCTCCAGCGGAAATGATATTGTATATTTTTGCGCACGGCTCCCCAGACGGTATTTATTTTCGTGATGGGGGTCAGGATTTGGGTGGAGGCAATGTTGTAACATTGAACACAAGCAGGTACCTTTCACCTAAAAAACTCGCGGAAGCTTTTGCGAGCCGATATCGTGATGGAGTTAAAAAACCGGAAGATGATGTCATACTTTCTAACGCGTGCTATCAAAGTGATTTTGCGGAAGAGTTTGCGCGAGAAATGGCAAAACAAGGCGTATATATTCCTTTTTTTGTGGCCCCAAGTGAACAAGGTGCAACTACAACCGGTCACCCATCAACGCCGCTTGGTACCAAAATTGAAGAGCACTGGATTAAGGCAACGAAACGCGGTGACTTATTTAAACAGGAATTCGCACCAGACCCTCTTTCTCACCCTTCCATATTTGTTCCGGATACCTCTGTGCCGCTTTCGGGTTCTGCCATACGTCCCAAACGAGGATATACACCCGCAATGATGCAAATATCCGGCATTTCAACATATCACGGAGTTGCAATTGGCTAAAAAAATCTCAAATTATTAGCGCCTTGCGCATTTCAGATATAAAATAAACCCCCGCTCCGATGTTTATCAGAGTGGGGAGTTGAGACAAGTTAAAATTGAAGTGAATAATCGTCCTGATGAATACCGGACTCATTATTTATTTTTTCAGGTTGTACAAATTCGCTTTTTATCCGATTTAATTCTTCCAACAGTTCATCAAAATTATGGAATACTCCATGAGCAAACTTGTACATCACATCCCATCGCTCGGCGCTATCAAGGAGAATGTAGCCCTTCTTGCCTTTTCCGATTGCGTACCCAAGTTCAAGATGGCCCGATTTTCCCGCGGGTAAATGCAAAATGGTGATATGGGATTCATCCAGATGTTTTAAGTCAAAATGATATACATGGTTTGCCGCCAACCCATCAAGTGCCTCTTTATACGTGCGGCCTCTTGATTTTTCATAATCTCTCCACTTATCATCCGCTTCCGGTCCGGCGGCGTGCCAGTCATCAAAAACTTCAAACCCGAGCTCCCGTATTTTATTTGCTATCTGCGGGACTTCAGGGTTTCTTAATGATCCGATTAAATATACTTTTGCGATTGTCATACTTATAACTCTGTATTGTAGACGATTTATGTTTAAACGTAAACCCCCACACCTATTTTCTTTAGAATATACTTTTTACAATTCTTCGTTTGAGTTGCGCAAGCGCATTGCCGCCTTTCTTTAATGAGCGTTCACGATATCTAGCATCTTTTTCAGAGTGATATGCTTCATAATAACGCAACTCAAATGGAGCGCGGGATTTTGTTGAGTATACCAGATTTTTGTTATGCTCAGCAAATCTACGCTTTAAATTATTGGTTGAACCCACATATAACCTATGATCCTGTTTGCTTTTTAAAATATACACATAAAACATCTAGATATAATAACGATTTGAGGAGAAAAAGAAAACAGGTGTGGGGGTAAATATTTTTTGGTATAGACAAGAGATTTACAATATGTTGAAAAAAATTTAGCCTTAATATCAAGCGTGCGTAGCTGGATATGCCATGAATGACAAGGCAGGAAGAGGTGTTTCCGGTTAAAGTTTTGCTGAACGAATTTTTTTCTCTGGCCTTTGCAGCACTCTCTCCGAATTCTCCTAGTTTTTGAGTGTCATAAAAGTTTTGATACAATAAAAAACATGAAAACCGAAAGGGGATTCACTCATATTTTCATTATTGGAATTGTAGCTGTCATCGTGGCAGCCGGACTGGGCAGTCATTTTTATTTTTCAACACAATCAGAACGAGAAGGGCCGGAAGAAATCATAAATGAGCCGCAGAGCTCCGCTCGTAGTATGCAAAATATTGAAGAGGCAATACCACGCGCAGACATGCCAAAATCCGGCCAAGAAAATGTATCCGAGACAGATCTCGGAAAATCTAAGCCGGCAACAACGCTTCAGAAAATATCTTTTCCTAGTAAACCAAGAACAGTGGCTGAGAGCGATGTTGTCCAAGGACATCCGGTGAACTGCTATCCAAGGTTGGGTTTTGATAACTACAGAACTGAACAGGCGTTTGTGGTTAATCCAAAAAACAACAAGGAAATGTATATCAATGTAGAGTATAAGGGTCTATATAAAAGTGTTGACGGCGGCAATACGTGGAGTTTTTCGGGGAAGGGACTTAAGGGCTTGCCTCGAAACGATGATCCATCAAAGCCTTGTTATGAACTTCGTTTCCACCTGTATATAGATCCTTCAAATCCACAGCGCCTGTTGGCTCCGGGCGGCAGTGCTCCAGGAAAAGTGGGAGAAGGACTTGGGGGGCTTTCTGAAAGTTTGGACGGCGGTGCCACCTGGCACCAACTTTTCACGAGCGAGATGAGTGCCTATACGGAAAGTGCGGTCATGAATCCAACGGATACGAACATAGTGTATGTCACGACATCGGCTTTGCCTCAAGGCATGGATGGCCCCGATAAGGGCAAGACTTTTGTAACGAAAGGTATTGTCTACAAAACGGTGGATAATGGCAAAACATGGAAAGAGCTTTCGACCGGACTGTTTCCAGATTTAAGAGTGCCTGGAATTTTCATTGATGTCCGGGATCCGAAGAGGTTGAGGTTGGCCACGTTTGGGTTGCCAAGCGGCACCAATGTCGACAAAAAATCTACAGACGAACAATGGGGGTTTTTGGAAACTAATGATGCCGGAGAGAGCTGGACGAAACTTGGTGCTACGCTTGACCTTGGCATAAGGCATCTTGATGTCTCAGCGGTGGATTTAAACCGTTTTTATATTATGGCCAGCAAGGATAATATGGATAAAATTTATTACTCAATCGATGGCAGTCTCCTTGAACCGGATAATATGATGGTCAACTTCGCGCGTTACAATCCGCATGATGAAACCGGCACGAAACTGATCGGAGTCAATCTATATGCCCAGCCAAATGACATTTTTGAGAGTACCAACGGCGGTAGAACGTGGAATGCCGTAGGAAAACTTCCGAACGGTATTACCAATGACCATCGTGTTGCAAACATCGTCTTTGACCCGATTGATCCGAATGTCATCTACATAAATTCAGATCTAGCGCGCATCTGGAAATCAAGCGACAAGGGAAAAACGTGGAATATGCTGCTTAGCCTGGATAAATTACAATAAAGACTTTGGAAAAGGCTGGTTTTTTTAAACTACTTACTTGGGGAATCGGGAAATAGAAATAGGGATAAGTACATTTTTTTAATAAAATTTGTGGTGTGATTTGTTGGCTCGCGTGGGGCTTGGACATGTTATGGAAGATAAAACGGGAGGAGATGTTTCCGCGCCCTAACGTTTCGTTGCAACAGACTAACTCGTTGCTTGCGATTGTAAAATGAAAACCGCCGATTAATTATGTCGGCGGCCTATAATCTCTCTTTATACCATTGCAGCTGCTGCCCGATACCTAAACCGTGGAGAGGATAAAAACATTTTTGCCCTCGTAGCAATGCCACAACAAATTCTCTATATTTTTTACCGCAAAAGAGGTGAAGCTCGTCACTTGTGTTTGTTTTTTGCAGAATTTGTTTCGCTACTTGTACAGACCATCGTTTCCGCGCATCAATTGTCATAGTATTCAACGTAGTGTCGTAGTCGCAGACGCGTCTTTCTGGGTCAAGTAGACCATATTTAGCAGAAAGGATAAACACCCTATCAAAATGCTGACTTGTGTATTGCCACGCAAAACGAAATAAAGGAGAACAATACAATTCTCTCGCCTTATACCTGCCAACTCGTTTGGTTTTTGAACAAGCAATCAGGCCAACTCTCATATCCCACCCCAATCAAGGAACTTTAAAAGCTGAAATTAGCTTAGAGTAATCTATTGCCTTGGTCAATGCACTGGGTTCGTATTTCGCCCGCAGCAACACTTTCGGTAAAAATAAAACCAAAACTCGTTGGCACCACTGACCAGAAGTAACCCCGTGTTACGAGCTGCCTACCTGCCGTAACCTCGTGTGAAGGCGGGTATGCTCGTGCCTGCCCCGTAGTGAGCGCGTAGCGCTCTACTACTGAGGTGGCGAGAGTTTATCGCAGGTGCCAGAGCTTTGTCCAGATTAATCCCGCTTGAGCGATCTGTGCGATAAAAACCCGACTACAAGAGCCGGGTATGTGATGTGTTAACCTTGATCCGCGAGTTGCCCCTCGGGCACATCTTCCATAAGAACGATATAGGTTACTAAGCCAAGTCCGCCGTCAAACTTCCAAGTGGCTCCCGTCCATTCCATGCCCATGCTATCGAAGGTCTCGGTGAATAGTTTCCCTTTTTTGATTTCAATGGCGTCACTGCCATCTTCGTAGCTCGTGAGGCCATAGCCAACATTTTTGTATGCAAACTTATCTCCTGGCTTCAGCTTTCTTAGTCTCCGAATACACTCTTGCTGTTTCGGGTCAATAGCCGATTCTTTTTTAACAGCAGTCCCTTTCTTTGGCGCTATTTTTGTATGCGTTTGCTGCGGCTGTCCTTTCTTGAAGCGTTTCCAATTGGCGACCATTTCTTTCACTTCTGGCCAAGCGTCCTCATGAATTTCAGCGCACACCTTATTCGTCTTCGGATTTGTTCTGTGGTTTGTTGTGTTATCAAGTAACAATTTGCGCGCTCCGGGAACTTTCAATAATTCATTATAAATATCAACATCTACGAGCCCTCTGCCCTTACGCATATTGAGCCCTCCTTATTTCCAATGACTCTGGAAATAAAGTAACATCCCCGTCTTTATTTTTCAAGAAGAAAACAAAAAACTCCCGACAATGGGAGTTTTTTGCGGGAACAGCGAGTTACTATGAAGGGAAAAAGGATTTCGTCGCCTGTCTTGCACTTCTTTCACTCCTCGGCCCTCAATTGTGATCCAGTCTTGTCTGCCGGCGGGCAGGTTTGCTTAATTAAGCAAATTGTGCGAGTTATATTTTCCGGCTGTCGTAGGCCCAGTGAAGTACCGCCTGTCTTTGCGTCGGACGGCAGGTTAAATCTCTCTTTCTGCAATTCTTTTTGACCTGCGCAATGTGCCGCCGAATGGCTTTCCAGCGTTTGATCTGCCGTTCGTCTTCGCCGGGAAGTCGCCGGCCCATGTAGTAACGGCAATACCACTGAAACCATCCTCTTGGATCATGCTTTTTATTGATCCATCCCTTTTTAACCCACACCTTAAGCGGTTGGCTCGCGTGTTTATGAAAATAATTCAGCGTATCGTCGTGATGCTCGGGCGAAAGTTTGGCGCGCGTAAACCAGCCCTTGGGAAATTCTTTTTTGCAGTCGGTCATGTACTTGCCGCCGAAAACGCCCAAGGTAAGCATTTGTTTGGGAGTGAGCTCGGGCTTAAAACTAGCATGAAAATTCCTGCCAGCCGGTTCGGTAAGCTCATATTGATAGTTTTTCTGGATCTTGTCACTTACTTTTACTGTCTTTTTTCTCATGTAGTTAGTTTAATAACCAAATAGAATAATTAAGATACGAAGCAAAACTAACCCAGAGAAGATATGGAATAAGTAAATATGCTGCCGGCTTTGAAATTTTATAGAAAACAACCATTGTCCAAACGATTGCAAACCACAGCAGAATGATATCCACGAGGGCCCAGGTGGAGCTATGCAGACCAAAGAAAATGATTGACCAGATGGCATTTAAGAAAAGCTGGATGCCAAACACTCCAAGCGCCATTTTTATCTCTTTCCGTTCCCAACCCATACGCCACACCCAAAACGCCGCAATGCCCATCAGCGCATAGAGTATCGTCCAAACAGGCCCGAAAACCCAGCTCGGAGGATTGAGCGCCGGCTTCACAAGTCCGGCATACCAAGTCGGAATGGCCGAGACGGTGAAAACTGACCCGATAATTCCGGCCGCTTCTGACACCGCAATCGCAATAACCAATCTGAAAAAATTATTGCTTGTCCGCCGAAGTTTTAACGAAGGAGGAAGTCTCATAACCCAATTTTACCAAAAAGCACGCTTCAGATACATAACAAAAGTGTATCAGATGTGAAATGCGCTCTACTGCAAACACAATTGAAAAATTGCTTGCTCCACATTGTGGACGAGTTTATCCGTCTTGACGAGTAAGAGCGAGGCGGAGAACTTTTGACCTGCCTCGACTTGCATCAGGCAAGGCGGGGTGGAAACAAATTAAAATTGAAATAGGGGGGCTGCCTGCCTACTGGCAGGCAGGGTTTATGTAAAAAACCGCCGCAAGGACGGTTTTCCTTGGGCGGTTGGTTATAAAAATATTACAAACTCATGCTAGTAGAAGTTCTTCAATACTTGCTTGTTCGAGTTTTTCAATTTTTTTTGCAGCTAGATAATGGTAGGCTACCAGTTGCAAGATTTCCTCTGCGGGAATTTGCATCTCTGCTCCTGTTTCCTTATTGATGCAGACGATATTGCCACTGAAATCTGAATTAAAATGGAACGTGAATCTCGATGTATCACGCGTGTGCATTAATTTTTTCCTCTCTAATTATTTTGAAAACTGTACAAAAAATAGCACAATACTATTACTTTGTCAATGTTACTCCCCATTGTGGACGAGTTCACCCGTCTCGACGAGTAAGAGCGAGGCGGAGAACTTTTGATTGGGTAAATGTTGAACGGGATTTACAATTACTTGGATTTACGTAACAAAAAAGTCACTCAATAATGAAGCGACTTTTGAGAAAAGAATTATAGTGAGGATACAGCTTTGTAATAAACCGTGGGGTCGTACCCAAAGGCCTTGAGAAAAGCTCCGTGACGTGCCTTGCAGCTGTAGCATCCACCACACTCGGTTTTCCATATCCACCACCGTTGGCATGATGTGGTCTGAAACAGCGCTTCGCGCGTCTTAGTGTCTACCCCCAGAAACTGATCTGCCTTTTCGTGTATACCGAAACTATCCCACGTGACTACTTCACAGTTGTGCTCACAGCCACGAAGAGACAAGGATTCAACACTCAAATCATCGTCTGTTCCATCCCATATGGTGCCAAGTCCAATGTGGGAACTTCCAAGTTCTCTCGCAATGGGTGAGAGAACTTCAACGAAGAACCCATTACGCTCACCCTTGCTTCGTTCTCCAAGTGGGGCTCGAACTGTTTCGACTTTCTGGATACCGAGGATTTCTGCAGATGCATTTGCCGCCCTTAAGTCGTTAAGAGTCTTAGGGTGATTGTGTTGTTTGCGGTAATTAATGTAGAACGGATGAACCACCGCCCCAGACATTTTCAAGCGATGTGTAAGTGCTGTTGCATCAGGCCCTCCAGAGTAAGCGACAACGACAATCTTTCCTTGTAGTCGCAGGTTGTTCATGATACCACCCCTTTTTTGTAATAAAATCTTTCTATGGGAAATATAACCAAGAAAAGTTCTGATGTCCAACTTGGAGTATCAAAAAAGAGCATTGAAAATCAAGGCTCAAAAAAGTACTCGCGTGGCTGGACACGCTACGGACGACAAGGTGGGAGGGGGTGTTTTCTTATCCGAGCGTGTCGCTGGAGCAAGTTAGACAATTAATAATCTTAGTTCATTCGGAGTCACCTATGAAACCTTTCTAAACCCCTCATTTTTCTATTAGACTTAAAATAAGCGTACTACGATCTTCATCTAGACCATTGACTCGCACTTTGACTTTTTTACCTTGCTGGAAACTTTCTGCTTGCCTTATGTCTCTTTTCATGATGAAGCCGTAGACGCCCGGCTCTACGAGTACTCTGATTCCAGCCCTGAGGATAATCCTCTCAATAGAACATACAAGCTCTTTATTAAAAGGGTAACGCCTCTTCAAGTCAGAGTTCTTGTTTTGTACCTTTAGTTCTCTCTCAGAGACAAATTTTTTAATTGTTTGTAGGTCTATGCGTGGAATGTCTTTGTCAATGATAGTCTCATTGTTGGGGTAGTATTTTTTTTGATAATCAATTAAATAATCAATTAGGTCCGATGAATTTTTTAAGTTGGTCGATAACGAATAATGTCCAACCCCCTGTTCTCTTGTTAGTCGTTCCTTTATAGTTGTTGCCGTCTGATGGCTCCAATACCAAATATCCTCGGCACAGGCAGACAAATAAACAATATTCAGAAGCAGGTCTAAGTGAATTGTGCCAGCGGGCGCTATTTTTATCAGATCATTATCCTCAATTCCTTTTTCTATTTCTTTTGGATCTGTCTCCGCAAGAATTTCTTCTGTTTGCGCTTCACTTATGAGGCAGCGCTCTCTTAGCAAGTTTACTACTTCACTTCGTACTCTTTTCTCATTATGTCCAATCAATTGGAGATCTGTTTCTAGATCAGCGATAGGATGGAAGCCCTTAGCATCACTAGGACCTCGGATCGCTTTTTTTTCTTGAAACCATTTCAATATTGACATCCTCACAAATGGATCGGGGATTACTTCTTCGTCCGGGTAGCTTTCAAATAAGTTTTTAATATAAGAGTCTCTCCCTGAATAAAATCGCTTACTACCCCTTAACAAAGCCCTCAAGACGATGTGTTCTTCAAGGGGGTGGGAACCATTTGAGACACGCATTTTCAATATTTCTTTATTAGAAATATGTCCACTTCTACAAAACGTTATAAATATCTCTATCCCTCTTCGCAGATCCCTTCCAGCCAGCCCATTTATCAATTTTCTTGAGAACGGACTTGAATTATAAAGCGATTCTAGAATACATTTTAAATACATGTCTTGTTCTTTTTTTGAGATATTCACAACCATATTATTTAAGGTCATTTTGATTCCCCTTGACGGTGAGTTCTGAATTGCGTATGCGACTCTTCTGTAAAGTACTTGGCTTAATTCTGGTGGATCAATTCTAAAGGCCATATCCTTGATAACAGTATCAAGAGGAGGCTCCGTTTTGTGTAAATCGTATGTGACATCTCGTAGTGACAAAAATATTAAAGCTCGAAACTCTTCTTTTGCCCATCTGGCCACTTCGAACATCAGCAGTTGATCTTCTTTGTTTCTCTTATCTCCATTATCAAGTATGAGTATAAATGTTTTTCCTCTATCGCCGCATAAATATCTTGTGTATGCTTTAGCGGTTTTATTTTTGTCTGCCTTTGCTTCTTGGATCAGTTTGGCAAGCAATTTATTATATTCTTTTGGGTCATCTCTTAGTAAACTTCCTTCACCAATTTCAAATGCTTCTATATCACCAGCATATAGCTTTTTCAATTCATCAATGTGATCGAGGTTAAGTTCTTGGTGTGTATCTTTCAATTGAGCAACTATTTTTTCTTGGACCCAGGGATAAATTTCATCTTTCGTGTTGGGTGCGAAGTTTAAATCAATATATACCCACGTTGTCTTATTTTTTATCTCTGTGGGCAATACGATTTCTCTCAAATAATCAATAAAGGTAGTTTTTCCTGATCCAACATTACCAATTAATAAAATTAGCTGATTGGATAGCCTTTGGGGGGACAGGAGCTTGCTCAAAAGTTCTCGTGGTTTTGATGTATTTTCGATTTTCGTTGTGTTTTTTAAGCTGGGTGGCAGCGTAGCGAGAATTAGCTTTCGAATTGGGCTCTTGTGTTTTTCAATTCCCGTAGAAGGTATATAAGCATTTCTGACAATTTCTACCCTGTCTTCTCTTGTTTCAGGGTTGAATATTCTCTGATATTCATACATTAAAGCAGAACCAAAAGTATTGCTTCCAAGTTCCTCCTCCCTACTCGCTTTTCCTCCAAGTATTGCAGTTGGTTTACTAAAATTTTTTTTACTGCGCGTTTTTTTTATAACAGTCTCTAATTCATTATTAATCTTACTTTTGCTGCAAAAATCTAACAGATCAGTAAATTTCTTGTTGGAAATGTTGATATCTTTAAAAGTTAATTTACCGAAGACTTCTCTTTCATCATTTTTGCCGTACCAAATTTCTTTACCATTTGTCACCAGAACCTTCGTACATGGATTTATTCCGGAGGGGTATATGGCATTTAACTCGTTCGCATACAATCTCGCTTCTCTATATCCCTCTGTCAGGTCTTCCTCTGGGCTTTTTGCTTCAATTACCAATACTGGCGTTCCTTGAATAAATGTAATGAAATCTGGGCGATAAGATTTTTTGTCCCCGCTTTTGCCAATGACCATTTTTTTAAGAGTCTTTTTTGAACTATAATCACTTTTTGAGTAGCCTAAACCTTTTTCTGAAGAAGTCGTAATAAGAGGAACGCAGAGCTTTTGCTCTACGTCGCTTTCGTTTCTTAGATCTTCTATGTTGCAATAAATCATGCAATATTTTTTGGTTCTAATTTTGCCTCTTGTCTCTAATTGTACCTTTAATGATATTTTTACGAATTTCTCTGCCAAATTTAAAAATGGGGACAGGTACAATTACGCGCTAAAATTTGTGGTGTGATTTTTTCAAACTTTCTAGGCGGGGAGCCACGACGTTCTTTACACTCCACACCAGATCTTTCCTCCGCGGGCAGGGATCGAACCTGCGACCATCTCCTTAACAGGGAGCCGCTCTACCGCTGAGCTACCGCGGAGGGAAAATTTGGTGCGTGGCCGCTGACTCCGATACTAGAGCAAAGCTTAGTATGGGACATGGCCGCTAGGGAATATGAAAAGTATCATAGCAGAAATATAGGGATATTCAAATATCCCTTTTCTTTTTTTTGCGTTCTGTGTAGTATAAAGCATATGCCTACTGAAAAATTTAAAACTATTGACGGAGAAGAAGAGCCGAAGAAACATGCGCATAAAACCGAGCATGAATTGCAGGGTTTGGCGCACGAGTATGACTGCAAGGTAGGGGAGAATCCGCGCTGGTGCGTCTATGGCAGAAATAGGTTTGGGCGCATTGAGGTGCAGCACTGGATACGACCCGTTGACGAGGATGAATTTATAGCAAGAAGAATGGCGAAAATGGAAAATGAACTTGGCGGCGACATGAAGGCGCACATGACCGAATGGAACGAGAATTTAAAAGGGAAGCCGGTTTATGAAGGAAGCGGTTCGCAATTTATTCCGAAAAAAGAAAAATCTAAAGAATAAATAATTACAGAATATAATATACTAAAAACATTCCAATATTCTGCAGAATATTGGAATGTTTTTTAGGTAGTCGCAGAGATTTTGCTTTTTGAGGACATATGTGATAAGGTTAAGAACATTATGGTCTACTACGAAATAGACGAAAAACTCAAAGAAAACGAAGGCCTCGTAAAACTTTCTGATTTCAAAGACTCCTATAACAGCACTATTCCGGAGAGGTTTCCTCAGGCGTCAACGACACTTTTAAAACAGTTTAAAAATACGCACCCATCTTTGTTTAAAGAAGGGGATGGCAAAGAAGAACACTGGTCAGTCGTAAAACATCGCAAAAAAGTCATGGACTGGCTTACCACGCAAGATCGGGCAGAGGTTTCTAAATAACTCTCTACTTTCAGTTAATACGATGTTAATACTCTACGTAAAAACAGGGTGTCCGTTTTGTGCAAAGGTTTTGCGCGCGGCAGCGGAGATCGGCATTACTTTAGACGAACGCAATATTGCTGATGAAAAAAACCTCGCGGACCTTATGGAAAAAGGAGGCAAACGTCAAGTGCCTTTTTTAGTTGATGAAGAAAAAGGAGTTTCAATGTACGAATCGGATGATATCGTAAAATATCTAGAATCTCGTATTTAGTATTTTGTATCTGGTATTCAATTATGTACGTTAAAGTGAGGGCGACGCCGGGGGCAAAGAAGGAGTCAGTTGAGAAAATAAGCGACACTCTTTTTGAAATAAAGGTAAAAGAGCGGCCGCAGAAAAACGCGGCAAACAAAAGAATTGTTGAGCTTGTTGCTCGGCATTTTTGTGTTTCGCTTGGAAAAGTGCGGATTGTAAATGGCCACCATCACCCGAGCAAACTTATATATATTGAGGAATGAGGAATAAAGAGTTAATATAAGTACATGGATCGGGATAAAAATATTGTTGTAAAAATAAAGACGACGGGGATTGATTTAACCCCGGCGATTGAGGAGTACACGCGGGCAAAAATTGATTCGCTTCAGAAATTTTTTAAGCATTATGCGGAAGAGTCGGGGGAACTTTTGTTTGAAATTGAAATCGGAAAAACTACGAAACACCACCTTAAAGGGGATGTGTATCGTGCGGAGATAAACTTTAACTCCGACAGTGCGCACATGCGCTCGGAGGCAGTCAAAGACGACTTATACGCGGCAATTGACGAGGCGAAAGATGAAATGTCGCGCGAACTTCGCAGAAGCAAGCGAAAGGCACTCCATGTTTTAAGGCGCGGCGGTGGAATATTGAAAAACATTTTTCGTCGCTCGTAAAGTGACACGGGCGGTTCATTTTTCTACACTCTCTATTAGAATAGAGAGTTTTTTGTATAGGAGAAACACGATGTTTGATCCGATTCCGCTTGAAATATTTCAAGACAGAACCGGTATTGTGAAGAATGATTTTTTGTTTACGCCCAATATTAAAGAAATCGTGTCTTTACGAAACATTGCATCGGTCCTTCAGGTGCATATTATGCCGATTGAATATTTGAAGAAAATTCTTTTTAACGTATCCATCGTGGGCGATAGTTCTTGTAAGGTATACACCCAAAATTGTTGGATGAAGCGGGTACAAATTGATCCGCGCCAGGTACGTATTGGACAAACATTTGTAGAACGTTCAAAATATCAAAAACTTCTTGAAGAGTTTCCTTCAGTCTTTTCAGGATTTGCGGTGCCTGGTGGTTTTAAGAACTATCCTCCAATGATCGTGGTTGGAAAGACTACAGAAGGCGACATTGCGCTTGCACATTATGTACCGACGATTATTGAGGTTCGTAAAAACGGCAGAAAACCAAAACTTCTTGACGGTATTCATCGAAGTTACCTGACACGCGCAATGGGAGCAACGGTTGAGGCGATCATGTTTTATGATGTTGAAGTTCCATTTCCGTGCGAGTCGCGCGACTGGGAAGATATTCGCCCAGTGGACACAAAGCCGCCAAAAGAAGAGCGATATTTTGACCTCAAGCCGGAGTTTTTCCGCGACCTCAAAAGTATTGGCATTGACGGCTAATACCAAAATATTTAAAACGCCCGTCGCTTACGCGACGGGTTTTAATTTTGTCCATATGCTGAATAATCAATTTCTCTTTTTCCCTCCGGAATTACTTTTTTTATCACAAATGATCCATTTTTTAATTCCGCGTCGGTGATTTTTATGCGCCTATTGTTTTTGAAAAAGTACACTCCGGGCCATGGGGTAAACGCCCTCCATTTTCTGTAGAGCATCTCAGGGCTTTCCTGTAGCATATCAATAAGCCCCGATTCTTTTGTAATCATTTTTGTGTATGTAGCGGCGGCGTGGTCTTGCTCTTGCGGGTCAATGTTTCCTGCTACCCAATCGGGAATGGTGCTGGCAAGCAATTTCCCGCCTAGATGCGCAAGTTCATCCCGCAAATCCTTAAATCTTAAATCTGAAATCTTAAATCCCAACACTTCCTGCGCGACGATTGGCCCGTGGTCAATTTTTTCATCTATAAGCATAATGGTGACTCCCACGTCTTCTGCATTCTCAAGTATTTGGTGCTGTAGAGGGGAGGGGCCGCGAAAGAGTGGCAAAAGCGATGGGTGCACATTGAGCGTGCCATGTTTTGGAATTTTTAAAACCTCCTTCGGCAAAATGTTTCCGTAACTCGCGACGATAAACAAATCTGCCCCTAGAGCCTGAAGCCTAGAGCCTAGGGCCTTGTCTAATTTTTCTGGTTGGAGGAGGGGAATGTTGTTTTCTTGTGCCCAGAGTTTTGCGGGTGGGGGAGTGAGAATCATACCACGGCCTTTTTTGCGGTCTGGAGCAGTGACTAAGAGGGCGGGAATAAGTCCTGCCTTTTTTAATTCTTCCAAAACAATAACCGAAAAATCATCGGTGCCGAAGAAAACGAAATTAAAGCGTTTAGCGTTTAGGGTTAAGGATTTAGTTTTTTGATTCATAAACTAAGAATAGTATATTTAACAATAAAAAACACCAGTATGTTGTACTATCTGGTGTCCAAAGGATGGGGGTTTTTTGTTTTTTTAGGAGTAGTTACTTTAATGATATGAAGCGAGGGTTTGCTATTTTTTGATCCATCTTCCTCTGTCAGTATTTTTCGTATTCCTGAACTTTTGTTATCCGGACCGGCATCTGTGCTTGCTCTGTAGTTTCTGAAAAAACTCGCTAATATTTTTAACTTTTCTGCTTCTCTTAGGTCTTCAGATTCAAGTATAAATCCTTCATGCGTGTGGAGACTTGATGCACGTATTTTCATGCGCGGATTCCCCACTATGATTTTTTTATTATCTATAGGTAAGATATCTTCGTATTGGGAAAAAGTCAACTTCGCGGAAGTGTTAAAAAACCGGAAAGCGAATAGCTTTTCCGGTGGTGCGAGCGCAGAGAAGGAATCCCAATGAGCTCCTGCACATTCCTTAGGGAGGCTTTTCTCTCCATCAGGTTGTCCCTGCATCGGGTGCCATAGGCACGGAAGGGAGCGGCGGGGCGTGCGGGAGGCGCGAAAGATTCACATACTCTGCGCTTGCATATATTATTGTATCACTACTTTTTCAAAAACAAAAAGGCCGCTGGGTAAACCATGCGGCCGAAGTTGGGCAAGGGCGTATCCGGAAGGGTGTCTATGGATCTCCGCTCGATCAAGTCGAGGCGCAACATCGCACACCACGTGCTATTCATTTGTTGTGTATGGTGGTTGATGTTGGGGGACATGAAGAACACTATCTCCCACGCCGGCCATTGTTAGTATACTAAATGCATATAAAATGAAAAGCCCCGACGTTTTCGTCATCGGGGCGGGGAGTAAAGACCGAGACAAAAAGGCATCTCGGCGGGAAGTATTCCCGCGGGGGAAATACTTCTCCCGGCGTAGTTGCTCGGTTTACTCCGAGGCAACACCGGGGTTCATTCTTTGATATTCGTTAAAGAACAGGGCTGGAGCGGGGTCCCGGGCGCTCAGCGTCCTCAGTTGCGTCAACAAGGTTTGCGTCTGCGTCCGGGTCCCCGCCGCGGCCTCGCGTGTCCTGAGCCCTTTTTGGACCCCACGCGAGGCATCCAGCCTGGTTAGAACGTGCTTGAACACTTCTAACCCGGAGTTGGCTAGGCTCAAATGATATATTATCAAATTACCTTCTTTTTGTCAAGTTTTTTTCTGGAGGAATGTTTTGGATGTTACGCGCCTTGTCAGTAAATAATTTTCCGTCTAAGTGTTCTATCTCGTGCTGAAAAACTTGCGCGAGGATACCGCTTGCTCCTCTGGTAAATAATTTTCCACTCTCATCATACGCGCGAACAGTTGCTTTTTCACTTCGCCTCACTTCTCCATAGAGCCATCGCACCGACAAACATCCTTCTTCAGTCCACTTTTCTTTTTTTGAGCACCTTAAAAGTTCAGGATTTATAAAAACCAAGTCCGGTGGCAGGTTTTTTATCTCCTCTTTTTTTGCAATCTCTTCTTTTGAAAGAAACACTTTTCCAGATACTATAAATATACGAAGTAACACTCCGATTTGTGGAGCGGCAATTGCCACTGCATCATCCTCACCATGCATTGCCTTTTTCATATCCGCGATTATTTTTTGGATGCGCGGAGTATCAATATTGCCGATGGGCACGGGCTTAGAAATTTCTCGTAGCCCCCCTTCATCTTTTTGAAGTATTTTCACCATATTCTTAAATCATAAATTATAAATCTTAAATCTGAAATTACAACAGGTGTTCTGGATTAACATTAACCACAACCGAGGGAGGGAGCGCCAAAAGACGTTCGCGGAGTTTTTCATTTGGCCACTCTTCACGTTTCATTTTAAGGACTACATGCACCACATATTTCCCGCGTATTTTTGAAATAAAGGCAGGGAATATAAACAAATCGTATCCGTGCAGATGTTTTTTGATTGAAGCTGTTTCTTTTTCAACGTACTGCTTTGTGCCGCTCATTGTTAATTTAATAATAGTGGTAAATGGAGGATAGCCGAATTGCTCTCGTGTTTTTTTTTCTTCTCTATAAAAATCCGTAATATTTCCGTTCTGTACATACTTGAAAAGATGCAGGTCGGGGATACGCGTCTGTATAATAAATTTTTTATTCGCTTTTTCTCGCAGTGACAGCAGAATATTAAATGCTCGCTCATAGGTCCGAAATGAGGGAAGCGCAAAAAGGGGGTCAATGGAAACAGCCGCCGTCACTGCTATTTTTTTCTTGAGCAGGGTAAGCGCGAGCTCGGTCCCCACGAGGATACTTCCGGGAGAATTTAAAAATTCAGAAATCATCTTCTCGGCCTTTTTCCGAGTCGGAGTCTTGTCTTTATCCACGCGAAGGACCTTTATGGTCCTAAATAGGCACCGAGCTTCTTCTTCCACCCGTTCAGTGCCAACACCAAGCGGGGCGAGTCTCCAGCTGTTGCATCTTTTGCAGCGATCGGTGACCACGTTTTCTTCTTTACATTTATGGCAGAGGTACACCCTCTCTCCCGCCCGCTTCTCGCCGGTGTCTTTATGAAGCACGAGCGGTGCTTCACACTGCTTGCACAGAACAGTTGCTCCGCAATCACTGCATAGCGTAATCGGGAACAATCCTCTTCGTGTGACATACAAAAGTATGTGCTGGTTGTGTTTTCGCACGTCTTCTATGGCATCTTTCAACTCATCACTGATTACGGTAAATGTTTTCGGAGTAAGCTGAAGCGGGGAATGAGTGCCCCGCATATCAACAGTGGATTGTTCTGCCGACGAGAGGAGTCTAAACTGGGGGGGCGCAAAATCGGATACCCCCCTCTGTTCTCTCCGATATAATGTTTCAAGCGAAAGCACGGTGCCGCCGAGAACGCATTTACCGTGAAGCGCTTCGGCAAAATATTCCGCATATATTCTTACGTCAATAAATGGCCTGTGTTCCTGCTTATATAGCCAAGATCCCTCTCGTTCAACAATAATAGTGCGCAGATCTTCTCTGGGGATACTTACAGACATTCCGGTTCCTATAATAAGTATGGGGTGAGTGTCGCCAAGTGCTTTGTGCCAGAGCGAAATGATCTTTTGTTTTGAAAGTCCTCCATGGATGACATAGGTGTGTTCTTCTATGCCTCGTTCTAATATTGAAAGGATATAAGGGATATCGTCCGCGGTAGGGATAAGCAGGAGTACTGACTTACCTTTAGCAAATTCTTCACGAATGATTCCTTTGTAAGCCACAATTCGATCTTTAAATGATGCTTGTAAAACCAGTGTTTCAAAAAATGTGTTTGGTGTATTTTGCACCGATGCCTGTACTTTTGTTTCAATATGAGCGGCAGTTTTTATAATTGAATCTAAAATAGCTTTTGGGACGAGAGAGTCAATAACTGCTCCGCTGCTGCATGCAAAGTAACGGGCTGATTTTTCTGCCGCAGATATGAATGCCGGAAGAAAAAAATGTGGGAATAGTATCTTTGATATTTTTCGCAATCCGTACGAGGATTGTTTAATGTTTGTTTTTAAAGATGTGGCATCTTGAATATCCGTGACAATTGCGGGAATTTCTTTTTTGCGAAGGGGGATGAGCACCATGTCTCCGGCAGAGACGGGTTGCGCGGTAAAGTAGGAAAGTGTTTCTTTTTGCATGCTGCGCGAGAGGGGAATGACGTGAACAATATACATTAAGTATATTTTCTCAAAAAAAGCGCCTGACTTCAATTACCGTTGACTTCCTCTCTTGCTTTATTTATTGTTTTATTTAGAAATTAATCCACGGTGGTTCATGTTTACGCAAATGGACGCGTGGCTCATTGAGAATATATTTGAGAAGTTTTCACACTGGTGGCAGAAAACAGTTTCACACGAGCAGGATTGTTTCTGGTGGGCAAAAATTTCAATTATTGGTATGTTGGTACTTACTATTTCTGCCGCTATTACTGAATATCTTTTTAAAAATGAATACAATTGGTTGTTTGCTTCTGGGCTTGCGGTAGTTACAACTCCCTTTTTTCTTTTTCGGGTGCATAGAGATAAGAAAGAAACATATGCAGCGCTGAGGGAGGGCACTTCAAATTCTGCAAAGATTAATCAACCTGATTTTTTGTTTAGAATGTTCTACCTGTTTTACGGAATTGGAATTTCTTTATTCTATGTCCCGAGGATATTCTTGGATAGGTTTCCAGATAATGTATTATGGCTTTCTCTCATTTTTCTCTGGGTTTTATGCTTATTGTTTTTTTATTTCTTGACCTGTGATCCGCTTCCACCGGGTAGTGAGAAATCACGCTTACAAAAATGGGCTGCATCCATGAAAGAAAAATTAGCACCTTCGCCAGCTCCTGTTTTAAACCCCGCTTCATAGCGGGGTTTTGTTGTGAAAGAGATTAAAAAACATACTATACTATAATATATGGCTAGAGAACGTTTTCTCATTAAAGGTCTCGGCGGAGCACAAGCGCTCTCTGGAAGTATTGCCGTAAAGGGAGCAAAAAACGCCGCATTAAAGGCGCTTGCGTCATCTATTTTATTTGAAGATGGTATTACTCTTAATAATGTTCCGGACATTGAAGACGTAAAACGGATGAATGATATTCTCTCTGCTCTCGGTGTTGTTGTTTCAAACAAGAAAGAGGGGGAGTATGCTCTTTCCGTACCGGGAACACTTGCCACTGATTTGCCCGTTGATTTGGCGCAGAAAATGCGCGCGTCAATTGTGCTCACGGGTCCCATACTTTCACGCTTTGGAAAAGTATCGTTTCCGCATCCGGGGGGCTGTGTTATTGGCGAACGGCCGATTGATCTTTTTCTTTCAGGGTTTGAGGCCATGGGCGCTCGCGTTACTCGTGAGAGTGACCGTTACACGCTCTTTGTCCCCGACGGGAGACTTTCGGGCACCTCTATTTTTTTTAAAAAACCAAGTGTTACCGCAACAGAAACTTTAATAATGGCGGCAACGCTTGCAAAAGGAGAAACAATTATAAAAAATGCCGCACGAGAGCCGGAAATTGGAATTCTTGCGGACTTTCTTAATTCGTGCGGGGCACGAATACGAGGCGCAGGTGATGCAAATATTTATATTGAGGGAGGTGGGTTGCTCTCTGGCGTAAGAGACGTGTTTCATACTCCTTCAGATCGGATTGAAACAGGAAGTTTTTTAATTTTAGGCGCCCTTGCAGGAGTTAATTTTGAAATTAAAAACTGTAATCCCAAGCATGTTGAGGCGCTTACAGAAATACTGCGACAAGTTGGTGTTGCGGTAGACGTTGGGAAAAATTCTATTATGCTTTCCAAAAATGCCCACCCCTCGTCTCTTACATCAGTAGATATTGAGACTCGTGAGTATCCGGGCTTTCCCACTGACTTACAAGCGCCAATGACGGTATTTTTAACGCAAACAAGCGGACAGTCGCTCGTGTTTGAAACTATTTTTGAGGGCAGGCTTTCATACGTGGAAGAATTGGTGCGCATGGGTGCCGATATTAAAGCGCTCGACCCGCATCGGGTTATTGTCAGAGGTCCCAAGGCGCTCAAAGGGCGGGAAATGGAAAGTCCTGACCTGCGCGCGGGTCTTGCGTTTGTAATTGCTGCAATTGTTGCCAAAGGGGACTCAGTTATACATAATGTATACAATATTGATAGGGGGTATGAGAAGATAGAAGAGCGATTGCGAGGAGTAGGGGTGGATATAAAGAGAATTGGCCCATAGTTTTTGTTCCGATGAATATTGGAGCAAAAACTATGGTTGCCAAACCTTTACCCTGTTAAATCCTTCGCCTGAGGGCGAAGGGCGCCGGAGGCGCATTTAACAGGGTGCGCAAATTTTATACTCATTAACATTCGTTAAAATTTGGTATGTCTTTTTTTTCAAAAAAATTAGGAATTGATCTCGGTACCGCAAACACACTTGTCTACGTGCCGGGAAAAGCCGTTGTGTTAAACGAGCCCTCTGTTGTCGCGGTTTCGCTTGAGGACAACAGAATTTTGGCTGTGGGACTTGAGGCAAAAGACATGATTGGGAAAACCCCCGACACGATTATCGCATATCGCCCGATGAAAGATGGAGTCATTGCCGATTATCGGGTAACGGAAGCGATGCTTCGGTATTACATAAACAAAGCGCTCGGTAAATGGAATATTTTTAAACCCGATGTGCTTATTTCAGTGCCGGCCGGCGTTTCATCTACCGAACGAAGAGCGGTTATTGAGGCCGCAATCAAAGCGGGTGCGAAAAACGCATATGTGGTCAAAGAGCCGATACTCGCGGCAATCGGCGCGGGGGTTCCCATTCACGCGGCGCATGGGCATATGATTGTTGATATTGGCGGAGGCACGACGGATGTTGCCGTTATTTCTCTTGGCGGCATTGTTGCCTCAAAGTCGGTAAAATGTGCGGGGAACAGAATTGATACCGCGATAGCCGACTATATCAAAAAAACATTTAATCTGGCGATTGGCGACAAAACCGCGGAAGACGTGAAAATAAAAATTGGCTCAGCAGTGCCCGTTGAAGAAGAGTTGAAAATTACCATAAAGGGCCGTGATTTTATTGCGGGGCTTCCGCGCACCGCTGAAATTGGAACAAATGAAATCGTAAAAGCGATTAGTCCTGAGCTGCGTGAAATGGTAAAAGCGATAAAAGATGTGTTACAAGAAACTCCTCCGGAACTCTCTGCGGACATTATTGACCAGGGAATTATCATGACCGGAGGAACATCGCAGTTGCGTAATTTTCCGGAACTCGTATTTCGCAGAACAGGCGTGAAAGCCATTCTTGCGGATGATGCCCTCTACTGCGTCGCGAAGGGCACCGGCATCGCGCTTGAGCATTTAGATGTATACAAAAAGAGCATTATTGCGAAACGATAATAACTCGAAACTACGAAATAAGATTCGAAATATACGAAAAGAATATGCTACATTCTACTCTCAATACTCTATATTCTAAAAATTTGCATCACGCATATATACTTGAAGGGAGTAAGGAAAAAATAATTCCGGAACTTTTTTCTTTTTTAGAAACAGAACACGAGGTTTCTGTGCGGGGAAATCCTGATTTTTGGCATCGTGATTTTGAAACATTTGGCATTGATGACGCGAGGCCCCTTAAAGAAATGCAGGCGCGGAAAGGCATTGATGGCGGAAAGAAAATTTTTATTATTTCGTTTTTTACGATTACGGAAGAAGCCCAAAACACGCTTTTGAAAATATTTGAAGAGCCGACAGAGGGAACCCATTTTTTTATTATCACGCCGACCACAGCCAGGTTATTTCCGACGCTTCTCTCTCGTGTGGTTATTGTAAAACAAACCAATGTTTCTAAAAATACCACTGATACTGTAACTAAGGCAAAGCAGTTTTTAACATCTTCTCCCGAAAAGCGTCTTAAAATTATTTCTGATTTAGTTGAAGAGAAAAATAAAGAACAGGCGACTCTGTTTTTAAACGCTCTTGAAAAAAATATTGCCGAGCATTTTAATGCTGGAAATGCCACTATTCAAACTATTGCTCAATTAAAAAAAATGGCGCGTGCCCGAGCTGATCTCATGATTAACTCACCGTCAATCAAACTTATTTTTGAACATTTGGCGCTTACGCTTTGACTCCCTCTTTTTAGACTCTTCTAAATTTAAAATGAGCTCAAAAAGAGAGGATTCTCCCCAGTACCACAGTGCTTCGCACTGGCTACGGGGCAGGCAAAAATTATGGTCGCTTATGCTCCCCAATTTTTGGAAAAAAGAAGAGGCGACTCTTGCGAGTCGCCTCTGAAGGCGATAGTGGCGTGTTAATGCCGGTTACGGCATCACTTCGAGTTGCGGCCCCTTGCTCGGGTCGTCGTAGCGGAGGAGGTATTCCTGCTCGTTTCCGACGAATCGGACGGACGCGGATGAACCCGGATACATGATGACGAGGTCTTCCGCGTACACGACTCCGTCATCGTTAATCGTACGACCGGAGGCGACGGTGACGATGTGTCCCTCAAGCGTACACCAGATTCCGTGAGGTCTGAGGTGGTGAGCGGAAATGTTCGAGCAGTCCACGACGACGAGGGCGCGCGTGTCGTCTTTGCGCTTCTCATTTTCGTCTCGCAGAACCCAGAATGGTTTGCTCTCCTCCTTCTTGGGGTGACAGAAGAACGGATGAGCGGTGAAGAGCACCCCGCCATCCGTCTTGGGCGGGAACTTCTTGCAGAGGGCGGTGGCGGAGTACCACCCTCGCTTATCGTTCCAATCCTTGCCGATTACCACCGCGTCTCCGTATTTGTTGTCATGGGTGATCTCGATTCCTCCACCAACCATGGGTTGAGGGTAGAAGCGTTTCACGGTATAGCACTTCATGGGGAAACCTCCCTATAAAACGAACAGTTACTGCGAGCTGTTCAGATGATTACAAAATATGTGCTCACGCAGTTGAGCATTTACCGTTTTAATTTTATCACAATAATATATGTTTGTCAAGCTTAAAAAGCCCTTATTTTTTGGTCTTTTATGCTACAATCCTGTATATATTACACGAAACTAACAATTGACTACCAACAACTAATTGCCTCAATACATGACGTACAATTTTTCATCGCTTAAAAAAGAACTTGAAGAAATAAAAGAATGGTTCGGAAAAGAACTCTCACATATTCGCACGGGGCGGGCGACACCTTCTATTTTAGACAGTATAAAAGTTGATTCATACGGCTCACAGGTTCCCATAAATCATGTGGCGAGCGTGACTGTTTCTGATGCGAAGACAATTCTCGTCGCGCCGTGGGATAAAAATCAGATTAAACCGATTGAAACGGCGATTATAAACGCCGGGCTCGGCATTTCAACGACGACATCTGGCGACGGAGTGCGGGTCATTTTTCCGGAGCTTACCTCTGAAACACGGGAAACGCTTTTAAAAATTGTGAAAACAAAACATGAAGAAGCGCGGGTGCGCACTCGCAAGGCGCGTGATGTCGTGTGGGAGGATATTCAGAAAAAAGAACGGGATGGAGAAATTCCGGAAGACGATAAATTTCGATTTAAAGACGAAATGCAAAAAATGATTGATGACGCGAATAAACTCTTTAACGAAATGGTGGCGAAAAAAGAAAAAGAAATTTCTGCCTAGACACTAAGCTTTTTAACACCTAGCACCCATGAACATAATTATTTTTTTAATTGTACTTGCCGTTCTCATTTTGGTGCACGAGTTCGGGCATTTTATTGTTGCGAAAAAGTCCGGCATACGAGTTGATGAGTTTGGGTTTGGGTTTCCGCCCAAACTTTTCGGCATTAAAAAAGGGGAGACGGAATATACAGTGAACGCGATTCCGTTTGGGGGTTTTGTTAAAATTTTTGGAGAAAATCCAGACGATGAATCATTGCATGGATCTGATAGTGCTCGGAGTTTTATAAATAAACCAAAGTGGGTACAGACGGGAGTGATTGTTGCCGGAGTCGGCTTTAATTTTTTGCTCGCGTGGATTTTATTTTCTGTCGGATTTATTTCCGGTCTGCCAATGTCCGTTGATGAAAATATAAGCGGGGCAACGATAAAAGACGAGCGGCTGCTTATTACCGCAGTAGAGCGGAACTCTCCCGCGGAAGCCGCGGGTCTTATGGCGGGAGACACTATTATCTCTCTTTCTGCAAAGAACAACACACTTTCTCTTCCGACGGCGCTTGAAACTCAAGAGTTTATCGCACGGCACGAGAAAGAAGAAATCATACTTACATACCAGCGTGAGAAAGAAAAAAAAGAAGGGAGTGTTGTTGTCATGCCAGTTTCAGGTATTGTCAGTGACAGGCCAGCCATTGGCATAGCAATGAATTCTATTGGCTTGGTGCAGCTGCCTTTTTTTAAAGCAATTTTTGAGGGAGGGAAGATGACCGTAACGCTTATCGGCGCGATAGTTGTTGCGTTTTTAGGACTTATTGCGGATGCTTTTAAAGGCAGTGCCGACCTTGCGAATCTTACCGGGCCTGTCGGCATTGTTTCTTTGGTGGGAGACGCGACAAATTTAGGGTTTGCGTATTTATTAAGCTTTGTCGCGTTTATTTCAATTAACTTGGGAGTTTTGAATCTGCTTCCGATACCGGCGTTAGACGGCGGGCGCTTGCTGTTTCTTATAATTGAAGCAATAAAAGGTTCTCCGGTAAATTACAAAATTGTAAATACAATTCACGCGGCCGGGTTTGCAATACTTGTTCTTCTTATGGTGCTTGTCACATACAATGATATCGCACGGCTGATTGGCTCCTAACTGTCACCGAGTATAAAAAAGAAAAGCCGCTTCAAGTGTCTTCTGAAGCGGTTTTCAAAATTCTAAGTTTTGTAATTACCAAGGGTCGTCAATGGTGGGCGGTCTTAAACCGAGATAGCGCACGGGCGCGAATGAGAGAAATATGCCACCCGCACATAATGCAACGAGCGTAAGCACAAAGATACTTCGTACGAGGATAGCAAGCGCCACATCAACTGATGGCCATGGCATAAAGAAATAGTCCCACAGATGTTCAAGTGCAAGCCATACGAGAATAAACAAGAACATCCCGAGAACTCTGCATTTTCCTTCGGTCATCTCTGCACCCATTCATTTGCGTTTCTGCTAAAAGTATATACCCAATAGTGTGTCTTTTCAAATTCGTAATATGCGTTTGAATTAGAGCATTCTTTAAGATATTATTGAAAGATGTTATTCTCAGAAATTTTTACAAAAACCCGCAAGGAGGCGCCGAAAGGCGAGGTTTCAAAAAACGCGCGCTTACTCATTCGCGCGGGGTTTATTCATAAGGAAATGGCCGGAGTTTACGCGTATTTGCCGCTTGGTCTGCGTGTGCTTTCAAAGATAGAAAATATTGTTCGTGAAGAAATGAATGCGCTCGGAGCGCAGGAGGTGCTTTTGACTGCTCTTCAGAATCCGGAGCTTTGGAAAAAATCAGACCGGTGGGAGCAGGATGTGTGGTTTAAGACGCAGCTCAAAGAGGGGGCTGAAGTCGGGCTTGGCTGGACACAAGAAGAGCAGATTGTGCACGCGCTTACGCAGCACGTGGGGTCATATAAAGACTTGCCGTTTTCTGCGTATCAGATTCAAACAAAGTTTAGAAATGAAGAACGGGCCAAAAGCGGCATATTGCGAGGCAGAGAGTTTAGGATGAAAGATTTGTATTCGTTTCACACAGATGAAAAAGACTTGGATATGTTTTACAAACGGGTGCAAGAAGCGTATAAAAAAATATTTAAACGCGTTGGTATTGGAGAGCAAACTGTTTTAACTTTTGCAAGCGGGGGAGCATTTTCAAAATACAGTCATGAGTTTCAAGCTCTTTCGGAAGCGGGCGAGGACACGGTGTATGTTTCGCGCGAAAAAGAAATTGGCATTAATGCAGAAGTATACACGGATGCAGTGCTCTCTGACCTCGGGCTTCACAAAGACTCACTTACGGAACACAAGGCGATTGAAGTGGGAAACATTTTTAAACTCGGGACTCGTTTTTCAGAAGCACTTGGCCTTTCGTTCAAAGATGAGAAAGGAAAATCACAGCCGACTGTTATGGGATGTTACGGACTGGGGCCGTCGCGGGTCATGGGTGCTATTGCCGAGATTCTCGGGGATGACAGGGGGCTCGTGTGGCCGAAGTCGGTTGCTCCGTTTCAGGTGCACCTTATCTCGCTTGCTGGCAAGAGCACAGACGTTGCAAATAAGGCGGAAGCACTCTATAAAGAACTTATAGAGAACGGCATAGAGACCCTCTATGATGACAGAGTGGCGGGTGCGGGGATTAAATTTTCTGATGCAGAGCTTATGGGCATTCCTACGAGTATTATTATAAGCGAAGCTCTCGTGAAGAAAGAAGCCGTTGAGATTAAAGACAGAAAAAGCGGAGAGGTAAAAGAGGTAAAAATAAATAAAGTTGCGCAGTATATAACTGACCATTAACAACATAATGCGAAAAAAAATAAAACAAACAAAAGATAAATTATACACGCTGTTTTCAAATAGTGTCGGTATTGATTTGGGCACTACCAATACGCTCGTGTATGTCCGCAACATGGGAATTATAATCAATGAACCCTCCGTCGTTGCGGTCAATCAAAAAACAGGGCAAGTCGTAGCTGTGGGCACTGAAGCAAAACAAATGCTTGGGAGAACCCCGGCACATATTTCTGCCGTTCGTCCGCTTGTTGATGGAGTTATTTCCAACTTTGAAGTTGCCGAAGAAATGCTCGCTTACTTTTTAAGAAAAGTACATAAAATTTCTCCAAAACTTGCGCGTCCAACTGTTGTGGTTGGTGTCCCTTCAAATATCACAAATGTTGAAACCCGCGCGGTTCGTGACGCGGCAAAAAATGCGGGCGCGCGCGAGGTATATATAGTAGAAGAGCCGATGGCCGCGGCTATCGGTATAGAGTTACCTGTAAAAGAGCCCGTGGGGAGTATGATTATTGATATCGGCGGCGGGAATACTGACATTGCCGTCATTTCTTTAAGCGGCGTTGTCCGTTCAAAAAATGTCCGAATCGCCGGAGATCGTTTTAACGAGGATATTATTTCTTATATCAGGAATGAATTTAAAATTTTGATTGGCGAGCGAACCGCGGAGAGTATTAAAATCGCGATTGGTTCCGTGCTCGAAGGGCGTGAGCGGATTGAAGCTCCGGTGCGGGGGCGGGATCTTGTTACAGGACTACCGAGGGAGGTTATTATTACAGACACCGATATTCGGGAAGCAATTTCAAGTTCAATATTTACTCTTATTGACGCAGTAAAAGAAGTGCTGGAAACAACGCCGCCCGAGGTGCTCTCTGATGTGATGGCACGCGGAATTATTCTTGTCGGTGGAGGAGCTACCATTTCTGGGTTTTCTGAATTATTGGAAGAGTCTGTCCGTATTCCTATTCACATTGCTCCGGATCCGATGACGGCCGTTGTGCGTGGTACTGGAGTTATTATTGAGAATTTAGAGGGTCATCAAGAAGTATTGATTGATAGTGATGAGGGGTTACCCCCGATACAATAGATTTCGTGAAACTATGCTTCAAGGCAATAGAGAAAAAACTAAATTATATGTGAAAAGAACAGCACTAATCGCAGTGCTTATTTTTATTTTGTGGTATGCATCTCTCGTAGTACGGCCACTTGAAGCGGGTGCGGTTTCTGTATCGGGGATTTTTTGGAACATTGGCGTTTTTATTGCAGAACGTTTTTCTGCTGCTGGTATTTTTTTTAAAGATAAACAAAATCTTGTTGAAGAAAACACTGAACTGCAAAACGCGCTTCGTATCGCAAAAACGCAGACGCTTGTATATGAAGCAGTAATACAAGAAAATGAAGAATTAAAACGATTGCTTGGAAGAGAGGATGTATCGCGAGGAATTTTGGGCCGCGTTCTCTCCCAACCAAATCGTTCTCCCTATGACATTTTTTATATTGATATTGGAAAAGACCGCGATATTATAACAGGCTCTCTTGTAATTTCTGGTAATGTTTTATTGGGGGTTGTGGATACGGTCTATGCGCACAGCGCTAAAATACGGCTCTTCTCTTCTCCTGATACTGAAACCCACGCGGTAATTTCAAAGAAAAAAATTTCCGCTACCGCGTATGGCCAGGGAGGTGGAGTATTTGAAATTAAAATTCCTCGGGACATAGAGATAGCCGCGGGCGATGCTGTTATGTATCCTTCAATTCATAATTATCTCTTAGGCACAGTTCTTAAAATAGAGTCAAAATCTACGAGCTCATTCCAGTCCGTTTTCTTTCGAGCCCCTATTAATATTTTTACTACTCAATTTGTTTTGGTCACTGACGACCTTATATTAAAAATAGAAGAACAAGAATAATTTCAGATTTCAAATTTCAGATTTACTATTGTTAATCAAAAATAATTATGTCCTTAAAGCGCCTTGGGTTAAATAGCATACTATTGGTTTCAATACTGTTTCTTCCGTGGTGGGCTACGATTATTATTGGAATTGCTTTGGTGCTTGTTCAGAAAAATTTTTACGAAATTATCGCATGGGCGATTTTTTATGACTTGCTCTACAACGTATCGGGAATAGATATATGGGGCTTTACATTTTTTTTCACGCTCGGCGCGCTTATTCTTTTTTACTCCGCGGAATTTTTAAAAAGCAAAACACGATTTTCATAAATTATGTTTTTAAAATTTTTCAAAGATATATCAAAATCAGATGTTTCTGCCGCCGGAGGCAAGGGGGCTTCTTTAGGAGAGATGACACGGGCGGGGATTCCAGTGCCCCCAGGATTTGTCGTACTTGCTGATGCATTTGAACAATTTCTTACGGAGACTGACTTGAATATTGAGATTGATTCCATTCTTCACACGGTAAAACACGAACAAATGCATACGGTTGAAAACGCTTCGGAGAAAATTCAGGCACTTATTCTTGAAGCAAAGATGCCAAAAGATATTGCGAAAGATATTGGGAAATCTTTTAAAAAACTTGGCGCAAAATATGTTGCAGTGCGTTCATCTGCCACAGCAGAGGACTCCGCGACTGCCGCATGGGCGGGGCAGTTAGACAGTTTTTTAAACACCACGGAAGAAAAACTACTTGAAAATGTGCAGAAATGCTGGGCCTCACTTTTTACGCCGCGCGCTATTTTCTACCGCTTTGAAAAAGGACTTCATACGCAGAAAATTTCTGTCGCGGTTGTAGTACAGAAAATGGTGGAGAGCGAGGTGTCGGGTATTGCGTTTTCAGTTCATCCAGTAACGCAAGACTATAATCAGCTCATTATTGAAGCGGCGCTCGGGCTTGGCGAGGCAATTGTGTCGGGTCAAATTACGCCTGACTCGTATGTGGTAGAAAAAGAGCCGAGACGAATTGTTGATAAAAACATTGTTACACAAAACAAATCTCTAATTCGCGCGAATGGTGAAATAGGGAATGAGTGGGTTGCGGTGCCAAAAGAAAAAGGCGAGAAGCAAGTTTTGACTGATGAACAAATTTTACAACTCTCCGAATTAGTTCTTAAGATTGAAAAGCATTACGAATTCCCGGTTGACATTGAGTGGGCGTATGAGAAAGGGAAATTTTATATTGTTCAAAGTCGGCCGATTACCACTCTTTCAAATGTAAAAATAGAGAAGGTTAGTAAATTAATATTTGAAAAAAGCATTACCCGCGATTGGCCGTTATTTATAGTAGAAATGCTGCATGAAGGATTTACTAAAGAATTTAACAAGCAATTTAATTGGTCTTACGCAGAAGTGTTGTTTGATATTTACGTAGACCATCTTGATATTTATAGAGCGCCGATTGAGCACATTGAAAAAATGAGGGCGTTTATTCTAGCAGAACTAGATAAAAATCAAAATTTTATAAGCAAATACTCAAAAGAATTATTTAAACACTATAAAAACTTTCTGGGAACAGTTGATACCGTTGATAAAAGTATATTATCTCGTCTTTCTGATAAAGAATTAGCAAAATTGCTCAAAAACTTTATTGATGCTCATACAAAATTAGAGCCCACGTTTGTAATAAACTTCTGGTTTCCGATTCAAATGGAAAATCATTCAGAAAACAAGAGGTGGGAAAAAGAGATTTCTGTTGCGGCAAAAACACGTGCTGAAACTGAAAAAGTTGGCCCTGAGGGGGACAGGGTTGCCAGACAACTTGCTCAAGAAATTAGCAAAAGAATGTTTAAAAAGGAAGCGTACGCCAAATTTATTTCTCTTGGTGAAGCATATAATTTTTTAATAAAAGGGATAGTGCCCAATGAAAAAGAAATACAAAAACGCATGAAAGGGTTTGTCTATGGTGCTAGGGGGATTCAGTTTATGTCTGTTGCTCAATACGCAGTGCTTGAAGGCCTCAGCATTAAAGGAGCTGAAAACAAAGATACTAATATTATAAAAGGCGTTACTGCGTATGCAGGATATGCGAAGGGGAAAGTGAGAGTTATCATATCAAAAAGTAAGATAGGGGCGGTTCGCGACGGAGAAGTTTTGGTAACGGCAATGACAACTCCTGAATTTATGCCAGCTCTCAAAAAAGCAATTGCTTTTGTTACCGATGAAGGTGGTATTACTTCCCACGCCGCCATTGTATCACGCGAACTTAAAAAACCCTGCGTTATCGGCACAAAAATCGCCACGCAAGTTTTAAAAGATGGCGACCTTGTGGAAGTGGATGCGAATGAGGGGGTGGTGAGGGTTTTAAAAAGACAAGATTCGCAAGCCCCAGCCTTTGATAAGAAAGATTTTATTTTTTCTTTTGAATCGCAAGGGTCAATTTTTTTATTTGAAGATCTTATATTGTCTTATTATAGCAACTGGGAGGTTTTAGTTTTATGGAAGAATTATATCCTTCGTGTTTTTGCGCACAAAGATTCAGTTGCAAAACTTAATAAAATTGGTTCCTCGTTTACCGCAAAAGCTCTACAAAAAAGCACCAATTCAATTAAAAAGACAGTTGACGACATGGAGCAAGAGCTCTCTGTTTATCAGGGAAAGAAAATTTTTTCAAAAGAGGATGCCATATATATGTTTAAAAAACTAGCCGATATTTGCAGAGAATATAGATATTTTGACATTCATTATTCTGACGGCATGTGGGCATCAATTAGCAAAAATTCTCAAGCGAAAAAAAATGTAAAACTTATTGAAAACTACAAAAATGAAATTCGTGAAAGACTCAATATGCCTTTTATAGACTCCAATGGATGGCTCATGACTCTTATTAAAAAATTAAGTAAGCAGTTTAAGATTTCAACTGAAATGTTCAGCTGGTATACAGAGAGTGAAGTGCTTTGTCTTTTTGAGAATAAAAAGGTAACAGAATTTGAGATTGAAGAGCGAAAAAAAGCATACGCATTTTATGTTGATAAAGATTGTAGGCGCTTTCTCTATACGGGTGAGGTGGCTCTTAAACTCTGGGATACATTTGCACCCGACACAAAAAAAGAAGAAGGAATTTTAAAAGGAACCATTGCGCACGGTCTTGGAAGAAAAATTAGAGGGATTGTGAGAATTATTAGTAGGGACTTTAGCAACCCTCAAGTCCTAAAGAACGCTATAGACAAAATGCAAAGAGGAGATATTCTTGTTTCTGCAACCACAGATCCTGACTTCATGGACGGCCTAAAAAAGGCGGGGGCTATTGTGACCGATGTTGGAGGAATGCTTTCTCACGCGGCGATTTCTGCTCGTGAACTAGATACCCCGTGTATCATAGGGACCAGGGTTGCCACTAAAATTCTTAGAGACGGCGACCTCGTGGAGGTGGATGCGAATGAGGGGGTAGTAAGGATTTTAAAAAAGAACAAATAAGCGTATGATTTTTAGAAAAAATAAAAAAAAATATGGGCATGAGATTGACCCGGATGAGATTTTTTTGGATTCTCATAATTCTCCGGAGTTTGACCGCCATCAATTTGAAGGGAGAATCGAACGGCCACTTAGTAAGGCGCCGTTTTTAGGCGTGGGTCTCTTTTTCTTGCTCGTCGCGCTTGTGTTTGGCTCTAAAGCCGTGGATTTGCAAATTTTGCGTGCCGACTATTATAAAAATGCTTCTCTGAGCAACACGCTTCGACACACTATTCTCTGGAGTGAGCGCGGAATTATCTTTGACAGAAACGGCATAAAACTCGCGGATAATGTACCCAATGATTCTCCGGGGGAATTTTCATTGCGTGCATATAATAGTACAAGCGGCCTCGCGCATGTTCTTGGGTATGTGAGTTATCCGGCAAAAGATACGGACGGATATTTTTATCAAAAAGAAATTGAAGGTAAAGACGGAGTAGAGCGTTTTTACGGAGAGACGCTCGCGGGTTCTTATGGGGTTAAAATCATAGAGACGAATGCCATTGGGGAAACAGAATCCGAAAGCGCAACTCGACCCCCACAAGACGGGGAGAGCATTACTCTTTCAATCGATATCGCAGTATCTGAGGCATTGTTTAATTTTATTAAAAATCTCGCGGAGAATGTTGAGTTCGTCGGCGGTGCCGGAGTTATCATGGATGTGGAAAATGGAGAAATACTCGCCCTTGTCAGTTTTCCGGAATACAAATCAAATATTTTAACACAAGGAAAGAATGCGGAAAAAATAAAAGAGTTTGTTACTGACAGCCGCAAGCCGTTTTTAAACAGAGTAGTCTCCGGTGTCTATACTCCCGGCTCAATTGTAAAGCCATTTATCGCGATCGCCGCCCTTAATGAGAAAGTGATTGGCGAGACTGAGAAAATCTTAAGCACAGGTTCTATTTCTGTGCCACATCCATATCTTCTAAATCAAGAGTCTGTGTTTAAAGATTGGAAGGCGCACGGATGGGTTGATGTTCGCTCTGCACTTGCGCATTCTTCTAATGTTTATTTTTATGAAGTGGGCGGTGGATTTGAAGACCAGAAAGGTCTCGGCATTGGCAGGATTGAGCAATATATGCGTCTGTTTGGATTTGGACAAGAAACCGGCATAGACATATACGGAGAAGAAGCGGGCACTATCCCATCTCCTGAGTGGAAGGAAACAGTATTTAACGATGAGTGGAGAATCGGAGACACATATAACACGGCAATTGGCCAATATGGCTTTCAGGTAACACCGATTCAGGCGGTTCGAGCTATTGCGGCGATTGCCAATAAGGGAATGTTGCTTACTCCGCACATTGTCGCCGAAAATGAATATATAAAATTAACAGCAGGGAAAGATAGTCGTATTAAAATACCGGCTGAATATTTTACTGTTGTGCAAGAAGGACTTCAAGAATCAGTACGTTCCGGTACCGCAAGCGCGCTAAATATTCCTCTAATTTCTGTTGCCGCAAAGACCGGAACTGCTGAAGTTGGAACACTTAAAAAATTTGTAAATTCATGGGTTATCGGATTTTTCCCGTATGAAAAACCTCGCTATGCGTTTGCAATTGTTATGGAGCGCGGTAATCCCAAAAATCTTATTGGCGCTCCATACGTAATGCGACAGATGCTTGAGTGGATGTCTATAAACACTCCTCAATATATGCGCTAAATACGTTTGCTTATATTGACTGTTAACGTGGGAGGCTATACAATTAGGAAACTATCAAAACACCGAAGTGTTTAGCGGCTAGCGTACAGCGTTTAGACGCAACTAAATCCTAAACACCTAAATCTTAAATGAATGGCAAATGAAGAAAAAACATATTTAAGCAAAGAGAAGCTTGAAGACTTAAAAAAAGAGCTTGAGTATCTTAAAACAGAAAAACGCAAAGAGGTGGCGGAGAGTTTAGAATATGCCCGTTCTTTGGGTGATTTGTCTGAAAATGCTGAATACCAGGAAGCAGGAAGGCTTCAAACTGAAGTTGAAGACCGTATCTCAGTCATTGAGGCACTTCTTCGCTCCGCAATTATTGTTTCTGATTACAAGGGTGGGGTTATTAATATTGGCTCAACGGTAACGGTAGAAAAAGAAGGGGACCAGATGAAAAAAACATATCGCATTGTTGGTTCTGAGGAGTCAAATATGGCTCAAGGAAAGATTTCAAATCGTTCTCCTTTAGGGGCTGCGCTTATTGGAAAAAAGAAAGGTGATCGCGCTTTTGTTAAAACTCCAAATGGGGAAGTGCCGTATGTGATTGTGAGTGTTGAATAAATCAAGGAGCAGAGCGACTATGATTTATTCAACCCTGTTAAATAAATTTTTAAAGAAAATTTAAAATTTGTAAAACAAATTTTATTTAATAGGGTGCTCAAATTTTAAGAAAATTTTATTCATTATCATTCTAAAATTTTTAAAAATTTGGCATGGTCTCTATTGAAGAACTGCGAAATGAACGAATAAAAAAATTACAAGCCCTCAGTGAAAAGGGTATTAATTCATATCCCGTTCTGTCTCGGCGCGACGTAACGATTGAGGAGGCGCATGAACAATTTCAAAAACTTTCAAAGCGGAAAAAATTACTCTTTTTAGTTGGAAGAATAACCGCGCTCCGCGGGCAGGGAAAAATTATTTTTTTTAATTTTACGGACGGTACAGGGGTTTTTCAGGGGCTTTGTAAAAAAGATGAAATGGAGCCGGAACAATTTTCTAACTTTGTAGATTTTGTGGATATTGGAGATTTTGTAGAAGTTTCTGGAAGTTTCTTTAAAACAAAAAAAGGCGAGCAAACACTCTCTGTTTCAAGTTGGAAAATGATTGGCAAAGCATTGCGCCCGCTTCCGGAAAAATGGCACGGGCTTCAAGATGTGGAAGAAAAATTCAGAAAGAGATATTTAGATATTCTCTCATCAGAGGAATCCCGAGGCCGTTTTGTGTTGCGCTCTAAAATGATTCAAGAAATCCGTCGATTTCTTGACGAAGATGATTTTTTGGAAGTTGAAACCCCAACACTTCAGCCGCTCTATGGCGGAGCTTCCGCGGAGCCATTTACGACGCATCACAACGCGCTTGATGTTGATTTATATTTGCGTATTTCAAACGAGCTCTATCTTAAACGGCTTTTAGTGGGCAATGTTCCGCGGGTGTATGAAATATACAAAGCATTTCGAAACGAAGGTATTGACGTAACGCATTATCCGGAATTCACAATGATTGAATTTTATGAAAGTTACGGAACGGCGGAGAGCCAAATGAAACGGACGGAAAAAATGCTCAAGGAAATTGTTAAGAAACTCCTTGGAAAAGCTACGTTTCCGTATAATAAAAACACCCTTGATTTTGGTAAACCATTCAAGCGAGTTACGTACTATTCTATTTTGAAGCAATACGCGCTTCTTTTAAATCCAGAATCATCGAAGCGAGAAGAATTAGCGTTAAAGGCACAACAGCTCGGTGTGCCAATCACCAAATCTGATAGCAGAGAAAAAATTATGGACAATATTTATAAAAAAGCATGCAGGCCGAAAATTATCCAGCCGACGTTTATTGTTGACTATCCTGCGCACATGCTCCCGCTTGCCAAGAAAAAAGAGGGGGATGCGGAGTTGGTTGACGCGTTCCAGCTTGTAGCCGGAGGGATAGAGTTTGTGAAAGGATTTTCTGAATTGAATGACCCGCTTGACCAGCGCACGCGCCTTCTTGCACAGGAAGAAAAACGCATACAAGGAGAAAAAGATGCTCAGCAAGTTGACGAAGATTTTCTTGAGGCGCTTGAATATGGCATGCCTCCGGCAGGGGGTGTTGGCATCGGATTAGATCGGCTTACGATGCTTCTTACAGACACGCACAACATCAAAGACATCATCCTCTTTCCTACAATGCGGCAGAAGGAATAAAAAAACCACCCGCTTGGGTGGCTTTTGTTTTTTATATTTAAAGATTAATGCCGTTTTGCTCTGCCCATTCGCCAAATGTGAGCGAGCCGCAATGCACGTTAGCGTTGAAACCAAAATAAGGAACGTCATCATATAAACTCAAGGGGCAAGCTCTTGCGAGGTGTAGCCATGAAACACTCCCATCTTTCCTTAAACTGCGATAGGAATCTCGCATCTCGACCCATTTTGCGGGAGAGAGAATTAGTGTTTTTGCGCCCTCTCTATCTTCAAAACAGAATGGTTTCCATTCCGACCGCGGCAGAAGGCCTATTTCACAGCGAGTTTCCACTCCGTATTCAATTGTTCGTGTTACCATCCGTTCGCCATGCACAGTTATGCGAGTTTCGTGCGGGGAGGTTATTTCCCCTTGGGCAATAAGAAACGCTTCTCGCACTCCACGCAATATGCTTTCAGATTCTTTGGACATTGTGTATGCCTTTTTTCTGGTTCTTAATCTAAAATAGTATTAATACTCACCGCTGTCAAATTGTTGACAAATATATATTTTTATGTATAATTTGTAGCAATTGTTCTTTGAGTGAGTTGAATAAGCGCCTTTCACCATGGGTAGCCTTGCCCGCATGCCTTGCGATTGCATCAAAAGGAAGTGCACGTAGTGCGCGCGAGTGGCAAGGCACTTCGGTTTAAAAGCTGAAGTCGCGCCGCTCGTGGGAGAGATTAGATGTTAGAACTTCCAATTTTTGCTCACCGTGAAGAAATTGTGAATGCGGCGCGCGAGAATAGTGTCGTGATTGTAGTGGGAGAGACGGGGTCAGGCAAAACAACTCTGCTTCCTCGTTTTCTCTACGAATCAGGTATCGGCGAGGGTGGTGTCATTGGCATCACCGAACCGCGACGAATTGCGGCAACTTCGGTTGCCCGCTTCGTTGCAGAAGAGATGGGTTCGGAACTTGGTAAGGTGGTCGGCTATCAGGTTCGGTTTGATGACCGAACGGACGGTGAGACCCCCATCAAGTTTATGACCGATGGAATTCTTTTGCGAGAGTTTCAGGTTGACCCTGACTTACGCAAGTACTCCGTCATTATGGTGGACGAAGCGCATGAGCGCAGCTGCAATATTGACTTCATTCTCGGGCTTCTGAAAAATCTACTTAAGCGACGTGACGACCTTACGGTTGTCGTTTCTTCGGCAACGATTGATGCGGAAAAATTCTCTCAGTACTTTGGTGGCGCTCCAGTCATTGAAGTATCCGGCAGGATGTATCCGGTTGATATCGTCTGGGCAGACAGGGATTATTCTGAAGAAACTATCGCATGCGCGATCTCTGAAAAGATCTTGAACATTCACAGAACTGAAGCAGAAGGAGATGTGCTGGTCTTTATGACCGGGGCGAAGGATATTGGAGAGGTGGTAGAGTTGCTGAAGCAGTCTGTGGTCTCAAATCTTATGATCCTACCCGTTCACGCGGGACTTTCTCCAGAAGATCAGCAAAAAATATTCCACTCTTTTCCCGGAAAACGAAAAGTTGTAGTTGCGACAAACATCGCGGAGACTTCTATCACAATTGACGGAATCGTCTATGTTATTGATTCGGGATTCGTGAAGCAGAAGCATTTCCATCCTGAATCCGGCATAGAGAGTCTGGATGTCGTACATCACTCTCAGGCGGGATGTAATCAGCGGACGGGGCGTGCGGGAAGAACTGGTCCAGGCTTTTGTTTCAGGATGTACACCGAGAAGAATTTCAACAGACGCCCCCTGTTTACTGAGCCGGAAATCCGGCGAATTAGTCTTGCGGGTGTGGTGCTTTTGATGGAATCAATCGGTATTGAAAATGTAGCGGATTTTGACTTTATTGATCCGCCTGACAGCGAAGCATTCCACGAAGCGTATGAGACTTTAATCGCTCTCGGCGCGATTAAGCCTGGGGAGAAAGGGCTTACTGACATGGGCCGGGAAATGGCCCGTTTGCCGCTTGACCCGAAAATAGCACGAATGGTTCTTGAGGCGAAAAAGCATGGATGTGTTAAAAACATCGCAACAATTGCGGCGTTTTTCTCTGTTCGCTCCGTGTTCCCTCGTCCAAAAGATAAGGAGTATGAAGCAGACAGGGCACATACGCAATTCAAGAATCCTAAATCAGACGCGCTCACATTTTTGAACGCATGGAAGGCGTACGAAGAGTCTGAATTTGACAGAGATTGGTGTTTCAAAAATTTTCTACACTCTAAGTCACTTTGGGAGGCGAAAAATATCCGTGAGCAATTGCTCTCCATTTTGGAGAGAAGTGGCGTTGAGATCACTGAATCAGAAGATAAGAACGTGGTCATGAAATCAGTGGCCGCAGGTCTCGCTTACAATTTGTTCCGACACGGCTCACGGCATGCTTATAGCGGAGTGATGCGAGATTTACAGGAAATCTTTATTCACCCAGGCTCATCCGTGTTTGGCTTTGGCAGTCCAACATGGATGGTTGCTTCCGAGATTGTAGAGACGACGAAACGCTTCGCGCGCACTGTTTCAAGCGTGGAAGCCGCATGGCTTCCGGAACTTGCACCGTCACGTTTCCGCTATGGCTTACAACGGATTGTCTCATGTTTTGAGGGGGATCCTATTGCCAGCGTACAGCAAGAGATTCTCTATCGTTACAATGATTACCGAGGAGAAGAGCAGGAAACAAAAGTCGGGATTCGAGAGTCAGATGTTTCCGTTGCAGAGGCACGAAAGATTCAGGAGAACTGTATCGCCGAAGCGCAGAAAAATAGTTGGGTTCCACTTGTCTTTAGGCCCGGACATTTTTCTATGGAAGCAGTGTGTGATGGTGTTCGGTATCAACTTGAAACTCTGCCAGCCGTAAATCCGCTTGTAAGAAAAGTATATTACTGTAAAATTCGCACTTCTTCATTTGGAGGAGACATGGTAGCAGATCCGCAGTTTCCTTTATTTTCATTTTTGGGAGCAGAAGATGAAGAAAGAAAAGCGTTTGCTGCTTATGAATTTCGCGGAGAGATGAAAACATCGTCTATATCCGAAACTCCGAAGATTGTCTACCCTCAAAAACCAAAGGAAGAAAAACCAGCAGAGAAAAAAAATGTTGTATTTACTCCAGTGAAAGCACGTGAGTTTCAGTGCGTTGGATGCGGCGTGGTAGCTCATGTGACCAGAAAGCAATTTCAGGGTTACAGCAGGCTGGGACAGGTGCTCACACTTACTTGTTCTGGGTGTGGCATGACAGCTTTAGTTACGAAGTAAACTAACAAAAAAACTAATACGGGCTCGAGGGAGCAATTCCCCGAGCCCGTTTTTCAATTTATTGACAAAAATTTTCTTCAGAGTAATCTGGGGTTATGTATAAAAAACACTGCCACAATACAAATAATTTTATGACCGCACAAACACGTGGGGGTATTTCTGTATGGCTTTCTGCAGAAATACACATTCTTTTATTTAGCCGTGGTAGTTTTAATTCTATTTAAATTTTTGAACTATTTTTTAGAAAAACCTCGGCTGAATGAAAGCCGAGGTTTTTCATTCAGCATTGTTCTTTGGCAAAAAAGGAGGTTCCCATGCCAAATGAAACCAAATTGTTGCGGCCCGCAATACGGACGGGAAAAAATATAATTCTTAGACCGCCGACAAAAGCAGACATTCCAAAATTTTTGGTATGGTTTAATGACCCGGAAATAAACGGTTATCTAAACCGATATCTTCCTGTGTATGAAAGAGATGAAGAGCTGTGGCTTGAGAGCTTACAAAAAAACAAAGAAACAGATATTGTATTTGTAATAGAAACTATTGGCGGTGTTTCTCTCGGTACAGTGGGACTTCACAGGATACACTGGAAAGACAGAACCGGAGTTCTCGGCATTGCGATTGGAGAGAAAAAATATTGGAATAAAGGAATTGGCACGGAGGCGATCATGCTTCTTCTTGATTACGCGTTTAACGCGCTTAATCTTCGGAAGATCACACTGTCGGTACTCGGCAACAATAAACGCGGACAGGCTTGTTATCATAAATGTGGATTTATCGTTGAGGGATGCTGTGTTCGGGAGATATATAAAAACGGACGATATGAAGATGAAATACTTATGGCAGTGTTTAAAAAAGGCTGGAGGTCCCTTTGGAAAAAATATAAAAATAAACCTTGACTTCAAAGCAGTGTTTCATTAAGCTAGTGTGAGAAATATCTGAAGGGGATAAAATATGCATGTGTTTTATTTCGGGATGAATTTTTATGGAGTTTCACAGGTGGTATTGGTTACGGCGGAAGATGAAATGGAGGCGCGGCGTTTAATTGACGAAGAACACGGAAAAGAATTCTCGAATGGTTATACTCTTGTGGAAATTGATCCGGGAGAAAAGGGGATTATTACGTTAATACCTCCAGGGAATAGAGAGGTTGGTACATGGTGATCACAAATCGCTCTAAATTACAAATTAGGGCGGTTTTTTTAATAAAAAGTTGGTTTTCCCACAACTTATCCACAGAGATGGTATTTTTTAAAAAATGCTTTAAAAACAACACATTTTGAAGCGTTTCTTCTTTTTATGGAGTTATTTTGAAAGTTTTCAACATGTTGTTGTGGAATAAAGTGGTATATAATTTATATTGCGTGGTATAAAGTGGTATTTACACATTCTGAACCCATGTAAAAATATTCTCACTTAACTGCGCTAGTTTGATGAATTAAGTGGAGCAAGAGGCGTAGATTGAAATACTTTACTTTATGACAGTTTTGTAAAGCTTTCTTTCTCTCCGCGCCTCTTGGTACTCCGCGACTTACCATGCTTATCGGAGAATATAAACACACGATTGATGCAAAGAAACGACTTTCATTGCCTTCAAAATTTCGGAAAGAACTTGGAAAGAACATTGTAATAACAAAAGGGCTTGATACATGTCTCTTTATTTATTCTCCAAAAAACTTCCAACGTTTTTTGACGCGACTTAAAGAACTTTCCGTCGGAAAATCGGCAAGCAGGAGATTTAACCGTTTTGTGCTTGGTGGAGCGATAGATACACAGATTGATTCTCTCGGACGAATTCTTGTTCCAGATTTTCTTAAAGATTTTGCGGAACTGAAAAATACTATCGTGCTTATCGGAGTTAATGATCGTGTTGAAATTTGGGATGAAAAGAACTGGATTGAATATCGCGCTCAGAGTGAAAAAGAAGCTGACATGCTTGCGGAGCAGCTTGGAGAGATAGGGGCTCTTTAAAAATTGAAATAAATTTTTAAAGAGAATTTCTAAATCCTAATTTCTAATTTCTAAATAAATCTCAATGATAGAAATGCAAAATGAAACAGATTTGTTTAGAGTTTAGTGCTTAGGATTTGAATAAGTATGACTAAGCACACCCCGGTTCTTTTAAAAGAAACAATCGCAGGACTTTTGCCCAAAGAAGGAGATATTGTTGTTGACGGCACGCTTGGTGGCGGGGGGCACGCTGAGGCACTTGGGGAGAAAATAGGGGAAAGCGGAATTCTCATTGGCATTGATGAGGATGAACACGCATTAAGAACGGCGGAAAAGAAAATAAAAAAACTCCCTTGTCGTTTATGTCTTCAACGCCTCAATTTTAGAAACATTGATACGGCACTTCAGGTGTGCAAGGTGGAAAAAACCGATATTGTCTTACTTGATCTTGGGTTAAGTAGCATGCAACTTACGGAGTCAGGGAGAGGTTTTTCCTTCCACACGAAAGACCCACTTCTCATGACCTTTGCCGCTCATCCAAAGGAAGGTGCGCTCACGGCGTATGAGATTGTTAATTATTGGGATGAAAAGAAAATCGCGAAAATTATACAAGAGTATGGAGAAGAGCGGCGCGCGAGGGACATTGCTCACGCAATTGTGAAAAGAAGAGAAATAAAACGAATTGGATATGCTCATGAGCTTGCGGAAGTTATAGAAAAGGCGATTGGAGGAAGGAGAGAAAAAACACATCCTGCGACAAAGACATTTCAGGCGATTCGGATTGTGGTTAATGATGAACTCTCGGCTTTAAAGGAAGGGCTTGAGAAGGGACTTCAAGTTTTAAACAGCGGGGGGAAGATCGGAGTAATTTCATTTCATAGCCTTGAGGATCGGATCGCGAAACAATTTTTTAAAAAACAAGAACGAGAGGGGAATATTTTAATTTTGACAAAAAAACCAATTACTCCTTCACGGGAAGAAGTATCTCAAAATTCGCGAGCACGGAGCGCAAAGCTTCGAATTGCGCAAAAACTATAATATATTTTCATGTATATTAAAATTCACAAACTATACACATATGCCGCAGAACGCCAACTGACGATCATGCTTTTTATGGGATTTCTTGGAATAGTATTTTTATATGTCTTGCTTGTAGGGCTTGCGACATTTAATATTTCCGCTCAACGAGCACTTCAAAATAATATGCAATCATTATACTCAAATATCAGTGATTTGGAGTCTGAATACACGGGGCTAAATAATGCCATAAATCATGAGAGGGCCGCCACTCTTGGATTTGTGGAACCGAAGAAAGAAATATTTGCTTTTAGGCAGAGACTGGTACAGAATGAGTTTTAATAAAACAATGAACGAAGCGAGTATGTTTTATTAACCCCCTCTTTTTAGATTCTTATAAATTTAAAAGGAACTCAAAAAGAGGGGGTGCTCAAAAATTATAGTCGCTTCACTCCTTAATTTTTGGCATGTCTCCTACATCACGAATACGATTCTTTTATATACCAATAGCCTTGTTTGCTCTCATTTTCGCGGGCAAGCTTTTTTTTCTGCAGATTATACGGGGTAATTATTACTTGGAAAAAGCATCAGAACAATATATTTCCCCGATAGCGCACATTTTTGACCGCGGGAGTATTTTTTTTTCTGGTGGAATTTTTTCTGGAGCAACGCTTAAATCAGGTTACACAGTGGCTATTAATCCGTCTATTTTAAAAAATGTCTCCGAAGTTCTTCCCAAATTAAAGAGTATCGTACCGGACATAGACGACGACTCTTTTTTTCTTCAAGCAGGAAAAGTTCTTGATCCGTACGAGGAAATTGCCTGGAGAATATCTGAAGCAGACGCTAAAAAAATACAGCAACTTAATATTGCAGGTGTTTCTGTTCACAAAGAGCGCTGGCGTTCATATCCGGGCGGTGAACTGGCCGCGCACGTCTTAGGGTTCGTAGGGTATGAAGGGGATGAGCTTACCGGTCGGTATGGACTTGAACGATATTATGAAGACGTACTTTTAAGAAAAGAGGGAGAGCAGGTAAATCTTTTTGCACAAGCATTTGCCAACATTAGAAATTCTTTATTTTATGACAGCAGATATGCTGGTGCCGGGGATTTGGTATTGACGATAGATTCCGAGGTGCAGGGATTTTTGGAAGGAATTCTTTCTGGTATTGTGAAAAAATGGAACGCAAAATCTGGTGGCGCGGTTATCATTAATCCAAAAACAGGCGCGCTCTATGCGCTTGCGGCACGTCCTACATTTGACCCGAATAATTTTAGAGACGAAACTGATTATTCCATATTTTCAAATTCTGTTGTGGAAAGCGTATTTGAAATGGGATCAACGGTAAAGCCGCTTACGCTTGCAGCGGGGCTTGATGCGGGAGTAATAAAACCAACTGACACCTATTATGATGATGGGTTTGTTGAAATAGATAACGCACGTATTGAAAATTTTGACGGGAAGGCTCGTGGACGGGTTCCTATACAAGAAATATTAAATCAATCTTTAAATACCGGAGCTGTGCATGTGGCGAAAAAACTCGGAAATGAATTGTTTTCGGAATATTTTTTTGCGTATGGATTTGGCGAGCAAACGGGGATTGATTTGCCGAATGAAGCCACAAACCTCGTAAAGAATTTACGAAATAACCGGAATGTTGAAATCGCGACCGCTTCATTCGGGCAAGGGTTTGCGGTTACTCCTATTTCAATGGTGCGCGCGCTTTCAGTGCTCGCAAATGGCGGAGTGCTTGTGACCCCGCACGTGGTTGACGCAATTGAATTTGAAGAAGGACTTACTGCTAAAGTACGACGGTCAAATGAAGAGTTTAAACGAGCGATTTCACCGGAAGCGAGTGAAGAAATAACCCGTATGCTCGTGCGGGTTGTTGACGAAGCACTCCTAGGAGGTACGGTAAAAATGCCCCACTACAGCATCGCGGCAAAGACGGGAACCGCGCAGATCGCAGGCTCGAAGGGCGGTTATTATGATGATCGTTTTTTTCATTCATTTTTTGGATATTTTCCCGCATATGATCCGCAGTTTCTTGTTTTCCTCTATGTTGTAGAACCGAAGGGGGTACGATATGCTTCCGAGACGCTCACAATTCCATTTATTGATACGGTTACTTTTTTGGTACATTATTACAATGTGCCACCTGACCGCTAAACTATGGAAATCTGATGTCTATAATTTAGCGATCTGGAATTCTTAACTTCTAAATAAATTCAAAATTTAAAAATTATAAAAGATGAAGCAACTGTTTAAAAAAATAATTGTGCTTATTATTACACTGCTTGCGCGCGCTGTTTTGCATAAGTATAAGCCTGAAATCGTGGCAATAACAGGAAGTGTTGGGAAAACTGGAGCGAAAGATGCGACATGGACAGTGCTTTCAAGAGAAATGTATGTGTGGAAAGGCGATAAAAGTTTTAACAGCGAAATCGGCATACCACTTACTGTTTTAGGATGTGAGAGTGCGTGGGGCAACGTAATACGATGGCTTAAAATTATTTTTGAAGGATTAAGTCTTATTTTTTTAAAAAATCATTATCCAAAAATGCTGGTCGTTGAAGTGGGGACGGACAGGCCGGGTGACATACAAAAAATTACCTCATGGCTTAAACCTGACGTCGTCGTGGTGACCGCGTTTCCCGAAATACCAGTACATATAGAATTTTTCCCCTCACGCGAAGCTCTTATTGAAGAAAAAACACATCTCGTGCGAGCGCTTAAACCAGCAGGTTTACTGGTACTCAATGCTGACGACAGAGATGTTTTAGCGCTTAAACAATTTTCTTTGCATAACACGCTTACTTTTGGAGAAACTCTTAATGCCGATATTTCTATTTTAAATCCGGAAATAGAATATGACAGAGAGGAACATCCTGTCGGAATGTTTGGAAAAGTTTCATATAAAGAAAACAAACTCCCGCTTCACTTGAAAGGAGTTTTGGGAACACATATATTTTTAAGCGTACTCGCGAGTCTCGCGGTTGGCGTTGGAAAGGGCGTTAATATTGTCTCCGCGCTTGAAGCACTCGCGCAATTTCAATTTCCTGCCGGGCGGATGCGACTGTTACACGGTATCAACGGCTCAACTATTATAGATGATTCATACAACTCATCTCCCGCGGCGCTTCATGCGGCACTCAATGCTCTAGAGAGCCTGACGGTTCCCACAAAAGAGCAATCTGCAGAGGGAGGAAGAAAAATAGCCGTTTTGGGAGATATGCTTGAGCTTGGAAAGTACAGCGCGGATGAACATAAAAAAATTGGGGCTCGAATTCCTGATGTTTGCGGTGTTTTAATAACCGTTGGTATTCGGGCACAGCTTATCAATGAATCTGCTCTAAAGAAAAAGATGAAAAAAGCCGACACGCATCATTTTGAAAATTCAATTGAGGCAGGGGAATTTCTAAAAACCTTTTTGCGTTCTGGAGACATTGTGCTTGTAAAGGGTTCGCAGTCAATGCGGATGGAGAGGGTAGTGGAGCGGATTCTTGAAAATCTCGCGGATACAAAGTTTTTAGCGCGGCAAGAGAGTGCCTGGCTTTCGCGGTAACGACGAAAAGCCTTTTTTTAAATAAAAACCGGTCTTTTTATAAGATCGGCTTTTTGTTGGCTTTGTCATTTGTGTGTACCACTATTGCTCGTTTATTACGTGTTCTGAAATCAACTTCCGTAATTATTCTGCGCGCTTTTTCCTCAATTCCCCGTCTTCGTTTTGGAGAAAAATTGTTCAAAAGATCTGCAAGCGGCCGCACGATTTTTGCTCCGTTAATGTTTACTGTGGTGAATTTTAATGTTTTTAAGAAAGTGTCAAATAGATTTATATTTTCTTTGCCTTATAATCCGGCGGTGCTTTTTTGAGCCACTCTTCAATTTCGGCAAGTGTGAGGAGTCCTTCTTGCGCACCGACTTTTTGCACTACCGACATTGAATTGACAGGCGCGTATGTCAGCGCCTCTGGCACGGTTTTTCCTAATACAAGGATCGCGGTAAATGTTGAAGCAAATGCGTCTCCGGCGCCGGTTCTATCAAGTGGCGGTTTTGGGTCAGGGTACATAGGCATAAACCACGTTTCTTCTCCATTGTATGCGTATGCTCCCTTAGGCCCATCGGTAATGACAACAATACGAGGGCCGAGCTCATGCATATTATATAGAAGTTTTTTAATATCACTCTCTTCTGTTTCTAGTATTCTTCGCGCTTCCTCGGTATTACAGAAAAAAACCTCCGTCATCTCGTAGACATCTTTGAGCGCGTGATATCCAAGCCGCATCTGAAATGTTCCCGGCTGGAACGCGAGTTTGATATTTTCATTGTGCTTCATGTATTTCACAATGTCTTTATGAAATTGAAGAGAGTGTTCTCCGAGAGAGCTTAAATAAAACCACTTAGGCTTGCCGACTTCAGGCATCTCATAGGGATATTCATGATGTTTTACTAAAATGGTTCGTTCTTCTTCATACCAAAGCACATAATGATAATTACTTCCGATATCCTTATGTATTTTTACAAACTCTGTTGAAACACCTTCTTTTTTTAGGGCATTGAGGGAATTTTCCCCGTGGTAGTCATCTCCGAGGTTTGTTATGAGCGCTGATTTTAGTTCAAGTCGGTGAGCGGAAACAGCGGCATTCGGGGAATTGCCCACAGCGGGAACTTCAATCACGTCGTCGTATTCAATTTTGTCACCGAAATTAAAACACAACTTTACTTTTTTGTGATCGTCTCTGGTTACATCTGCGTCATCCCCAGAGAGCCGGATAAAAGCGTCCGTCGTGATATCGCCGATTGCGATAAAGTCATATTCTTGCATATGTGATAGTATATCATTTTTTAAAAATTTTTGTTTTCTAAATAAAATGCTATACTATCTATTAGTAGATCTTAGAAAATTGAGGATTATAATGTCGAAACTGGCAGAAAACGGAATGGTTGAAACAATTCTTGCACATGCGCAGGATAAAGATGAAGACCGTAGTTTCTGGCCCGTATGGCTGCGAAAGGTCTATGGAGAAAAAATAAAAATATTTTTTGTTTCTGTCCGCTATTCCTATTCCGCAAAAAAGATTCACATAGTTAAAACATTCGGCACCCGTGCGTTTACCGAGTATGACGCGAAGCAGTTTGTACTGTTTTTTTGCAAACAAGAATCAGTCCGTTCCTCAAAAAAATTAGTGAACTGGACAGTAACCGAGATCAATGAAATAGAGGAATCCGATATTCCACGGTTCTTTAAGAAAAATGACGTAAAAATGCTTGCTGTAAGCGAAAAAGAATATCACGCGCTTTTGTGTCTTATCAAAATGGAAGACAAGGAAGATTTGCTTTGCTCTTGTCAGGAGCTCAAGGACATTCTTTCTCACTAACCCCGCCACTCTGGCGGGGTTTTTGTATAAAATATAAATGCTATAATGCATAACATGAAAACTCTTCGAGAGATAATTGTTGATGCAGAAAAAAATAAGGTGGCAATTGGCCATTTTAATATTTCAAACCTTGAAACTCTGTGGGGTATTTTTAATGCGGCGCGGAAATTGAATGTGCCGGTTATTATCGGCACATCGGAGGGAGAGCGGGATTTTGTCGGCGTACGGCAGGCAGTGGCACTCGTAAAAAGTCTGCGTGAGGAATTTGACTACCCCGTATTTTTAAATGCCGATCATACGTATTCTTTTGAGAGAGTAAAAGAGGCGGTGGATGCCGGATATGACGCGGTTATTTTTGATGGTACGAAGTTGCCGCTTGCTGAAAATATTAAGATTACAAAACAATGCGTGGAATATGCTCGGTCTGTTAATAAACATATATTGGTAGAGGGAGAGCTTGGTTACATAGGTACATCCTCAAAACTTCTTGATGCAATTCCTGAAGGAGCGGCAGTTAGAGATGAAATGCTCACTAAACCTAAAGAGTTCTCACAATTTATAAAGGAAACAGGAGTTGATCTTGCGGCTCCTGCTGTGGGAAATTTACACGGAATGCTAAAATCCGGTAAAAATCCGAACCTCAATATTTCTCGTATACAAGAATTGCGGGTGGCGGGCGGGGTGCCGCTCGTGCTTCATGGCGGCTCGGGAATATCCGATGAAGATTTTAAAAATGCGATTGCGGCGGGTATTTCAATCGTGCATATTAATACTGAAATTCGTGTGGCGTATAAAAGTGGAGTACAAATGGGAATTCAAGAAAATCCTGACGAAATCGCTCCGTATAAATTTATAAAAGAAGCGGTGAGGGCGGTTGAGGAAGTTGTTGAGAAACGGCTAAAATTATTTAACAATCTTTAATTTTTAAAACTATGGCTCTTGTTTATGTGACAAGAAAAATTCCCGATGCGGGAATAGAAATGCTCAAAAAAGTAGGACACGCGGTTGATGTAAGCTTAAAAGACGGCGTGCTCACGAAGGCAGAGCTTGTCGCTGCACTTTCTGAAAAAGAGTATGACGCGGTGCTTTGTTTACTGACTGACAAAATTGACGGAGAAGTATTTGACGCGGCGCCGAAGGCAAAAATATTTGCCAATTATGCGGTTGGTTTTGACAATATAGATATTCCTGAGGCAAAAAAACGAGGGATTATAATTTCAAACACACCGGAGGTTCTTACAAACACCGTTGCGGAGCACACATTTGCCCTTCTGCTTTCAATTGCTCACAGAATTGCCGAGGGAGACAGGTTTACTCGTGCTGGAAAATATATTGGCTGGGCTCCACTGTTGTTGTTAGGAACTGATGTGTCAGGGAAAACCCTAGGACTTCTCGGCGCCGGACGTATTGGAAGCCGTGTTGCGTATCACGCGGTCAAAAGTTTTGATATGCAGGTTGTCTATTACGATATTAAACAAAATGAATACATTGAAAAAGAAACAGGAGCAGAATATAGAGCAAGTGTTGAGGAAGTGCTCAAAGAGGCGGACTTCGTAAGTATTCACGTACCTCTTCTCCCCGCAACGAGGCATCTTATAAACAAAGAACGGCTCGCGCTCATGAAACCATCGGCGTACCTCATAAATTCTTCGCGTGGGCCTGTTGTGGATGAGGTGGCGCTTGTGGAGGCGCTTAAAAAGGGAAGCATAAAAGGTGCTGCGCTTGATGTGTTTGAAAATGAACCAAAGACAGCGCCGGGGCTTACGGAACTTGATAATGTGGTGCTCACTCCACATTTGGCATCCGCAACGGAAGAGACGCGGGCGAAAATGGCGGAAGTCGCCGCAGAAAATATCATCGCCGTGCTTTCCGGTAAAGAAGCACCAAATGCCGTCAGGTTTTAGCCACTAGATTATTAGGAGGTATTATGAAAAAAATACAAAAAGACATAGATGACTGGGTAACGCAGTACAAGATCGGATATTGGACTCCGCATGAGATGTTGGCACGGTTGACTGAAGAAGTGGGGGAGTTGGCCCGTGAAATTAACCATCAGTATGGCCCAAAAAAGAAAAAAGAAACCGAAAAACAAAAAGAAATTGGGGATGAAATGGCCGATATCATTTTTACAGTTGGGTGTTTTGCAAATGCTTTGAATATTGATCTAGACAAACACTTTAAACGGGTGATGGATAAATGTTACGGACGGGACAAGGAGCGGTTTGAGCGGAAAGACACGTAGTTGCATTTTTATTAGAAATTCATATGATAGGACAATAATGCAAAAATTGACTGCCGAAAAAAGAGACCTTAAAACAAGGGCTCAACAGGTGAGATTAACGGGAAAAATCCCGGCTGTTTTTTATGGCCGTAAAACGAAGTCCACGCCTGTTGCCATTCCTCAAGGAGATTTTTTAAAGGTGTGGCGCGAGGCGGGAGAGTCAAGTATTGTAAATCTTTCCTATGATGGAAAAGATTTGAGTGTGCTTATTTATGACGTCGCGTTTGACCCGGTTAAAGATACTCCAACGCACGTTGATTTTTATGTTGTTGAGGCTGATCGAGCTGTAGAAGTACCGGTGCCCATTACCTTTATCGGAGAGGCGCCAGTTCAAAAACAGGAAGGTGTTTCTGTGGTAAAAGTGCTTCATGAAATTAAAATAAAAGGACTTCCAAAAGATTTGCCGCAAGTTCTGACAGTTGACTTGTCTGTCCTTCAAACTATTGAAGATCAAATTTTTGCGAAAGATGTAAAACTTCCCACCGGCATTACACTGATGGCAAATCCTGAAGAAATAATTGCGGCCGTTTCTGTTGCTAAAGCGGAAGTAGAAGAAGCTCCCGTCGAAGAATTTGACCCGACGAAGATTGAGGTAGAAAAGAAAGGCAAGCTTCCCGAAGAGGGGGTGGAAGGAGGTGAAGCAAAAGTGGAAGCAGGAGGAGCACCAAAACCAAAAGCAGAGGGTGGCAAAAAAGAGAAAGACAAATAAATCTTATTATATAATAAGATACAAAATATCTACTCAAGGTAGATATTTTGTTTTAAGAAAGTCGTAAAAAAGTATATACTATAAGGATTAATGCAAATACGTAGAAGACAGACCGCTTCTTTTCTTGAGCACATATTTCTTGCTTCCGTTGCGCTCGGGATATTTTTTGGTAGTGTGTGCGTCGTATACGCACAGGCAACAGGGGATGATGTTAGGGCTCGTCGTGCTCAACTTGAAGAAGATCTCGCTACGCTTGAATCTCAAATAGAAGCACAACAGGCGATTCTAGAGGAGAAGCAGCGGGAAACAGTATCTCTTGAACGAGATATTGCGATAATAGATGCAAGAATTCAATCCGCTGAACTTTCTATTCGCGCTCGAGACCTTACTATTAAAAAACTCGGAACTGAAATAGGAGGAAAAGAAACACTCATTGACGATTTATCTGAGAAACTTAATAGAGAAAAGCAATCACTTGCTCAACTTTTACGTAAAACGCGTGAGATGGACACGTACTCACTTGCCGAGGTCGTGCTTGCAAATAAAAATTTGTCTGAATTTTTTTCTGATATTAACTCGTTTAATGCCATTCAGGCAGGGCTCAATAGTTCATTCAAAGAAATAACTGCTACGAAAGAAAAAACACAAGAGGAAAAAACAACCCTTGAGGATCGCCGGAAGGAAGAAGAGGAGCTTCGACGCATTCAAGATTTACAAAAGCGGAGGATTGAAGAAGATAAGGCACAAAAAAGGGAAATTTTAAAAATATCAAAAGGGCAAGAAGCAGTTTATAAAAATATTATTGACACTATTCAAAAAGACGCGGCGGCAATCAGGATAGAACTGTTTATTTTACAGGGGACGGACGCTATTTCTTTTGAGCGTGCCCTTGAACTTGCGAATATTGCATCTCAGAAAACGGGAGTACGGCCGGCGCTTATTCTTGGCGTTATTGCGGAAGAGTCAAACCTGGGAGAGAATGTCGGCCAGTGTGTACTCACAAATCAGCCAAATAAAGGAGACGGAAAAGGGATAAACACCGGAAGATCGTTTAGAGGTGTTATGAAAGCGAGCCGCGATGTTGATATATTTTTTAATATAACAGAAAAACTTGGAATTAACCCCTATGGGCAAGTTGTGTCGTGTCCTCCCAGATATGGCTATGGCGGTGCGATGGGTCCCGCGCAATTTATACCTTCAACGTGGGTTTTATTTGAAGAAAGAATCGCAAAACTCACCGGACATAACCCACCTAATCCATGGGATCCACATGATGCATTTATTGCGGCGGCGCTTTTACTGAAGGACAGCGGCGCCGCTGCTCTCACGCATACGGCAGAGCGTCGGGCAGTGCTTCGTTATTTTGCGGGAGGAAATTGGAATAAATCCGCATATGCGTTTTACGGTAATGATATTGTCGGTGGATATGCAGGCGACCCCAACAGTTTAGCCGGAAAATATCAAAGACAGATAGACATATTGCAACAAAATTAATTTAGTATATAGTATCTCGTATCTTGTATTTTGTATAAAAAATTCAAAAAATGTTACTTTATACGAGACACAAGAAACGATCATGAAAGATAAAATACACCCAACATATTTTCCTGAAGCAAAGGTAACCTGCGCGTGCGGTAACGTTTTTTCTGTTGGCTCAACACAGGAGAAAATTTCTGTTGAAATTTGCAGCGCGTGTCATCCGCTCTATACCGGCGAAGAGAAGATTCTTGACTCTGCCGGACGAGTAGAAAGATTCAAAGCCCGTAGAGCAAAAGCAGAGCAAAAAAAGGTAGAACAAAAAACGAAGCCTAAAAAGAAAAAAACCGCATAGTTGCGGTTTTTTTCTTTTTGCGTCTTGTGTTATCTGTTATATGATATACGCTACACGATATGGATTTGGAAAAATATATAAAAAATAAAAAAACCGCCTATTTTGCTGGAGAATATCAACGGCTCTTGAAAGAAGAGGCTGAACTTTTGCGTTTGGCGGAAAAAGATCCAACAATGAAAGACCTTGTTGAAGAGGAAAAGAAAAAAAACGAAGAACAAAAACAAGTGCTCTTGACACAAATGGAATCAATACTTGCCACAGAAAAAGAAGCGCAGGTGTTTCCTCGTGAAGTCATTCTTGAGGTTCGAGCGGGAGCCGGCGGAGAAGAGGCTGCGCTTTTTGCCGAAACGCTTGCTTCTATGTATGAAAAATATGCCGCACGAGAAGGATGGTCTTTTAGGAAAATTGATGTTTCGGAGAGCGATTTGGGAGGGCTCAAAGAAGGTTCTTTTGAACTAAAAGGAAACGATGTGTATAAAAAATTGCGATATGAGACTGGCGTGCATCGGATACAGCGTGTTCCTGCGACAGAGAAATCAGGCAGAGTGCATACCTCTACCGCATCTGTTGCGGTACTTCCCGTGCGGGAGACTACTAACATTGAAATAAACCCAGGTGATATTGAAGTTGCGTTTTCACGCGGAGGGGGTCCTGGGGGGCAAAATGTCAACAAAGTTGAAAGCGCGGTGCGCATTTTGCACAAACCGAGCGGTATTGTCGTACGCTCTACAAACGAACGCAATCAACAGCAAAATAGAGTTCGGGCCCTTTCTGTTCTTGCGGCAAAATTGCAGCAAATGAAGGAAGATGAAGAAAACAAAAGTCTTGCCAAAGAACGGAAAGACCAAATTGGCACGGGGGATAGATCTGAAAAAATACGGACATATAATATTCTGCAGGATAGAGTTACCGACCACCGCATTAAAAAAAGTTGGCACAACATAGAAACTATTTTCGCGGGAGGTCTCGAACAAATAATTGAAGACCTGTCAGATAAAAAATAAAAATATTTTTACAGTATCATATATTTTTTAAAAAAGAGCCCGTTCCCCGGACTCTTTAACTTTTATTGCGCAATATTTATAGATTAAGCTCAAGACCTTCCCATGCCGCAACAACCTTGCTTTTTCCCCCTTTGCTAGAAATGAGTTTTTGAGTATACTGTTCCATCTGTTTAATTTTTTCATCTGACGATGCTGGATCGTGGTGAAACAAAACAATCGTTTTCACATTTGCCTCACACGCCATTGCCGCAATCGCTTCGGGATATGAGTGACCCCATCCGTGGCGCGGCACTCCACCCTCTTCTTTAGCGCCCTCATATTGTCCTTTTGTATATTGGCAATCAGTGATAACCACATCCGCGTCACGAGCGAGAGACACCAAACGTGGATAAGGACAGGCCGGATCATGCGGCTCATGATCGGTTGCGTATACAACAATTTTTCCATTTGGAAAGAGTAGGCGGGAGCCGTATGTTTCCTGCGGATGGTTGAGTTTTCCAAATCTGGCTGTTGCCTGACCGAGTTTTACACTTTTTCCATCCCACATGTCGTCATAAGTAATATTGTCAGTCATTTTTTCAATTTCTTTCCACGCAACGGGAAATGTGGGCGGATCCATCTGTCCTTTAAGACATATTTCAGCAGTACTTTGCCACCCCACTCCTCCGAGGAATGTCCAGCGGTTAGAAATACCAATTGCTTTATTTACGTATAGTGGCCCGAAAAACGGCAAACCCTGAATATGGTCCCAGTGAACATGGGAAAGAACAAAGTATGCTTCCAAACCCTTGCGTGCGAACATTTCCGGGAAAAGCGTGTTACCAAGTGGCCGAAGCCCCGTACCCATATCAAGAATTACGATATCGTTTTCATATCGCACCTCAACGCAAGATGTGTTACCGCCGTATGTTGAAGGGGTCTCTCGTTCCTGCTCCGCAAGAAAGCTTTGCGGTGTCGGCATTGGGCTGTAACGTCCTGACCTCATTGCAGCAACATAATCCTCAAGAATTTTAAGCTTCTTTCTCGCAACGTCGTGTGCGGTTAAGGGTGAGGGGACGCTGCCGCGCACTCCCCAAAAACGTACCAAAACCCTGTTGTCCATTGCTCGTAACTCCTGTTGTTTTAGCCTTAACGAAATTAGCATATATTATTTAATTTGTCAACTATTTTTCTTGACTTTTATTCTAACATAGTCTAATTTTAGGTACAGATTTCTTATTTGTGAGGAAGTGTCAGATGGGCCTCTCTGCTATTTTGTTTGGCAGGCGTCCGGTTAGCGTTCCACCTGCGTCGTTTTTTCAAAAGGTAGCTCAAAAAATTAACCAAGAAAAACCGACTTTAAAAGAAGAGGCACAAAAGAGGTATGAATCACATCTTTTGAAAGATTTTGAAACACAATGTAAGAGCGCGCTAAAAGAAACCTTAAGATGGATACAGGATGGCGCTCTTGAAGGGCAATATTCTTGCGAGGGAACTGACTTGGCTCTACATGATATTAATTACAAAAATGTGAAATTGAGGGAGCGGCTTGCTCAAATGGTAAATGAGCTGATAGCTCAACCCCTTGTGGCAAAAGGCTATACAGTAGAGTGGGCATGGCAAGATTCCGTGCATGATGGCTGCGAATTTTTTCCAGCTCATCCGTTATGTTCACATAATCGCACGGAACATCGTCATATGCGCATGAATATTAGTTGGAAAGATTAATAAGTTAAAAGCGGAGCAATGCTCCGCTTTTTATGTAAAAAATGTAGTGAAAAAGTGGGGAAATGGGTTGCGCGTCAGCATGGTATCTCATGATATAATAACTGTAATGACAGCTTTTTGGTTTAAAAAAAAAACGGAAAAACTTGCCGTGGTTTTTGACATTGGAAATGCCTCCGTTGGTGCCGCACTTGTAGGTATTTCTAAAAACAACAGCCCTAAAATATTTTATTCATCTCGAAGAGAAATTAAGGTATCTAAAAAACTTACTCCCGAAGGCCTTACCTTAAAAATGACGAAAGCGTTACAAGAAGTTGCTTTTCTTATTGTACGAGAGGGGTTGCCACATGTACGTTTTACCTTTTTTAATACATTAAAGCCGGTACTTATCCTCTTTACACTCTCAAGTCCATGGCATATCTCGCAGATTAGAACTATCAAGAAAAAAGAAGACCACTCCTTTTTAGTTGAGAGAGATTTAATGCGGAAACTAATTTTGCGAGAACTAAATGAATTTCGAAAAATGCACGCCTCGCACGTTCGGAATCGCGTAGAACAAAAATATGAAATTATTGAAGGAGATGTTCTGGATATTCGTTTAAACAAATACCCGACGTACCATCCAATCGGGAAAGTGACCGATGAGCTTGAAATGACGATATTTGCTAGCTCCATGCTTACCACGACAATAGAAAAAATTGAATCCCTCGGGCGAGAAATATTTTCTGGAGTTGAAATTCAATTTGCAACATTCACATTTGCTTTTTTCAACGCAGTTCGTGATATCTGGCACGAAAAGCAAAATTATTTACTTCTTGATATAAGCGGGGAGATTTCAGATTTGTCTATTGTCAAAAATGGCGTGCTCTATGATACGGTGTCGTTTCCTTTCGGGAAAAATACTGTTGTTCGTCAGGTTGTCTCTGAACTTAATCTTTCAATACGGGAAGCTGAGTCACTGCTTAGTATGTACGAGAAAAAGCATCTTGGAGATTTTGAAATGCACAGGTTAAAAAAAATATTGGCAAACGCAGAAACAGAATGGCTTCGTTTGTTTGCAAAAGAGCTAAAAAATATTTCTTCGAATGTTTTATTCCCTCGTGATATTTTTTTAACAGTTGATGAGCCGCTTCGCGGGTGGTTTTTGAGTATTATTACTAGAAACAAACTTTTAAACGTTACGGGAGCGGAAAAGTCTTTTCAGGTAACGTTATTTGATGAAAAAACTCTTGCTCCTTACTGTGACATAGGTTTAGGTGTTTATAAGGATCCATTTTTAATTGTGGAATCTTTGTTTTTGAACAAGAAAGCAGGTGTGGTATAATAAAGTGAATTGGCCCGCAGTTTTTAAGTTTTTGAAGAGAAAAACTCAAAAACTGCGGCTGCCAAACCTTTACCCCCTCCTTTTGAGCGCTTGCGCGAAAAGAAGGGGGTGCTCAAAAAATATATTCCCGAACACTCAAAATATATAACATCAGAATATTTATGAAAAATTTTTATAAAATAATCAATATAGACATCAGATTGCTCAGATTTATTTGAGTGCTCGGTCATTATTTTTTAGCATGGCAAAACAAATATTACAGGATATTATTGTCCCTCCAAAAGAACCTCTCAAGAAGCCTTCATCTATAAATATGAAAGATGTCGGTTTTAAGGCTGAGAAAAAAGAACGGCGGCCCTTTGGAGAATACGCGAGAGCCTCTTCTCAAAAAAGCGGTTTTAATTGGAAAGGCAATTCACGGCTTATAGTATGGGGCATTGCCGCGTTATCCATTGTGGTTGTTTTATTTGCGATTTTTTCTCTTTTTGAGAAAGCAACCATAAAAATTACGCCCAAACAGCAGGTTCTCTCGTTAAATGAATCTCTTACCGCAGAGCGGGGTGTGGCTGTATCGGGCAGCTTGGCTTTTGAGATAATGACTCTTTCGGGAGAAGAGAAAAAAACGTTGCCAGCAACGCAAGTGGAGCGTGTTGACAAAGAAGCCTCGGGGAAAATAATAATCTACAATAATTTTGATTCAAAGAATCAACAATTAGTGGTGCGAACTCGATTTGAAACTCCCGAAGGCCTCATCTATCGGATTCGCGAGCCGGTAGTTATTCCAGGACAGAAGACCGTGAGTGGAGAAAAAATTCCAGGCTCTGTTGAAGTTACGGTATATGCTGATGCTCCAGGAGAGAAATACAACATTCCGTTAACTGATTTTACCATTCCAGGATTTAAGGGCACTGCTCGGTTTCCTGGGTTTTATGCCCGCTCGCAAACTCCTATGACCGGAGGATTTTCGGGGATTGTTAAAACTGTCTCAAATGAACAGTTGGAAAAAGCAAAAAATGAACTTGGAGCTTCTCTGCGTTCAAAATTACTTCAAAAAGCCCATTCACAAAAACCGGATGAATTTATTTTATACAATGATGCCGTTTTCTTTACTCTTGACGAAGGACAGGTTCGCGCTATACAAACGAACGTTGATAAAAATGAAGTTGATGTAATTGTTTCAGGGACGCTTCACGGACTTATTTTTAATGAAAATGGTCTCTCTCAATTTTTAGGGAAAATACTTGTCCCAGGCCTGGGCACGCAAGAAAAAATTATGATAAAAAATTTGGATAGTCTCACATTTGCAGTATCAAACAAAGAATTATTTTCTCCGACCGAAGACACCGTTCTTTCTTTTGTTGTTCAAGGGAATCCTCATGTTGTTTGGGAATTTGACCCAAATAAACTACAAATAGATACTGCAAAAAAATCTAAAGAGGAATTTAAACAGGTACTTACTCAATACCCCAGCATTCAAAAAGCAGAGGTCGTACTTCGTCCGTTTTGGAGAGGGTCGTTCCCTGATGATCCAAAAGACATAGATATAGAGACTATCATTGAGGAATAATGCCGAAAACAAAGGCTTGGATCTGTCGCTTTTGAGCGATGAAGTTGCCTTTGTTAAAAAGTTCATCTGAAATGTAGGTTTTGTGGGGTCTGACAAAACGAATTGGCTTATAGCTATATATAGCAATGTGTGAAAATATGACAAAAGCTTCTAACAGGGTTGACACGTTTTTATCTTTTTGTTAGGATGGTGACTATCGTTATATAAACGAATGAGAGAAAAAAAACAAGAGAAAGTAATTGGTGTTGTGACAGAAGCGCTGCCCAGCACCTTATTTCGTATAGAGCTTGGGAACAAAGAAACTATGCTCGCATATTTGTCGGGCAAAATGCGCAAGTTCCGTATAAAAGTTTTAGTTGGCGACAGGGTTGAGATTGAAACAGATCCATATGGTGGGAGGGGTAGAATAGTGAAGAGGATATAAAGAACAATACAAATATGTACGAATGATACGAATGGATACGAATATCCCGTATTAGCATTACTTGCATCATTAGTACAATTCGCATACTAAGTATTATTTTATGAAAGTACGTGCTTCTGTAAAAAAAATTTGTCCCAATTGTCAAATGGTTAGGCGCAGAGGTCGCTTGTATATTATTTGTAGAAATCCTAAACATAAACAAAAACAAGGATAATAATTCAGGCACTAGACATTAGGCACTAGGCGCTAGGGAGAAAGCAATGATATTCCTAAAGCCTAAAGCCTAAAGCCTAAAGCCTAGTATCATGCGTATCGCAGGTATTACAATTCCAGAACAGAAACGCCTTGAGTTTGCACTCATGGCTGTTTATGGCATTGGTCGGTCACGAGCTCTAACTATTTTAGAGAAAGCGCACGTTGATAAAACTCTAAAATCAACTGACCTAAAAGCAGAGGATGAAAACAAGATTCGAAAATTAGTAGAAGAATATGTAATTGAAGGGGAGTTGAAAAGAGAAGTTGCGGGGAATATTAAACGTCTTAAAGACATAAAGGCATATCGCGGAATTCGTCATGCTAAAAATTTGCCGGTTCGTGGCCAGCAGACAAAGTCGAATTCAAGAACGGTTCGTGGCAATGTGAGAAAAACAATGGGATCCGGTAAGCGGAAGTTGGAAAAGACATAATTCAGGGACTAGACATTAGGCACTAGGCACTAGGAAGAAATAATAATATTCCTAAAGCCTAAAGCCTAAAGCCTAAAGCCTAGTATCATGGGAAAAAAACGAACAGTACAAAAAAGCGGTGGCGGATTTGATGCGGAATTACGCACCAGGTCTTTGGGTAAATCTCCCAAGAAAAAAGTTTCCGATGGAATACTTCATATCCAGTCAACATACAACAATACGCACCTTTTACTTTCCGATAAAAAAGGTAACACGCTTTGTTGGTCGTCAAGCGGTTCCTTAGGATTTAAAGGAACAAAAAAAGGAACCCCGTTTGCCGCCGCGAAAGTAGGGGAACTTATCGGGGAAAAAGCGAAAACTATAGGAATAAAAGAGGTTGTTGTAGTATTATCTGGAGTTGGCCCAGGACGTGAATCATCTCTACGCTCTTTTGCTTCCCGCGGGGTGGAACTAAAAGTGATTCGGGATGAAACGCCTATTCCACATAATGGTCCTAAGCCAAAGAAACCAAGAAGAGTGTAAAGTGAATTGGCCCACAGTTTTTGTTCCGACATGTCGGAACAAAAACTGTGGATGCCAAACCTTTACCCCCTCCTTTTGCGCGCTTGCGCGAAAAGAAGGGGGTGCTCAAAAAATATATTCATTTCATTCATTATTTTTATGGCAAAACTAAAACAATACAAAACAGCACGTCGTCTAGGGGCACGAATTTTTTCTAAAACACAAAACCCAAAATTTATTTTGACGAAAAAGACAGTCGCACGGAAACATCCATCGCCGATTACCGAATTCGGAATTCAACTTCTTGAAAAACAAAAAATGCGTTTGACGTATAATTTAAACGAACGGCAGTTTGCGACATATGTGAAAAAAGCAACACTTAAAAAAGGGGTAAATCCAGCTGAACATTTATATAAAAATCTTGAATTAAGACTCGACAATGTAGTATTTAGACTTGGTTTTGCAAAAACACGTCCTCTTGCTCGTCAGATGGTGTCCCATGGACATATTATGGTGAACGGTAGAAGGGTGAATATTCCATCTTTTACCGTCGGAGGTAAGGATCGTATAGAAATACGACCCGGAAGCAGAGAAAGTAAGCTGTTTATGAATATTTCGGAATCTCTCAATACTCATATTACTCCCGCATGGCTCTCGCTTGATCCTAAAAAAATGGAAGGAAATGTTATCGGGATTCCAAAATTAGAAATGATTTCTGGAGATGTGTTTAGCATACCCGCAGTTATAGGATTTTATAGCAGATAAACATTATAACGTATTAAGTATTTTGTATTATTTTTTAAAAGTTTAATAAAATTATTATTAATAAATATCTCGTTTAATTATTTTAAATTTTTATCTTGAATTTTAAAATTTAATTAAACGAATCAAAAAATTGTGCCTGACTATACTATAATTCTTCCGTCAAAACCAAAAGTAATTTCTGAAGATGGATTCAGGGGTATGTATGAGATTGATAGTTTGTATCCCGGGTACGGACATACGCTTGGAAATTCATTACGGCGCATTATTCTTTCTTCTTTGCCGGGGACTGCGATTACGTCTATTAAAATTGATGGAGTTCAGCATGAGTTTTCAACCCTAGATGGAATAAAGGAAGATATTATTACTCTTATTTTAAATTTAAAAAAAGTTAGATTTAAAATGGTTACCGATGAATCACAAGAAGTCTCTCTTTCTGTTTCGGGGATGAAAAAAATTACAGGTGCTGATATAAAAGTGCCTGGACAGGTTGAAGTTTTAAACCCCGAACAATATATTGGTGAAATTACTAATAAAAAGACTTCGCTTAACGCGAGCATTCGGCTTGAACGTGGACTCGGGTATGTTCCTAAGGAAGTTTTACAAAAAGAAAAAGTTGAAATTGGCACTATTGTACTTGATGCGGTATTTACACCGATTCGTCGAGTCAATTATGAAGTTGAAAATATGCGTGTTGGCGACAGAACTGATTACAACAAGTTGCGTATTTTTATAGAAACTGATGGCACTCTTTCCCCGCGCGAAGCGCTTGAAAACTCAATTGATATTATGATAAAGCAATTGAAAGCGATTGTCGGCTTTCAGGATACGGAAGAGAAAATAAAACAAGCAGTATCGGAAGACGGAGAAGCGGGTGTAGGAGAGAATGAAAATATTGATAAGGACTTTCTTAAAACACGGATTGACACTTTGGGGTTTTCTACGAGAACAGCGAATGCACTCTCAGGGGCAAATATACGAACAGTAGGTGGTTTAATACGAAAAAGCGCGGATGATTTATCGAATGTATCAGGTCTTGGCGAGAAAGGTGTTCAAGAAATTAAACGGACGCTTGGAAATTTTGGAATAACTTTAAAATAGGCACTAGGCGTTAAGGCGCTAGGCACTAGGAAAAAACAACGATTCCTAAAGCCTAAAGCCTAAAGCCTAAAGCCTAGTAACATGAGGCATCATAACAAAAACAGAAAATTTGGAAGAGAAAGAGACCAAAGGAGGGCGCTTCTTCGTGGTTTAGCACTTTCTCTTGTCACTAGAGGAAAAATTAAAACAACTGAAGCAAAGGCGAAGGAATTACGGCCCTTTGTTGAAAAATTGGTGACAAGAGGAAAAAATAGTTCACTTTCTACACACAGACTTTTGGTGGCACGTCTTGGTAACAGGGTGGGCGCCAAGAAGCTTATCGCTGATATTGCGCCTCGCTATAAAGAACGAGCTGGAGGGTACACAAGAATTACCAAACTGCCTCGTCGCTTAGGAGATGCCAGCAAAATGGCAATCATTGAATTTGTATAAAATATGACACCTATAACAAAAGAAAATACAGTACTATATACTGTCGATGCGGAAGGGAAAAAACTTGGACGTGTGGCTTCCGAGATAGCAACTTTTCTTATGGGAAAAAATAAAGCAACTTTTAAGCGCAACACTCCCGCTGCCGTTAAGGTAGAGGTAGTAAATGCGGCAAAACTTTTTTTAGATCAAAAAAAGTTACGTACAAAAGAGTATGTGCGATACACCGGCTATCCGGGAGGGCTTAAAAAGGAATCTCTGGGGCATCTGGTGAAGAGACGGGGATATAAAGAAGCAATCAGAAATGCCGTCTATGGTATGCTTCCATCAAATAAATTAAGAGTAATACGGATGAAAAATTTATCCATATCCGATTAAAACATTATCTATGACTGAAACAGTTATAAAAAAAATACCCGAAGGAAGATATATTGAAGCGGTGGGGCGTCGTAAAACTTCTATCGCGCGAGTTCGCATTGAAGAAAACAAAAGTGGAAAAGGGGCTATTGTTGTGAATAAAAAACCCTTTACTGATTATTTTAAAATTAAACGGACTCAGCTTACGGCAGGAGAAGCGCTCGCGAAGGTTAAGGGAACAAACAAATTTAATGTTTCCGTGCTGGTGCGCGGTGGCGGAGCAATGTCTCAAGCGGAAGCTGTGAGACATGGTCTTTCGCGGGCGCTTGTTGTATTTGAAGGAGAATGGCGTGATCGATTGAAAAAGGCCGGGTTTCTCAAGCGTGACCCGCGGGCAAAAGAACGCCGTAAATTCGGGCTTAAGAAAGCTCGTAAAGCTCCACAGTGGTCTAAGCGATAATAGAAAAATGGCGAGCATCCAATGCTCGCCATTTTATAACTCTTTCAGTAATAAAAACGGCTACTTAATTCTGTTATCGAAAGAAAAGTGAATAGATGCTAACTATTCCAGCTCCTACGAAGAAGCAGAAAAACATGATTAAAGACCAGTCTGTTTTTGGTCGAAGGTTAACATCAGGTGGGCTTGAGCGCCCAATTTGTGGCCAGCCGTGTTCCCCCTGCATAATTTTCTCCTTCAACAAAAGGGACAAATTTACTTCGTAAAGTATACTAAAAATTATTTTTTTGTCAAGCTTTTCTTGACATATGTAAAATACTTGATTATAGTACCTTCATGTCAAAAAACGAGCAAAAGAAAAAAGATGATATTGATATTGTTGAAACAGACGACGAGGGGACAGAAGTCAATAAGGTAAAAAAACTGAAAGAGAAACTGCAAAAATGCTTGGAAGAGAGAAAAGAGTATTTGGATGGATGGCAGAGAATGAAGGCCGATAGTATTAACCTCAAAAAAGAAGAAGAAAAAAAACGCAAAGAACTTGCGGGGTTTGTAAAAGAGGATATGCTAGAACAGCTCTTGCCCGTTTTAGATAGTTTTGAGTTAGCATTTAATAATAAAGAGGCATGGGAGAGGGTTGATGAAAACTGGCGTAAGGGTGTAGAATATATCCACTCGCAGTTATGCACTGTTCTTAAAAATTATGGACTTGAGACAATTGAGCCAAAAGACATGATGTTTGACCCGCATGTGCACACATCTATTGGAACAGTTGATACAAAAAACAAAAATATGGAAGGAATGGTTATACAAGTTATACAAAAAGGATATGTTATAGAAGGTAGGGTGATTCGCACTGCTCAAGTCAAGGTAGGAAAATATAAAGAGTAATCATGAAACTGGTAGCATGAAACATGTAACTCACGCGGTGCATGTGCTAAAAATAAAATCGTGGGTTACAAGTTACAGATTACAAGTCTTAATTTAATAATATTATGAGTAAAATATTGGGCATTGACCTCGGCACAACCAACTCCGCGATGGCAATTGTGGAGGGCGGGGAGCCAAAAATTATTGAAAACGCCGAGGGCGGGCGAACAACTCCATCTGTTGTTGCTATCGCGCGAAACAATGAACGACTTGTGGGGCAGCTCGCCAAGCGACAAGCGGTCACAAATCCTCAGAACACTATTTCTGGAATAAAGCGGTTGATGGGACACCGGTTTGATGACCCCATTATTCAAAAAGAAAAAAAAGCCGTTTCGTTTGCTGTAGAAAAAGCGGACAATGGGGGGGCGCGCGTTAAAATGGGCGATAAGTTTCATTCCCCAGAAGAAATTTCCGCACTGATTTTGCAGAAAATGAAACGGGATGCGGAAGCAAAAATTGGAGAGAAAATCACCGAAGCAGTCATTACCGTTCCTGCCTATTTTGACGACTCTCAAAGGAAAGCTACTAAAGATGCCGGGGAAATCGCCGGCTTTACGGTTAAGCGCATCATTAATGAACCGACAGCAGCAGCGCTTGCCTATGGTTTTAATAAAAAGAAAGACGAGCAAATCGTAGTTTTTGATTTTGGTGGTGGAACATTTGACGTAACCGTTCTTGATATTAGCGCGGAGGTGGTTGATGTTAAGGCAACTGACGGAGATTCACACATGGGCGGAGAAGATATAGACCGCGAAATTATTAGTTGGATTGGCGCTGAATTTAAGAAAGAAAGTGGCATTGATGTTACAAAAGACCCGCTTGCGTTCCAACGCCTTAAAGAGGCGGCTGAAAAAGCAAAGCATGAACTTTCCGAAGTGACGGAGACTGAAATAAATATTCCGTTTATCACGTCAGATGCTTCAGGACCAAAGCACTTGCTTATGAAACTGACGCGGGCAACTGTTGAAAAATTATCTCTTTCATTTATTGAGAGGGCTATTGAAATTACCAAAAAGGCGGTTGTTGCCTCTGGTTTTAAGATGGAAGATATTGATGAGGTAATTCTTGTTGGTGGGCAAACACGAATGCCGCTTATGGTAAATAAAGTGCGAGAATTATTCGGCAAAGAGCCAAACAAATCAATTAATCCGGATGAGGTGGTTGCGGTAGGGGCCGCGATTCAGGCGGGGATTCTACAAGGGGATGTTAAAGACGTACTCCTTCTTGACGTGACCCCTCTTTCACTCGGCATTGAGACGCTGGGGAGTGTCGCGACAAAACTTATTGAACGCAATACGACTATTCCAACGGCAAAAACGCAAATTTTTTCAACGGCGGCAGATAACCAAACATCTGTTGAAATCCACGTTGTGCAAGGAGAGCGTCCTATGGCTTCTGACAATAAAACGCTTGGCAGATTTATTTTAGATGGCATTCCGCCATCTCCTCGTGGGTTGCCGCAAATTGAAGTTTCATTTGATATTGACGCAAATGGTATTTTAAACGTGAAAGCAAAAGATAAATCTTCCGGAAAAGAACAGTCAATTCGTATTGAAGCAAGCTCCGGGCTCTCAAAGGAAGACATTGAAAAAATGAAAAAAGACGCGGAAGTGCATGCGGAGGAAGACAAGAAGAAAAAAGAAGTAGCAGACATAAAAAACCAAGGAGAGACGACCGTGCACATAGCAGAAAAGGCGCTGAAGGATGCTGGCGATAAGGTGCCGGCGGATATTAAAAAGAGCGTTGAGGAAAAAATTGAAGCTCTTAAAAAAGTGCTCAGTGGCACAGATGCTGTTCTAATTAAATCAGCGACAGAAGCGTTAGGAGCGGAAATGCAAAAAATCGGTGAGACACTTTCAAAGCAGGCACAGACTCCTCCGCAATCGGAGAAAAAAGATGATACTATAAAAGATACGGACTACAAAGAGGGAGATGACCCTAATAAAAAAGATAAGTAAATTGCAAATTTTAAATTTGCGTCTTACAATTAATATATGCCACATCAGAACTACTACGCTACGTTAGGGGTTGAGAAAAATGCTTCCAAAGACGAAATTAAAAAAGCATTTCATAAACTTGCCCGCAAATATCATCCGGATAATAAGGCCGGCGGAGATGAAAAAAAATTCAAAGAAATAAATGAGGCGTATCAGGTTCTTTCTAATGAAAAGAGGAGGGCGGAGTACGACACATATGGACAGGCGTTCGCGGGAAGCGGGTTTGGGGGTGGGCCGGGATTTGCCGGTTTTGATTTTAGTGGTTTTAATGGTCAAGGATTTGGCGGGGTGGAATTTGATATCGGAGATATTTTTGGAGATATTTTTGGAGGAGGCGGTGGGCGAGAGCGGACAAAGCGGGGACGTGATATTTCAATTGATTTAGAAGTTTCATTTAAAGATGGAGTGTTTGGGACCGACCGCTCAGTACTCCTTACGAAGACATCCCCGTGCGATTCGTGTATTGGAACCGGTGCGGCAACCGGTACGACATTTACAAAATGTGTCACTTGCAACGGGCAAGGAAGGGTGCAAGAAACACGAAATTCTTTTTTTGGCACTTTTACTAACGTGAAAGAATGCAGTGTTTGCCGCGGGAAAGGTGAGGTGCCAAAACAGGTATGTGCCGTTTGTCGCGGCGCGGGAGTTGTGAGAAAGCAAGAGGAAATAGCAATTAAAATACCTCCCGGCATGCAAGACGGAGAGGTGATACGGCTTTCTCAAATGGGCGAGGCGATTTCTGGAGGCATCTCGGGAGACCTCTATGTTCGAGTACACGTCAGTAAACACCCCATCTTTAAGCGGGAGGGAAAAAATATTGTTACAACTCTTGATATAAAACTCACCGACGCGCTTTTAGGCACAGAATACGCGCTAGAGACTCTTGACGGGCCCATTACGTTTAAAGTTCCCGCAAACGCGTCTTTTGGAGAGATATTGCGCATTAGAAACAAAGGAATTCCTACTGGTCCTGGCAAAAGAGGTGATTTGCTTGTAAAAATAAATATTCGGCTTCCCAAAAATCTTTCTAAAAAAGCACAAAAACTATTTGAAGAGCTTAAAAAAGAAGGTATATAACTAATCAGACAGACAAAATTTTAATTAAAAAGCCGCCCCTTTGAAGGAACGGCTACAGCCTTGTGCTAAACCTTTGTCTATTCCGATGTTGTCATCAGAACTTTCGCTAGTTTAATCAAGACTGAATATTATAATTGGAAAACGTTAGCTTTATGCCGCGGCTGGCGTTTTTTCTGCGCTTTCGCGCTTCTTACGCTCAATTAACTCGGGCCACTCGGAGAGCGGGTGATTTTCTAAATCCAGATCGGGACGATTTTCCATGAAATCCGAAACTTTTTTAATGGTTGGAGATGGATTCCCGGCTTCATCAACAGCAAGGGGCGTATTTGCCAAACGTTTCAGTTCTGCTCCTGTAAGGCTTTGCAAGTATTTCATTACATCTGGCGCAGCCAGCTGGCCTTTCTCTCCGGTCTGGTGCGGGGCTTCTGCTGATTGAAGTGAGGCGGAGTCATCTTTGCCTGGGGCCTTGGGTGGAGTGGGCTCATTACGATTACCGGTGAGTGGAAGCTCGGGTTTCTTCATAATAGCTACAACTAATGCAACTACTAGCAACGCAAGAGTAGCAACGAGCCCAGTCCAAAGGATTTTAACGGTTCTCTCAAACTCCCTCATAGCTTTTCTCATTTCAGTAACCGTTGCACCAAGCGCTATATTTTTGTTTGTGAGGTCGGTATTTTTGGTCTCCGCTGACGCAAGAGCGGCAGATGCGGCTTCAAGTTTTCCTTTTGTGCTGCTGTGTTCGATAAGGGTTCGTGCAGGAACTGCTATCAACTCTTCCGCGCCGACTGCGTGCAATTTCCTAAGTTCGGTAACAAAAACAGGAACGGCCACTTCTTCTCCGAGGTAGAGCCAATAGAGTCGCTTTGGGTCTGTGCGGGAAGCAATCTGCGGATTTGCATCCAAAACCATCTTTCTGCTGACGCCGAAACGACCCGAAAGTTTTGTGAGGCTATCTCCGGGGATTGAAATGACATATCTTTGAGTGCGCAGCACTGTCACCATTGTTTCTTGTGAATTCGCTTCTGGTGTCGCAGACGATGTTTCACTTTTTTGCTCAACTGCCACAGATTCTCCTGTCGCAGCGAAGCTTTGCTGTGCACTTACAGAAAGGAATCCAAACAAAGCAAACGCAAATGCGGTAATGAAAGAAACAGAGCGGATCGCAGAGAGGAATCGTGCCATGCTGGGGGGTTCCCATGTCCAAAGTACAACTAGGAGAGAGTATAATATAGGTACAATTTTTATGCAACGAATCGCGAATGTGCATAATACCCTCATTCATTGTCAAGCCTTTGTATCGTTAAAATATATGCAGATAGCGGCTTTTTTGATATTATATGATAAATGACTGGAGGTAAAAAAATATTAGTTTCGGGCATACAGCCGTCGGGGACGCTTCATATCGGCAATTATTTTGGCGCGATGAAGCGTTTTGTTGAACTTCAAGATGAATTTGAGAGTTTTATTTTTGTTGCGAATTATCATGCGCTTACTTCAGTGTCAGATGCAAATATTCTTGCCGAGAATACTAGAAATGTGATTCTTGATTATTTAGCAATCGGCCTTACGCCTGAGAATTTATTTCCTCAGTCGGACATTCCGGAAGTAACAGAACTTGCGTGGATTTTTAATACGCTCATCACTGTTCCATATCTCTCTCGTGCCGTTGCGTATAAAGAAAAGGTGGAAAAAGGATTGGAGGCGACCGTGGGGCTTTTTGATTATCCTGCGCTTATGGCAGCGGATATTTTGATAATGGACGCGGATGTTGTTCCGGTGGGGCAGGACCAAAAGCAACATGTTGAAATTGCAAGAGATATTGCGGAAAAATTTAATAATAGATACGGAGAGACGTTTAAATTGCCAAAAGCGCACATCATGCGCGAGGTTGCCACTGTTCCCGGCATTGACGGGCAAAAAATGAGCAAGAGTTACAAAAATACGATTCCTTTGTTTGCCACGGACGAAGAAATTAAAAAACTCGTTATGAGCATCGTGACCGACTCAAAAGGAGAAAAAGAAAAAAAGGATGTAGAGGCCGATACGGTATTTGCGCTTCATCGGCTTTTCAGCGAAACGAAATTGGCGGAACTTGCCGAGCGATATAAAAATGGCACCATAGGGTATAAAGAGTCAAAAGAAATTCTTATTAAAAATATAACATCATTTATTGGTCCGTTGCGCGAGAGAAGAAATAAAATAGCTCGTGATAACAAAAATATTTTTGATGTTATTGAAAATGGAAGAGCGCGCGCTCAAAAAAGAGCTCGCGCAAAGATGAAAGAGGTGAGGGAAAAAGTTGGAATAACTTTTTAAACAGTATCTCGTATAATTTTAAACATACTAAATACCAGATACCAAATACGAGATACTATAAATACAATAGCTATGGAACGAATTTATATAAATGAATTAAAAAACTATGTTGGGAAGGAGGCAACTGTTGCTGGATGGGTTGATGTTCGCCGTGACCACGGAAAACTCATTTTTATTGATCTGCGGGACAAGACGGGTATTGTGCAGGTCGTTGTTTCTCCCAAACAAGAGAAGGCGTATGAGGCGCTTAAAGAATGCCGCCCTGAATGGGTAGTGCGGATAGGAGGCGCGGTCAAAAAGCGTCCTGACAATATGATAAATCCCGATATTGATACTGGGGATATTGAGTTAGAGGCAAAAGAGGTTGTGGTATTAAGCCAGGCTCACGAACTGCCTTTTGAAAAAAACGCAGAACTTAATTTAGACACATATTTAAACCATTTGCCGCTTACGCTTCGCACAGAGAGGGCCCGTGACATCTTTACTCTTCAGGCCTCCGTAATTGCTGCTTTTCGTAACGCAATGTCCGAAGAGGGGTTTATTGAGTATCAAAACCCTGTTATTGTTGGAGGCGATGCCGAGGGAGGAGCATCCGCGTTTCAGGTAGATTATTTTAATGACAAAAAGGCATTTCTTGCGACAAGCCCACAGCTTTACAAACAAATGATGGTGGGCGTTTTTGAACGGGTGTTTACGACAGCAAAAATATTCAGAGCAGAGAAACATGCAACGACCCGACATTTAAGCGAAGTGGTGCAGATGGATTTTGAAATGGGTTTTATTAAAGACCACGAAGACGTGATGAATGTTCTTGAAAAAACAATCCGCAGCATTGTTTCTTCTGTTTCTGAAAAACATGCCTCCATTTTTTCTCGCTTTAAAACAGACGCCCCGCTTATGCCGGAGCGATTTCCCCGCCTTACGTTGCGGGAAGCGCAGAAGATATTGGAAAACGAGCGAGGAATGCAGTGTAATAATGAACCTGACATCAACCCAGAAGAAGAACGAGAAATATGCAGGTGGGCAAAAGAAAAACACGGCTCTGATTTTGTGTTTATAACGCATTTTCCAACAGCAAAGCGGCCTTTTTATACATACATTGATGAAAAAGATAAGGCGTATTCAAAGAGTTTTGATTTACTATTTCGCGGACTTGAAATAAACAGCGGCAGCCAGCGGGTGCATGATTTTGATGAACTGGTGCGAAGAATCCGCGAAAAGGGGCTTGACCCTGATACGTTCAGCTTTTACCTTCAGGCGTTTAAATACGGCATGCCTCCGCACGGTGGCTGTTCAACAGGGCTTGAGCGTATTACAGCCCGGCTTTTGAATTTGGAAAATGTCAAAGAAGCAACCCTCTTTCCGCGGGAGATAAATCGCATAGACACACTTTTGTCGGAATAATACACACACTGTTTTAGGTTTAGGTTACTTCATCGTATACTATAATAAGACTTTTATTAGGAGAGAATATAATGTCCGCGAACATTATTAATTTTTCCGACTTTAAAAAGAAAAGAAAAACAGAAACTTGTATTCTTTGCGGAAAGGGTACCAAAATTCCTTGCAGTCTGCATATATATGATCCTCGCCGAAACGATACATTAAACGTTCATATAGGGAGTCACTATGTGGATGGCTCTGGGCAACTCTGTGACTCTTGTTTTGATAAAGTCCGGAGTGGAAAATTTTGAACAAGCGGGTCCTTGGGGTCTCGCTTGTTATCTTGTTCCAGAACGTTGAAATGTTTTCTTTCGGGAACGGGATTTATGCTATACAATAGAATAATGTTAGAAGAAAAAAAAGAATTTACCGTGACCACGCGAGGGTTTGAAGGGCCGCTTGATTTGCTTTTACAGCTTATAGAAAAACGGAAACTTCATATTAACGATATCTCGCTCGCCCAAATTACTGATGACTACCTTGCGCACATTGAAGGGTTGGAATCTTTTCCGCTTAAAGAGGCGGCCCACTTTATTCTTATAGCATCAACACTTGTGCTCATAAAATCCCGCTCGCTCTTGCCGAACCTCACGCTTACAGAGGAAGAAGAGGGAGATATACGGGATTTGGAACGGCGGCTTAAAGAGTACCAAAGAATAAAGGAATTAAGCGTGCGCGTACAAGAGCAATTTAATACAACCCCCATTTTTATCCCCGCACACATTATTAGCCGCACTCCTCCCGTTTTTTCTCCGACAAAAAAAATTACACTGGCCGCGATGCATGAATATATACGACACATACTCTCGTATCTTCCCACAAAAGAAATAATCCCACAGGCATTCGTTAAAAAAATGGTGAGCGTTGAAGAAACCATCGCGACGCTTCTTGAGCGCGTCAAGAGAGATATGAAGGTGCGATTTGGAGATTTTAGTCAGATTCAAGTTGCGGACAAAATAAATGTTATTGTCAGTTTTCTCGCGGTGCTTGAATTAGTAAAAAGGGGCAGCGTCTTGGTAAGCCAGCATACGCAATTTGGCGATATTCATATAGAACAGAATACAATTTCTAATTCACCTAATTCCTAATTTCTAAACGTCAAGCAATTATTTCTTCATACTATGTCTAACCTAGAGCAAAAAATTGAAGCGATTCTTTTCTTAAAAGCAGAACCTGTGCGTATAGCTTTTTTAGCTAAGCATTTAAAAGTTGCGGAAGAAGAAGTCAAAGAGGCTCTTTTGTTGCTTGAAAAAAATTTGGAAGGGCGCGGTGTGAGGTTGCTATTTAAAGAAGATACCGTTATGCTGGGGAGCGCGCCTGAACACGGAGAGCTTCTTGCCGAGATAACAAAAGCAGAGCTTACCGCGGAGCTTTCTCGCGCGGCTCTTGAAACACTTACGCTCATTCTCTATCGTGGCCCGATCAATAAAAGTAATATTGATTTTATTCGTGGCGTAAACTCGCAATTTATTTTGAGAAACTTGCTTGTTCGTGGTTTAATTGAAAGGATCGTAGATGAAAAAGACAAGCGAATTTTGTTATACCGACCTGCGTTTGAATTACTTCAATATTTGGGCATAACCCGTATTTCACAGCTGCCTGAATATGAAACAGTTCAGAACGAAGTAAAAGTATTTGAAGAAACATTTCAAAATCAAGAAGAATAAGCGTTTAGCGTACAGCGTTTAGGGTTCAGTTTCGTCTAAACGCTATCCGCTAAACCCTAAATTTTTATGAATTTTAAGAACAAAGACCACATTATTGTTTCCGGGCTTGCGCTCGTCTTTTTTCTTTTTTTATTTGGGCGCATGGTGTTAATACAAACGAATATTCTTACGTCTCCGGAAGAAGAGCACATAAAACAACTTTTAGTCCCTGACCCGTTTTCACTCATACACCTTAAAGCAAAAGCGGCATTTGTTTTTGATATAGAAAAAAAGAAGCCTTTATATTCATTAAACGGAGAAGCACAACTTCCTCTCGCTTCCCTTACTAAAATTATGACCGCGCTCATCGCTCTTGAGGAACAGGGAGAAGACGGTATTGCCATAGTAAGCAAGGAAGCAATTTTAGAAGAAGGGGACCATGGATTTCTCGTCGGAGAGCGCTGGCGCTTAAAAGATTTAATTGACGCAACACTCTTGACTTCGTCAAATGATGGAGCTCATGCGCTTGCGTCTGTAATCACTTCTGGCGGCAGAGATTCATTTGCGTCTGGACAGAGTCCACTTACAGAAGCGTTAAACCAAAAAGCAAAACAAATAGGACTCAGTCAAACATTTTTTATCAATGAAACGGGGTTTGATATAAATCTCGGAGTAAGCGGCGCATACGGCTCGGCGCAGGACTTCGCGCGTCTTCTTGGATACGTAGAGAGAGAGCATCCGCATTTAATGGAAGCAACGACACATCTTTTGCTTACGACGCACTCTCTTGATGGGGCAGTACACAATCTTGAAAATACGAATAAGTTTGTTGAAACATTTCCGGGAATTGTCGCCTCAAAGACGGGGACAACTGATCTTGCCGGAGGAAATTTCGCGCTCATTTTTGATGCAGGGCCTATGCGGCCGATTGCGGTTGTCGTGCTCGGGTCAACTCCTGACGAACGTTTTTCAGACGCCGAACAGCTTATATTCGCGGCACTTAAAACATTGCAACTTTAAAATGTGAAATGGACACTTCGATGGTGTTGAGACTTCTTTAGAAGCCTGACGATCGTCCTTGCTGATAATATTATCGGGGTTGACTTTTTTATAGTAATGTAGTATTATAAGCATTGAATGGAACATTGAAAAAAATTAGGCCAATTCTGGCTTAAAACAACAGCAGGAAGGACGAAATGACACCACACAGAATAGCTAAACGAAAGATGTACAAAATGAACCGAACTCGGGCTCCCTCCCCGCGTGATATTTCTTTCACTGGGTACGGCGCAGTTCGTGAAATTGGAGCAGCTTTATATGTTCTGAACTTTTTAGGATATGAAGTTCAGCTTGAATCTGGAACTCGGCCACGCGTTTCGTGGGCACCAGAGACATACAAGAAAGCACTTCCCCATGTTTTGTACAAAAACATCGGTGCACTTATGGGGATACGAGATATTGTAATTACCCACGCTCATCTTGACCATATCGGAGCGCTTGCGCTTCAGTTTAAGTTAATGCTCGCGGCAAACCCGTCTCTTACGCCAGACTCGTTGCGTATTTGGATGACGGGGCCCGCGTGGCGATTTACGAAACATCAGTTAACCCAGACAGTTAATTCAATGAAGCGGAATCCTGACTGGAAAGGTCATCAGCCGCTTTTTGATGAACACGATATTGATACGCTTGAAGAGTATGTGCGAATTATACACTTTGGTGAGATGATTGAGTTGAATCCCACCCTCACAATGGTTGTAATTCCGGCAGGGCATATTCTTGGCGCGGCTTCGTTTCTTTTCTGCCAGAAGCTTTCAAATGGCGGAGAGGCCCGTGTGCTTGCGACAGGGGACACGTCCGATAAAGACCAGATTTTCATCAGGGGCGCAGTGCGTCCTGACATTAAAATAGACATGTTGATTCCGGATGGTACCAATTTGGGCAAAATTCCGGATCCGCTTGAAACTCCCGTTGAGGGTTTCCTTGAGAGCGACAGTTTTCTCGGGACACTTAACCGTGGAGGGATTGTGGTGGTACCGTCGCTTTCCATCCATCGTGAGCCGGACAACATTGCACGGATTCGCAATGCCGGCCTTGAAAAGGTCGCAAAGCTCTATATTGATGGCGGAGACAGGGCGCTTCAAATATTCAAAGAGTGTTTAGAACCGGAGCAGCAGCATCTGCTTGAGAACCTCACGTTTATCCACGGCAAGCGGGAGCGTGAAGAAGTGCTTCGCAGCCGGCATGCGATTGTTGTTGCTGCCGGAGGCATGTTTCCCGACCGAAGCCCCGCTCATTGGTGGCTTACTCGTGGCGTGGAACACGCAGACGTCTCGTTTGTCATCAATAATTGGCAAGACCCCTGTTCGCCCGGTACAGCCTTACTTGCGCATCGTCATGGTGCCGCTGAAGAGGTTAGTATTGGAGCTAGTTCGGATCCATGCACGATAGAAATCGGGCATGACACATATGAAGTGCGGTGCGAGGTGCACCGACTCGCGACCTCTTCTCACCAGGAAGAGGGGGAGTTTGAGCGCATGGTGGACATGCTCTCTCCCAAACGAATCGTTGTTGTTCACGCCGAGTTCTCGCAAGCAACGCGATATCTTACGGGCAAGGACAGCGAACGGTTTGCCTATCCCAAGCATGGAACGGAGGTCGGAATATGACGAATGAAACTCGGAAATTCTACCCCATTGGGGTGGATGCACCGTTTTTGAGAATCGCTTTTCAACTTAATTTTGACCTTCCGCTCTCTTCAGAACTTTCAGATTGGACCAAGGAACTTGAAGCACTCAAAACAAACTTAGTAGTGCATGGAAGCAACAAGGGTAAGCCGGTTGTGCACGTCGCGCTTCCTGCATATTCATACATACCGGGGCGTGTGTTCAGCGGAGAGGAAACGAATATCACTTTTCCAGGGGCACGCCGCGCTCTCGCACAGCCGCTTCATTGGCTGTTGTTACAGCGGAAGAACCCGCGTCACTTCATGATCTGCGGACGAAAAGGAGCAACAGAGCGATTTCCGTTCGGCTTCTCAATGCACGATATGGTAAGGACAAGTAAGAAAGGATGGGCGACAGAAACGCTTCAGCCCCTTGCCTATCCTGGCAAAGATGGCATTTTCAATCCTGTTTTTGTGAAAATACAGTTGGGTGACGAGCATCGCGCAATGTTCATTGAAGCAAAAGATGAGGACGGAGATATCGTTGTCTCCGTTCGTGAAGTCGGAAGCCTGTCTTTTCTTCCCGAGCACATGTCTAAGTTGGAAGCTGATCCCCGGCGACGGTGGGATGATTAAAGCTCACAGGTAAAGAGTTTTTTGCGGCCCTGTCAGGAACCTAGAAAGGTACTTGACAGGGCCTTTCTTTTTTGCTATAATAACAATTAGTACGAAGAGGGTGTACGTTTTTTGTACGGAAAAACCCTTTAAGACCTTGACAACTACAGACAGAAAGAAAGGAAATCACCATGACTGGTGAGATCATCAACCCCCAAACCCAGCAAGCGCTGGAGGCAAAGGGCATCAAGGTGACTCGGCGTCCTGACGAGTCAAAACCAAACGGCAACCACAAGGAGGCGAAAGCCATGCAGACCACCAAGACAGGCGGCTTCACGCTGCCAACGATCCAGTCCACGCCCGAGGAACAAGCGGCAAACGAGGGCGCTTTCAACACCCTCATGACGCAGGTTCCCGAATTCGTCGCGCTGTACGCCACGAAGGCGGCAGCGCTTCTTCAGGCGGGACATTCCGCCGAGGAGATGGTCAAGACCGCCGAGCGCTTCTGTGACGCCGACGTCGACGTTTTCCCCGACGCCAAGAATTTCGTTGGGGATCAGAAGGACCGGTTCATGCATACGGCGGGAGTTCATTTTCTCGCCGCGATGCTCGGCCAAATCGTTCCGGATGGTGCTCTTGCGAGCGTGGCGGAACGGATGAATCAGTTCGGCTTGGAGCGAAACATCATCTTCGCCTCCAAGGAGAAGCTCCCGATCGGCGCCTTGGTCAACGGCACGTGGATCGGCGCGACCAAGGAGTACGAGAACGAGGTCTATGACCTCAACATTCTCATGCTCCTCTCGGAGAAGGCGCGCGGGGCATACTTCGTCTCCCGCGCCGACACCAAGGATGGGTCCGCAGCGTTTCGCAACCAGGCGACGGTCAAGTGGGTCTCCGAGTTCCGCTCGGTGACCAAGAAAGATCTCACGACCACCGTCATACGTCGAGACAAGGACGGCAAGCCACGGCAAGTGCCAGCGGCAACCTGCTACGTTTGGTTCCCGCGGCAAAAGGGGGGCACACAGGACAAGAAAGTCCGATTCGTGACCCACGAAGGCGGCGCCCTTCTCTGCGCGTTTGAAGACACGCGCATGTCGAAGGACAAGGACGGGAACAAGGTTCCCTACACGGGCATCTTCGTCTCGCTTGTACCGCCTACCCGCGAAGGTCCTCAGGTCGTCGACGGCAAGGCGATGGAGTATCCGAACGACGGCGAAGGCTATGAAAAGGTCGTCTATCAGACCCTCTCCGAGGCCTTGACGTCGCTCGCTTCGCCGGTTTCCGACCGCGGCCACCGCATCGCCCCGTGGGCGATTCCCCTGGAGTCCCTCCAGGATCTGGACAAGTTCTATCTCGAGTTGCCTTACTTCGTGCCCAACCAGCACGAGTTCGGCAATTTGAAGGACTTGTACCGCCGGCTTTCCTGGGCGTTCAAGTGCGCCCAGAAGCAGGAAGACGCACATGAAGCGTACAAGACGGAGAAGGACAACTACAACAGCAAGGCCAACGTTTCCTTCGGGGACTTCTTCGGCGAACCCGCGAAGGCCGGCATGTCCTACTCCTTCATCAAGTTCCCCTGGAGGGACAGCAAGGGCAAGAAGCACTTCCAGGTCCACTTCCTCGCCTCGCGCGCGGAAGCTGGCGGCGATATCACGGCCGTCGAGTATCCGGAGAAGCACAAGGCGCTTCTCACGGACCCGAACGAGTTCAAGAAGATCGTTCGGGAGCTCGGCAAGATCGCCAGGCGCTCCGCCGAGAAGACCGCCACGCCGGAGACTCCCTCGAAGCCCGAGGAAGTTCCCACCGAAGCGGTCGCCGACGCGCCCAAGCCGAAGGCCAAGAAGGGCAAGGCCAAGGCGAAGAAGGCCGCAACGGTCCACGCCCACGCCTAACGGTCCGACAAGGCAATGTTCTTTTCTCCTCTTTAGTTGAGAAATACTCTTGAGGAGAGCAAACTACGTCCCCCGATGCTACTGCTTACGCGGTAGCTCGGGGGGCTTTTTTTATTTTAAAAAACAATAATGGCTGAATTTCTAACGAGGCGAACTTCTGAGCGAGGTCTATTTAGTGTTATAATATTATTGAGGCACTAGGCGCTAGGCATTAGAAAAAACGAAATTCCTAAAGCCTAAAGCCTAAAGCCTAGTATCATGGAAATCATCAACGTCTTAAAAGTATTTATTCCTGCGACAGTCGCGTTTGCTATTGGCATTTCAATAACTCCGTTTGTTACGCACTATCTCTATAAATATAAACTTTGGAAAAAAAAAGCGCGGAATGAAGCGCTCGGAGGAGGGGAGACGCCGCTTTTCAACGCGCTTCATAAAGAAAAAGAAACGAACACTCCGCGTATGGGAGGTATTATTATTTGGCTTTCAACGCTTATTACTGTTTTATTCTTTTTTTTACTATCAAAGCTATTTTCCGGGGAAGCAGCTGAAAAATTTAATTTTTTAAGCAGAAGTCAAACTTGGCTACCCCTTTTTACGCTTCTTGCGGCATCGTGTGTCGGATTATTTGATGATTTTTTAGTTGTGTTTGGGCGAGGCGGATATGTTGCCGGGGGGCTTCCATTGTCTTTTCGTATCGCTACTGTTTTAGGGATTGGGGCAATCGGTGCATGGTGGTTTTTTGTTAAATTGGGCGTGAGTACTATCGCGATACCGTTTCTCGGGGAAATTTCTCTAGGGATTTTTTTTATACCTTTCTTTATGCTTGTCATGCTTGCTCTTTTTTCGGGTGGGGTTATTGACGGGCTTGACGGGCTTGCGGGGGGCATTCTTGCGACTGCGTTTGCCGCGTATGCCGGAATCGCGTTTTTTCAAAACCAAATTGACCTTGCGGCGTTTTGCAGTGTCATTGCCGGAGGCACCTTTGCGTTTTTGTGGTTTAATATTCCTCCCGCGCGATTCTATATGTCAGAGACGGGGATTTTAGGGCTTACCACGACCCTTGCCGTTGTCGCCTTTCTTACAAAGGCTGTTATTGTTTTGCCGCTCATTGCCTTTTTTCTCTTTGCCGCTCCGGCATCTGTTATTGTACAACTCATAGGAAAAAAAATATTTGGTAGAAAAGTATTTCTTATCGCGCCCATTCATCATCATTTTGAAGCTTTGGGATGGCCCGCGTATAAGGTTACCATGCGCTTTTGGATTTTAAGCGGAGTGCTCGCGATTTTAGGGATGGTGATCGCTTTAATTTAGGCTCTAGGCACTAGGACACTAGGCTCTAGGAAAATTAAAATCCTAAAACGCCTAACGCCTAACGCCTAACGCCTAACGCCTATGAACAAAATTGACCTATGGTTTCTGTCACTCGTATTGCTTCTTGCCGGAGGGGGATTTCTTATTTTTCTCTCTGCGTCGTTTGGCCTTCTTGCGCGTGAAGAAGGAGCGAAGATGTCATCAATTATTTTTAATCAGGTTTTTTTGGGGCTTTTACCAGGTCTCGCGCTGCTTTTTTTGGTTTCAAAAATTAATTATAAAATTTGGAAAAAATACTCATTCTATATTTTTCTTGCATCTATTATTCTGACTCTTTTAGTTTTTGTTCCCGATATTGGGCTTACCTTAAAAGGAGCGTCTCGGTGGGTAGAGATTGGTTCGTTTTCGTTTCAGCCAGCGGAGTTATTAAAGTTAGGATTGGTGCTTTATCTTGCCGCGTGGTTTTCAGGCGTTCGTCTCAAGGTACAAACAATTGCCTACGGACTTTTGCCACTTTTTATTTTTTTGGGAATTGTGTGTTTTATATTATTAAAACAGCCGGATACAGGAACACTTGCGGTCATGCTTGCCGCCGCAGTGGGAATATTTTTTGCAAGCGGAGCTCGTCTCCGGGACATCGCCGCGCTTGTCGTTATGGCAATTGTCGGACTTACCGTGCTTGCTTATACGCGGCCGTATGTGGCGGAGCGTATTTTGACTTTTATAAACCCATGGAGCGACGTGCAGGGGGCTGGCTGGCAGATAGGGCAAGCACTCATCGCTGTTGGCTCCGGAGGATTATGGGGTAGGGGATTTGGGCATGGAGTTCAAAAATTTACGTATTTACCGGAGCCTATTTCCGACTCAATTTTTGCAGTCGCCGCGGAAGAATTCGGTCTTATTGGCGCCCTCGTTATCATTTTGCTATTTGTGTTTTTTGCGATACGAGGATTTCAAATTGCGAACAGAGCTCCTGATTATTTTTCTAGACTCGCTGTTGTGGGAATTGTTATACTTATAACAGGCCAAGCGTTTTTAAACATTGGGTCAATGCTCGCCATTTTTCCTCTCACCGGTCTACCGCTTCCGTTCATAAGTCATGGAGGAACAGCATTACTTCTCACGTTTATTGGCTCGGGAATTATTTTGAATATATCTCGATATTGTAAAAATTAAGGCACTAGGCGCTAGGCGTTAGGAAAAATATGTAATCCCTAATCCCTAAAGCCTAAAGCCTAAAGCCTATGAAAATTGTTTTAACCGGCGGAGGCACTGCCGGACATTTCTACCCTCTTATCGCCATTGCGGAAGAGTTACATAAGATTGCTGAAACGGAAAAACTCTTGCACCCGGAAATTTTTTATATGTCGGTTTCTCCGTTTGATAAAAAAGCATTGTTTGAAAATAACATCACTTTTAAACACGTTTTTTCCGGTAAATTAAGACGTTATCTTTCCGTGCTCAATATTATAGACGTGTTTATACTTTGTCTTGGTACAATTCAGGCGCTTTTTAAATTATTCAATCTGTATCCTGACGTCGTAATCAGCAAGGGCGGATATGCGAGCGTTCCCGTCGTTTTTGCGGCGCGTATCTTTCGGATTCCAATTATCATCCATGAGTCAGACGCTATTCCAGGAAGGAGCAATATATGGGCCGGTAAATTCGCAGAGCGGATTGCTGTTTCGTGGGATAGCGCGGCATCTTTCTTTCCAAAGGAAAAAACTGCAGTTGTGGGGCAGCCTGTACGGAGAGATATTGCTAATCCAATTAAAGAAGGGGCATATGAATATCTCAAACTTGAAGAACATATTCCCGTTATACTTGTTCTCGGCGGTTCACAGGGCGCTGAAATTATAAATAATGTCATACTGGATGCTCTCCCACAGCTTATAGGAAAATATCAACTAATTCATCAAACAGGAGTTGCTCATATAAAAAACGCTGAGCAAATGTCATTCGCGATTCTAAAAGAAGGGGGGCTCGAAACTGGGCGCTACAAACCATTTGGATATTTACACACCCTTGCTCTTCGGATGTCCGCTGGGGTTGCTTCTCTCGTTATATCACGTGCCGGCTCAACTATTTTTGAAATTGCTTCATGGGGGCTTCCGTCTATCATTGTTCCAATAACAAAATCGAATGGAGACCATCAGCGGAAGAATGCTTTTAATTATGCTCGCTCTGGGGCGGCGATTGTCATGGAAGAAAAAAATTTAACTCCCCATTTGTTACTTTCGGAAATAAATCGGATTATGGAAAACAGCGCCCTTCAGGAGGAAATGAAAAAACAAGCACAGGGGTTTTTTAGAAAAGACGCGGCTTTAAAAATCGCTCGAGAGGCAATTCGGATTGCACTTAAACATGAAAAATAAAATTATTACACGCTTTGCTCCGTCACCAACCGGGACACTTCACGTTGGTGCCGCGCGCACTGCGCTTTTTAATTTTCTTTTTTCGAAACAGAAAAACGGAGAGATGATTTTACGGATTGAAGATACGGATAGGGAACGTTCTAAAAAAGAATACGAAACAGATATTTTAGAAAGTTTAAAGTGGCTTGGGATTACTCACCCTGCGTTTTTTCGGCAATCTGAGAGGAAGGAGATATATCAAAAACACATCGCGGCTCTTATACGCAACGGACATGCATATGTTGCCGAGGACAGTGTTATTCGTTTTAAAAATCCCAATAAAAAAATTATTTTTACCGATCTTGTGCGGGGTGACATCATATTTGATACGACGGAACTTCATGATTTTGTTATTGCGCGGAACGAAAGTGACCCGCTCTATCACCTTGCCGTGGTTATAGATGATTATGAGATGAATGTAACGCACATCATCCGCGGAGAAGACCATGTTTCAAACACGCCCCGGCAAATTCTTATTCAAGAAGCAATCGGTGCTCCTCGCCCTCTCTATATTCATATTCCGCTCATTCTCTCTCCAGATCGTTCCAAATTATCAAAGCGGCATGGTGCTATGTCTGTATTAGAATATCGCAAAGAAGGCTATTTGCCGGAAGCGCTCATTAACTTTATGGTTCTTTTGGGATGGTCTCCTCAGCATGGTAAAGATAATAATGAAGTATTTTCAACCGAAGAACTTATTAACGTTTTTTCAATTGAGGGGATTCAAAAAAGCGGAGCAGTATTTAACATTGATAAATTAAAATGGATAAACCGGGAACATATTAAACGGCTTTCCAGGGAACGTTTACACGATGAAATTAAGCCATTTTTGCCCCTAGAAGCGCAGAATATGAGCGAAGCATCCCTTGCGGCACTTATAGCTATTTTGACCGAAAAAATTGATGTTTTCGGCGATATTCGTGGTCTTTATGATGCTGGAGAACTTACTTATTTTTGGGAACAGCCCGCGTATGAAAAAAAAGGGCTTTTGTGGAAGAATGAGACTGATTTATCAGTTGTAAAAAAATATCTCTCTGAATTAATGAGCATACTCTCCCAGGTGGGGGAGAAAGAATTTACGGCTTTGCGCGTAAAAGAAGGCGTGTGGGAGTATGCGACGGAAATGGGACGGGGAAGCGTCTTGTGGCCGTTTCGATTCGCTCTTTCGGGAAAAGAAAAATCATCTGATCCGTTTGCGATAGCCGAAGTCCTTGGAAAAGAAGAAACCCTGCGGAGGCTTGAGCACGCGAAGAAGTTAATTTAAATATGATAAATTTTCAATTTTGAATTCTGAATTTTGAATGAAATTCTAATGTATTAATTTTGAAACATTAAATCATTTAAAATTCATTCAAAATTTAAAATTAGAAATTAAAATTTTATATAGGCATGTTTGCTAAACATAATCAAATTATATTCTGCCTTGTTCTGCTATTTGCAACTCCTCTTTTTCTTGTTCACGCGCAGATTGTTGATGAGTTGCAGTCAAAAATAGAAGATCGAAATGCTAAAATTCAGGAAATTCAAGCGGAGATTGACAAACTAGATTCTCAAATAGAATCTGTCGGAAACGAAGCGCAGACACTTGAAAGTGCGATTAAACAGCTCGAGCTTACTGATAAAAAATTAACCGCTGATATTCGGCTCACAGAACAAAGAATCGGAAAAGCGAATGCGACGATAGCAGAGCTCGCGCTTTTAATTGTAGATAAAGAAAAAAGAATTAAAAATGGAGACGCGGCGCTTGGTCAGTCAATACGTAAAATAAACGAGCTTGAATCACATAGTTTTATTGAAATTATTTTTTCAGAATTTGGATTTGCCGGATTTTGGAATGGCGTGCAAGGTTTGCAGCAATTTCAAAATGAAGTACATGAAAAAGTAAATACACTGCAGGAATTAAAAATTGACCACGAGGAAGCAAAGGCGGCGTCAGAAAAAGAGAAACGGAACCTGGTCGCATTTAACGCCCGCCTTGCCGACCAAAAGGAAATTGTGAGGCAAAACAAAGCAAACCAGAGCGCGCTGCTTAAAGAGACAAAAAACAGAGAATCCGATTATAAGAAAATTCTTGCTGAACAGTTGCAAAAACGGGAGGCACTTGAAGAAGAGTTACGGGAGTTTGAAGCTCAATTACGAATTGAAATTGATCCAACAAGTCTTCCAAAACCGGGTAAGGGTATTTTGCGCTGGCCGCTTAATTCTATAAAAATCACACAATATTTTGGGAATACTTCTTTTGCGAACCAAAATCCCCAAGTGTACAACAATCGGGGTCATAACGGAATTGATTTAAGAGCGTCAGTAGGAACAGTCGTCTTGAGTGCCGCAAACGGAACAGTGATGGATGTTGGTAATACCGATGCGGTTAGAGGATGCTATTCATACGGCAAATGGGTTCTTATACGACATTTTAATGGTCTCGCAACTTTGTACGCGCATCTTTCTCTTATAAAAGTTGTTCCTGGCCAAGAGGTATCTGTAGGGGAGATAATCGGATATAGCGGAAAAACCGGATATGCCACAGGCCCTCATTTGCACTTTACGGTATATGCGTCACAAGGGGTTCGTGTTGAGCGGTTTGTTAATAGTAAAAATTGTAAAAATGTTGATATTCCCATTGCGCCGACAGAGGCGTACTTAAATCCATTGTCTTACTTGTAGGCTCTAAGCGTTAGGCACTAGGCGCTAGGGCAATAAACAAAACCCTAAAGCCTAATGCCTAGCACCTAAAGCCTCGTTTGTGTTATAATACATTCATGCTTTACATACGTAATCAAAAAGGATTTTTGCGTCTCATTCTGCTCATCATTATTGTTATTATCGTCTTAAGCTATTTCAATATTGATATTCGGGGCATTATAGAAGCGCCGCAAACGCAATCAAATTTACAATATGTGTGGGGTTTTACAGTAACAGTATGGCAGGAATACTTGAGAAGCCCCGTCTTATATTTTTGGAACAATATTTTCATAAATTTATTGTGGGAATCTTTTGTAAGCAACTTGGAGCGTATCAAGGCTGGCCAGTCTCATGATTTTGAATTGAACGCTCCGCAAGTGCCATAAACAAAGAATCAGGAATTATGAATCAAAAACTCCTCCTGCGGGGAGTTTTTGATGTATTTGGCGGACATCTAATGTCCGCCAAATTAAAGTTGACTTAATATTTTTTTATGACATGCTATTTAACAGAAGCATCTAATAGAGTTGCCATGACTAATACGACGGAAGAAAAAGAAAATCTTGAAGCTCTTAAGAGCAATACATTCTTTATTTTAGATTGGATTACTAAGGACGCCCCAAACGCTCAATTGTTTCCCGACAAAAGCAAAGAGTTGGTCAGTGTTTTAAATACCGATTTGATGGCATTCTATACAAGTTTCCTGTGGTTTCTGAGGGATGGAGATGAGCACATAACGGCTCGTGAACACGTGCGGGCCATATATAAAGTTCTCTCCGGTATTAGAGAAGCGCAAAAACTTTTTTCTGTACATTCCGGCCCTTCGTTTATACGAAGAGATGCGCTATGGGTTTTGCTTACCGGATTTCTCGTTTGCCTTCTTGCGGAAGTTAAAAAAGAAACTTTTGCTCTAAAAGATTTTGATGAAAATATCACCGAAGATTTGATTCTAGGCGTTATTGCTATTATGCCTAAAGTTTGGATTGAAAATGTGTGCGTAATAAAAGCAACCGAGAGTGGGGTGTTAAAGATTTCTCATGTTGTTCCACAGACGTCGCATCGCGTTAATTAAAATCCGCCGGTAAGGCGGATTTTCTCTACTTTTTTTTCTTAACAACAATTTGCAAAGGAAGTAAGTCTATTTTTAAAGTTTCATCACTGCGCTTCAGCATAATTTCTTGATGCCCAATAAGTTTTCCGTCTTCATCGACAACTTCAATGACGCGTGAATAATACGGAGCGTCATAGCAGTCGCCGCTTTTCAGAATTTGAGCGATTTCGTACGGCCTGTTAACACGCCATTTATACTCGTCTTTGATGTCTTCAAAGACGCCGTCAATTCCTAAATTCAAATCTTCAGTGTGTGTGGCAGCATATCGCAATGCAGAGGCAGTACAGGCATACAACCAATAGCGCAACTCATCCGTATCTTTCCATGTGCCGTTTTTAACCATGACTTGCGGGACACGCTGGATAAGACGAGTAATCGCATAATTCAGCTCGCCGAGGAATGCGCCTTCGTAACCGTATTTTTCTGCGACGTTAAAGATAGTATAGGCAAGTAAATATTCTGGATGAGGATTTTCAGAATTTTTCTTTCCACCTAAAACAAAGTACACAATTCCAGCAGAAATAGCCATAAACACTCTTTTATATTCCTGTAAAAGAGAAAAATTGTTCGTTACGTTTTTAGCAATTTTTTCAGCAACTGCATTAACGGCCGGATCAAGAACAGTGCGATCTTCGGCGGGCGGAGTTGTTTTTTCGCTCGGAACGTATGGCATAAAAATGTTCCTCCTTACTTCTATTTAGAGATTATATATATATATATATTTCAATTCAATTGACTTTTTGATAATTTTGTTCTGTTAAAAAAATAAAACCCCCTTGCCTTTTCGGCAGGGGATTTTTATTGATCTACATTAGATGCTTGGGAACCCAGAGATGCACATCCGCTTTTCCTTCAAGTTTTTGGAGGTCAGTTATAGACATTTCCCATGTTATATAGAGTCCTTTACCTTCAATCTTTTTTCTTAATTTTTTAACTTTATCTTGAATGGCAGGATTTGGAGGTTTAAGAAAATGTTTTCCCATTAAGTCAGCCAATTCTCGTGCCCAGCCCTCAATTTCTTCTCGCTCCTCATCCGTGAACTCTTTTCTGTTCATTTTGCATAAATCCTTTATTTACTTCTCTGTTTTATATCTACTACTCTTTTAAATTAAAAACAAGCGACGTGGTATAATACAAAAAGAAGATTCTTTGCGGGGGTGGGTTAATGAAAGGCAGAGCGCTAAAGTCGTACGAGCAGGTAAAAATTCTATTACAAAAAACAAAATCTAGCGAGCTGAGGTGGATGAATGGTGGCAACGACTTATATATAGCCGTTCTCTCTAACGTTGAAATGCGATTATTCCATTTTCAAACTGAAGTACGAGGACATTCCCGTATTGTGCTTGATATTGTGGAAGGTTATACAAAAAATCGTATTATTGAGCCGGAGCCGCATATATCTACTGTTCCAATCGGAAAAATGTGGTATTTTGCGGCATCTCTGTGGAATATGCTATTTTCAAAGATCGTTCCGGTTCGCACTCCGCCACTGCAGCCGGAAACGCAAGAAGAGAAAGAAAGCGAACAATTGCGCATAGGACTGCATGAACTCCAAAAAGCGGTTATTGGAGAAACAGGGGAGTAAAACACTCATTTTTTACAGTGAGTGTTTTTGTAAAATATTTTTTTATTGGCGAAGTAGAAGCTGAGGAGCTCGTGTCGGTTTAATACCGCAGGGCTTGCCTTGCGGTATTTATTTGCTTTAATGAATAGAGAATAGCGCAACAGATGTTTATAGGAGCTTTAGAGATGAATGCCCTTAAATTTTTTCTTTCATTGTTATATGCGCTCATTGAGGCTCTGTGGATACTTTTTTACGGAATGGTATCGTACCCCATATATTTTTTTAAGAAAGTAAGTCATATATTGAGCCACGATGACGGAAAAATAAAGTGTTCACTGTGCGCGCAAGATATTTCAAACAAGCCAGATAAAATAAAAGTTGAGGTGCATTCCGGAGACGTTTTTTACTTCTGTGATGAATCTCATTCATATATACATTTTTTTCTGTCAGGATGGAGTTATTAATACATATCTCCGTTTCTGTGTAAATTTTCCAAGATGATACAAATAAAACACCTATTCAAGCCAATAGGTGTTTTTGTAAAAATTTAGTAGTTTGAAGATAAAAAAGTCCGCCACACATGACTATGTGGCGGATGCACGGTTGTTTTCCTTGGGGTAGGTCTTTTTGGGAAAAAAGAAAACCGCTCGTAGAGTGCGGTTTTGTTGGCGCTACAGGTAGATCCAGCGATTTTGACCTGTTTCAGTGTTGAGTAAGGTTGCATTACCTTTCTTGAACTCAAATTTTCTTGGTGTGATACCCGATAATTTTTCAGATATTAAAATAGGCATATAACTTGCCTCATGTAAATGCGTAACTATAATAAGCACTTTGGGCAAATTTTCTCCAAGAAGCTCAAAAAGCATTTGAAGCCTTTTTTCTTCCTTCATCCAGTCTTCACCAAGGCACGCAGACTCATTCGTAGTAATGTCGAGGATTTTTGCTATAGGTTCAGCTGTCTGCAATGCACGTGCGACAGGGGAGCTTACTAACATGATTTGACCATTTTTTATCGGGGGAACAAGTCTTTCAAGTTCTATTTCAATAATTTCTGCAAGCTGTGAGGCGGACCTAAGTCCTTCTTCATTTAAATTTTTGGTTGAAATATCTTCTGCGGCATGTCTGATGCTAATAACGATCATGGTCTTAATCTTTTTTCAAATTAAAAACTAAAAATAAAATAACACCAAAGTATATAAATGTCAATATATTAATGAGACATAAAGCGAGGGAGAAAAAAGTAGTTTTTACGAGATAAAATAATTTTAAATTTTATGCTTGATTTATAAACAGGGGAGCGTAAAATGCTAAAAATGGTTTAAGTACTTAATGACTTAAAACTAAATTCTATGAAGTTTCTAATTGAAACATTTAGTATCGGAATACTATCAAGCCTTATTGCATCAATTGTTTTTTCTTTATGGTTACATTTCGACAGAATACCAAAATTAGAACTAGATTTAAATTTTATACCAGGGGAAACAATTACAAAAGGTTATAAGGTGCCAATATTAGATTTATCTATATTCAATTCAAAATCAAGGCTCGGATTTTCTAGTGGAGATGTTGCATTTGGTTTACTTTTCCCCGTAGATTTTATAGAAAAAAAGGAATTACATCTAATAACGCTTGAGGGTGAAAAATTATGGAAAGTCGATACTCGTGCAAAACCGATATATTCTATAGATGGCAAGGATTATTACTTATATAGAGGTGTTGCTAGTTTGCCCGTACACCCAGATGCCAAGACTCTTTTTTTAAGAATAGGAGGAAACTTTGATAGAGGAATTTTAAGAATTTATTATTATTTTGAAACTCCTTATGGGCGTATACCCAAAAAATTAAAATTTGGTGAGCGTGAAAATTGGATAAGAAGTGGGAAACTTCCACATAAGGAGATTACGATAATATAAAAAATAATAAAATTACCGACTAAACAGAGAGGGGAGTAAGTTATTTTTAAGATCTCGACAGAACTATGAATTTTTGTTTAAATGTATCATAATTAGATATGAAAATAGTCATGTCAAACCATGCGAAATATCGTGCCATGGAGCGTTTTATTGACACAGACAAGATTAAAAAAACAATTTCAAATCCTACAACAAAAGTTAATCAATTTGAGGGCAGGATTAAGGTAGAAAAAAAAATTGATGGACGAAATATTACAGTAATTTATAAGAAGGAGAAAGGTAAATTTGTTATTATTACAATAATATGATGAAGATAACTTACGATAAAAAAGTAGATGCAAAATATGTATCTATAAAAAAGGGTAAAGTATTCAAAACTAAGTCCTTGAATGAAAGCATTTTTTACGACGTAAATAAAGAGGGTGAGGTGCTTGGAATTGAAATATTAGATTCATCAAAAAATGATGTGATTATTTTAATTGACGGAGATATTCTTGTGATAAGAGCATTATCAGATTTAGATTCAAAAAAGCCAAAATCTATTGAATTTAAAAAAGACTACCCCATTTATACAGCAAAAAGTGCTTTTGTTGGGGTTTAATTAGATGTCAAAGGAAACGATAGGGAAAAAAAGCAGTATTACAAAACAGATAAGAGGGGTCTGGGGTCTGATCTGCAGCATGTCTTCTATAGATCAGGAAAAAAATAATATTTCTCTTTTTAATCTAATCAATCAGGTAAATGTTCAAAAAATAGATTTTGAAGGAATGAAACAACAAAAAAAAGAAGCTCTTCTAGTACCAGTACAACACGAAGTAGTAACAATGTTTCGAAGAATGGGAAATTATGAATTATTTGATAATGAAATAAAAACAAATATTAAAATTTCGTTGATCAATCCCAAAGGTAAAGCTTTAATGGAATTTCTTACGAAAATTGAATTTAAACCCCACAAAATTAACTGCAGGCATAGGGCTATATTTACAGGATTTAAACTTACTGAGCCCGGTGACTATGAATATAATATTGAAGTACTTCAACCAGACGATACTCAACTCACAAACGAGATGGTAATTCCATTTGTAGTCAAAGAAATCGAAAACAAGTTCTCATCTTTATAGTTTGATCTATATAAAATGAAAATATAGTTCGCAAGAGCCATGATAGTTCATAATTGAGAAACATTGCACAACCTTTCTTATCTTTTACGACCCTTTATTAGAATATACGTCGCAAAGAGCCATTGTGCGACAAAACACAGTTTAGTCGCACAATGGCGAGTACATTGTTCCGACACTGTATTAGTGTCGGAAAATGTATATTGTGCGACATTGTTTCTATCTCAAAAACACTCAAAAACCGCTATCCCCTAAAACACTCCCGCCTATAATATGGTGGGATGTTTGGGCAAGCGTTTTTGCTGTGCAAAAAGCGCTTTAGCCCTTCTTATACATGCTTATGCATTATATTTCCACGAAGCTCCGGTTTGCGTATAAAATACACTGCATTAAGGAGTAGTGATGCTGTCGCGGCAATTATAAACGTTGATTCGAGGTTAAAGAAAAACAAAAACCCGAGTATAAGGATTAGGGTTAAAACTCTGCCCGTATGTATTGCCATTTCCCGTAATACGGTAAATTCGTCCACATAATGCCCTGAATCTGCTGCTATTTCGTAAATAAGGGTGTCAAATGGCGTCATAGTGAATATTTTAGTGAGCCCGTGGTAAAACCCCACAATAAAGATTTGAAACGCGGTGGCGACGAAAATTTTGATAATCCAGCCTACGGCATAAAAAAGGCTCCCAATACGTAGCGTCTTTTGTTTTGCCATTGAACCAAAATCAATATATTTGCCCGTTCCGAGCTGTAAAGCGATTGTGAGGCCCACTACGATTGTTGAAAGTGCTCCGATTTGGAGATAATTTCCATGCAGAATCTCAAAAATGAAAATTGGCCAGATGACCACCGCAACCGTGTTCTCTGCCCCGATTGCCCCAAGGGCAATAAGAGCCGCTCGTCGTTCTTTTGAAAAAAATTCTTTCCATGTTTTTCCATATGACCAGCTAAAGGACTCATTTGTTTTGGGAATTTTAAAGATAGGGATTAACATGAAAGAATATAAAACTGTTGCAACAATAAACAACACTTTGAAATTTAAAATATCAAGAAGATACCCAGCAACAACTGGGCCTAAGGCTCCTAAAAATTCAATTGAGGCAAACAAAAGACTCACTTCCCTCCCCCGGTTTTCTTTATCAGTAAATTTTGCGAAATCAACATGGTATGGAATCCAATATAACAATCGATCAAGCGTTAAAAGTAAAAGCAATATCGGTATTATATATAAAACATTTTCTTCGGTGACAAAAGAAAAAAGTCCGTAAAATGAAACTCCAAATAAAATACTTAGTGCAAGAGCGCGTCTAAAACCGAACGTGTTTAAAAATTGGGCGCCTATTCCAAGCAATACGACGTACACAAAAGAAGAAGCAAGGAAAAAATAAATTACTGGTCGTATGTTTTCTTCAAAAAGATTATATAAAAATATTGGTAGGAATACTCCCAACAATCCCCCGGCCAGAGTTTGTATCGCACGCATTGAAAGGAGCGCGGTAAATCCTTTTTCAATATTTCCGTCAAAATAACGCATAACTAAAGTCCTTTACAGTTAGCTGCAGGAGTATACCCTGCCTTTTCTGCATCTTCTTTTGAAGCAAACCAGATTTTGTTTTCCTCGCTTATTCTCTGCGCTCCCGCGCACCATGGGTGATGATATTTTGTGCCGTTTTTTGACGCAACAAACTTTTTATCCCCCACCGTATCAGAAAGGCCTGCCGCGGCCTCTAATCTGCCATTTTCTTTTTCTTCATACTCAATAAAAACAGGGGTTTTATTATTTTCTAATGCGGAAAGTCTGCCCAAGCCGAAACTGCCGAAACCGACAAGCAATATAAGGAGAGCTATCAAAAACTCTCTGTTTTTCGCCATTCGCTTGCCTTTTAATATAATTTTCAGTATACTCTCTTTCATATATTACAGTATAAGTATAGAGTATAAGGTATCAAGTAGGCGTGGTGGGCGTTGGGTTGGGCTTTTAGGAATTATTTTCCTAGAGCTTAGTGCCTAAAGCCTAATCTTCTAACATATGGCACATAAAAAAGCAGGAGGTTCAGCAAAAAATCTTCGAGATTCAAATCCTAAATATCTCGGTATAAAAATCCAAGATGGTCAGTCCGCGAAAGCAGGCTTTGTTCTTGTACGCCAGCGTGGCACCCGCGTACTTCCAGGGAAAAATGTTTCTATGGGAAAAGATCATACACTCTTTGCGCTCAAAGAAGGAGTGGTAAAATTCAGAAGCAGGAAAAAAATTAAATTTAACGGAGATAGTATTCGGAAAAAAATAATTGACGTTGTATTACAATAAAAACTTCCCGTGCGGGAAGTTTTTATTGTAACGCTTCTTTTTTATATCGCCTTTATAACAACTTTTAATTTTTCTTTTTTCTCCCCTACTTCCGCCACAATATCGTACTCCCCTATTTTTTTAATTGGCTCCTCCAAGATAATTAATTCTTCCGGAAGGTTAACGTTATATTCTTTTTTAATTGCGTTCGCTATATCTTTTGCTGTAATTTTAGCAAAAAGGCTCCCCATATCTCCCGCGCGTACGGTTATGGTAATTGTTTTATTGCTTAATGCAGAGAGTGTGTCACGTAGTGCTTTATTTTTTTCTTCTTCCTCCTGTTTATTTTTTTCTTTAAAAATTTCTAGTTTTTTCAGAGTTCCGGCGGTTGCTATTTCCACGAGTTTTTTAGGAATAAGAAAATTACGGGCAAGGCCGTTTTTTACCTCCTTCACTTCATATTTTTTTCCCACCTTAGGGACATCTTGTAATAAGATAACTTTCATAGGTTTTAGGCTTTAGGCGTCAGACTTTAGGCGTTAGGTTTTTTAATTTTTCCTAGAGCCTAGTGCCTAAAGGCTAGCGCCTTATATTATTTAATATTTCTACTGCCTTTTCAAGCTGGGGGTCTTTTTTTGAGTCAATGTCCTTTTGTGTTATAAGGATTTCCACATCAGGCACGATACCATTTTTAGAAATAGAATTACCTTTGGGAGTAAGCCAGTGAGCAACGGTTATTTTAAGCGATGTATCGCTTGTTATATTGATTAATTCCTGGACAGACCCTTTCCCAAATGTTTTTTCACCGACGAGTGTCGCAATACCATGTTCAGAAAGTGCTCCTGCAAAAATCTCGGTTGCCGAAGCAGAACCTTTGTCTACTAGAATAACTAATTTTAAGTTTTCATTAAAAATATCGTACCCCCTGCTTCTATACACGGTATTCTCTGTTTTTCCGCCAAAATCCTCCGTTACGATAATTTTTCCCGGGGGCAAGAACCAGCTTGTAATATCAACTGCCGCCTCAAGGAATCCCCCGACGTTTCCTCTTACGTCAATAAGGAGTTTATCTTTGCCTGAAAGAACAAATTCCCGGAGCGCCTCTCTAAATAATTGAGGTGATGTTCCTGAAAAATTATATAATTTGATTACAAAGATTCCATCCGTACGCTCCTCGGTATCAATTGTTGGAATTGAAATTACCGCCCGCTCTACTGATATTTCAATGAGATCCTGAACATTGTCACGCTCTATGGAAATTTCCACCGACGTTCCGACGGGGCCTCGGATAAGGCGAACTGCCTCCTCAATATTTAAATCTGAGGTTGGCGTTTCATCTATAAAAATGATTCTGTCCCCCGCTTTTATTCCCGCTTTTTCCGCGGGAGTGTTTTTAATAGGAGCTATAACGGTTAATATGTTGTTACGCATTCCGATTTCCATTCCCACACCGCCAAAATTACCAGCTATGTTTTCGGCAAAAGTTTCCGCATCTGCTGGAGGGAAAAAGACCGAATACGGGTCTTCAAGCGACTCTATAAGTCCCTTAATTGCTCCCCAGACACGCTCTTGTTCTCCTGTCGTTGTTGCAACGCCCACAAACTTTTCATCAATAATATTCCACGATTTCCAAAAAGGAGAAAAGTCTACAAGAGTTGATTCAGTACTCACTACCGCGGCCTCTTTATTCGCAAGCGAGATAACTTTTAAGATTTCGGGCCTATTTTCATATCCTACGAATATACCCAATACAAAAGTTGCCCCAGAAAAAACAAGGAGCATAAGCAGAAAAAAGAATTTCCAATTATTATTATGCATTTAGTCCATTATCGCACATATACTTATGTGGTCAAATTTTTTAATTTATGTGGGTAAAATATACTTTATACTTTATACGTTATACCCTATACTATGTATATGGTTACCAAAGAAAAATGCGGAGATCTCGTATGGATTGACATGGAGTCTCCTACGCACGAAGAAGTACGTTCGCTTGTTGAGGAGTACGCGATTCATCCTCTTGTTGCCGACGAGCTTCTCTCTCCTTCTGCGCGTCCCAAGGTGGATGTGTATAAAAATTTGGTTTATTTAATCCTTCATTTCCCAACCATTTCTCATTCCCACGGCGATGAAATAGAGCAGGAAATAGACTTTATTATCGGTAAAAGTTTTTTTGTTACCGTGCACTATAGCAGTATTGATTCGCTTGAAAAATCAAATCGGCTCTTTAGTGTCAACGCAGTACTTAAAAAATGTAACGTTGGCGCTCATGCGGGGTACCTTTTCTTTTTTCTCATGAAAGAATTATATGAAAATTTAATGGGTGAACTTGAATATGTACAAAGCGAATTGGATAAAATTGAAAATAATATTTTTAACGGAAAGGAGCATAAAATGGTCCCGCATATTTCAAGAATGAACAGAAAACTTCTTCATTTTAAAAAAGCAACAAGTCAGCACAAACAAGTGCTGGAATCATTGGAACGAGAGGGAGAAGGGTTTTTTGGAAAAGAATTTAACTATTATTTACATGCAATTACGGGAGAATATTATAAAGTATCATCTCTGTTTGAAGCGGACAAAGACATCCTTGGAGAGCTGAAAGCAACAAACGACTCGTTGCTTACAACAAAAACGAACGACATTATGAAGGTTTTGACGATTATGGCGTTTATTATGTTGCCTCTAACGCTTTTTTCTTCCTTGTTTAGTATGAATACAGAATATTTGCCGCTTGTTGAGGAGGAAAACGGGTTTTGGCTTATCGTTGGCGCAATGATTGTTTTAGCCGGAGTTTTCTTTTTATATTTTAAACATAAGAAATGGTTTTAAGTTTAGGCACTGGCAGCTAGGCATTAGGCACTAGGAATAATATTGAGATTGCCTAACGCCTAACGCCTAACGCCTAACGCCTATGATTCATCTCTACAACACACTCTCCAGAAAAAAAGAGCTGTTTAAACCCCTCAAAAAGGGGCATGTTTCAATGTATCATTGCGGGCCAACGGTTTATGGGAGAGCACACATTGGCAATTTGCGCTCATTTACAACATGGGATCTTTTAAGGCGTGCCTTAGTTTTGAATGGCTATAAAGTTACACAAGTAATGAATGTTACCGATGTGGATGACAAAACAATTAAACGTTCTCAAGAAGAAGGTGTTTCATTGAGAGCTCTTACTGACAGATATACAAAATTTTTTGAAGAAGATATTGCTACGCTAAACATTTTAACTCCTCACAAGTTGGTTCGAGCAACTGATCACATTGACGAAATGGTAGAACTCATTGAAACCTTACTTCGCCGTGGGCTTGCGTATAAAGGAGAAGATAATTCTGTATATTTTAAAATTTCTGCGTTTAAAAAATACGGGGAGCTTGCGGGACTTAAAAATATTCAATTAAAACAAGGCGCGCGCATTGTACATGATGAATATGAAAAGGAAGACGCGCAAGATTTTGTTCTTTGGAAGGCATGGAACAAGGATGATGGGAATGTGTTTTGGGAAACCTCTCTGGGAAAAGGACGTCCAGGCTGGCACATTGAATGCTCTGCGATGTCTATGAAATATCTCGGAGAAGGATTTGATATTCACACGGGCGGCAAAGACCTCATATTCCCCCACCATGAAAATGAAATCGCGCAATCAGAGGGCGCAACGGAGAAATCGCTTGCGCGTTATTGGCTCCACAACGAATTTGTACTTGTTGATGGAAAAAAAATGGCGAAATCGGAAGGAAATATTATGACACTTACCGATATCGTAAAAAAAGAGTTTACTCCCCTATCCTATCGATATTTTCTCTTGCAGGTCCATTACAGAACCCAGGTTAATTTTACGTGGGAAGCACTTGAAGCAAGTGAACATGCCCTAAAAAAGCTCTATGAGCAATATAGAGCATTAGGAGAAGATATTGGAGAAGAATCCGCCAAACATGTTAAAAAATTTAAACAATATATAGGCGACAACCTAGACACTCCGCGAGCGCTTGCGCTTGTTTGGGATATTCTTAAAGATAAAACTGTCGCGCCAAAAGATAAGAAAAAAACACTTATTTTGTTTGATGCAGTATTGGGTTTGGGTCTTGAAGTTCTAAAAAAAGAAGAGATACCTGCAGAGGTTCTAGAAATCGCAGAAAGACGTGAAGAAGCGCGTAAAAAAGAAGACTGGGCAGTTGCGGATACGCTCCGAAAAGAAATAGAAAACTTGGGATTTGAAATTAAAGATACTGAACAAGGTCCACGCATAACAAAAAAATAATCCCGAATACTCGGGATTATTTTTTTATTCTGTTGGCGTTGATGTTCCGCTTTCTGGTGAAACAGTTGATGTATCGGTTGTTGTTGATGATACTGTTTCTGTTGTTGCCGCTATTTCTTCAGTTGTTGTTGCGGTTATTTCTTGCGGCGGTTGTATGGGCGGATTTGGGTCTTCTATAATCACTGTTCTTGTTGCAGAGGTGCTATTTCCCGCTGAATCTGTAGCAGTATACACAATCGTATGTTCGCCTGCTATAGAAGTGTTAATTTGTATTTCAGATACGGAGACCCCGTCTACTGTTACAGAAACACCTAGATTCTGGTCTACATTGTCGGTAACCGTTACCCCATTGTCAGAATATCCTTTTCTGATTTCAATAGTTGCCGGATTATTTCCATTTATAGTAACTGTTGGCGGAACAGTGTCGCTGCTTGTGTTTGCTGTGTTTACCGTTGAGGTTGTCGGCGTTGGTACCGGTGCAGACACAGGTGCGGATGCGACGGTAGGTGTTTCTTGTGAATCAGTATTCACTACTGTCTTTACCTCAGGAGGAATAACTGGCTGGTATCCCGGGAATGTTTCTTCTTTTGGGTCAAGAAACTTTCCAATGAGTCCGCTGTATGTGGTTGCGATAGTTTTCTCTGTTACTCCTTTCCCCTGTTCTATATCTTGTACTTCTTTTAAATATTGGACTTGTCTATCAGTAACCTCTTTTATTTGTTTTGCAACAAAGAGTCCGAGATCGTTGTTGCCGAGCAAGGTCTTAGAAACAGTTACATTCTCTCCACGAGAAACCGTGTTCCAGACCCCGTTTTGGAGATCAATTGTGTAAAGCGTGTACGAAACGTAATAATTTTCGGCGTCTTCAGTAACGGTATTAATTTGTGCGGAAGGAGTAAACTGCTCAAGGTTTACGCTCAAAATAAGCGAATTATCAACTTTTACGACAGTTTGGGTGCTTGAAAGTATCGCCGCTGCTGCTGTTTCCCGCAAATCTTCATTTGCCGCAAATGCTGCCCCAAACCCTAAAAAAAGAACCAGCGCACCAAATGGCAGCGCATTGTGGTATTTGATAAAAGTGGTAATTTTTTGAAGCATAGAGTACTATTTTTTTATATAATCATTATACTGACTTTTATACTACTTTGACACAAATACCTGTTAATAACCCTTATGAACATAATTAATAGACTTTATGCCGAAAAAGTGATGAATGCACCTTTTGCATTTTTTGTAATAGTTTTATTGCTTGCTGTAGCTTTTTTAATATTTAAAACAGACATGCTATCTGACATAAGGGCAGTCGCCTTACTTAATAATTGCAAGATTATTAAAGATAACGATAAAAAAATTGATTGTCTGTATACAATTATGGAAAATGAAACACTGCGTGACGGTCCTCGTGCTGGCTTGCGCATAGTAAGCGCTGCATATGTGTCAGATTTTTTTAAAAAAGCGATTTTTTATGAAGACGGATGCCATCGGTTAATGCATTCTTTAGGTGATTTCACATATTATAATCTTTATCTTAATACAAAGGATATATCTCTTATTGATTTTTCACCATCAATGTTAGCGTGCGGCTACGGTTTTTCTCATGCTGTTGTAGGTCACCTAGTACAAGATAACGCAAGTTCAAAATTTGTAACAGAAATATGTGAAAACGTAAAAACACGCTACAACAATAAAATCAGATCCATCGGTAATATTTGTTACCTTGGTGCCGGACACGGGCTTTTGTATTCAAACATTGAACAAACACCAAGAAGTAAATGGGGCAATTTAAATGTATTCGTTGAAAAACCAGTGGAACAATGTGAAGCACTCTTGCTTGCGAATGAAGATGAAAAAGAAGCTTGCAAAACCGGCGTACTCGGAGCGATGCTTCGCTTTATACAAGAAGATTCTGATGGTCACGGTAATAAAAATGGTTATGATATTTCCTTGAGCGCAGAAGACCCGTTTTCAATATGCGAAGGATTAAAAATCAACGCATATGCTACTTGCAATAAAATTATGGCTCACTCACTTTATACAATGTATACATTGTCCGATAAAAATACTTTTCCCGTAATTAATAAAATTCAATCAATTGAAGGTGACTGGCAATTTAAAAAAGTCATGCTTTATAATGTTTTAAACAATGTAATATATCTAGAACACGAGAAAGAAAGCCAATATCAAAGAATTCTTGCGCAGTGTGAGTTTTTTGAACAGGAAGTATACGAGGGGTGCGTTAAAGGAATTGTGCACGCATTATACGAGTTTGGTATACCAGGAAAAACTTACAAACACCCAATTGTTTTTTGCTCTAATCCAACCTTAGAAGAAAAAGGGCTTCGTAATTTTTGTTATGGAGAGGTTATAAAAAAAATCCCCATACTTTTTGAACCAGAAGATATTGGAAAGATTTGTAAACAATTTCCTAAAGATATACGAAATGAGTGCGGAAAATTAACACAATTACCCTGAAAGACACTTTCCTTCCCACCCATTAGGTAAATGCCGACATAGCGAATAGAATTCTTTAGATCTTGGGTGAAAATTATAGTTAGAATATAGCAATAATTCTCTATAGCACGCATCTCCTGCTCCGTGTTTTTCTGAAATAGCGCACAAAGAAATTGCGTCAGGAATTTTGCTCCAATCAGTTTCAATCATCCGAGATGCGGCATTTGCAAAACATTTATTTTTCAACTCTTGAGGAAATGCTTCGCAAAGATTTTCAATTTTAATGGGGTCTAAATTAAATTCTGCCGTTAATACGTAAAACATTCCTGAATAACAGCGCTCTTTTTGTTCAAAATCTTTTTGAAAAGAGCAAAAACGAGTAAGACCTGGAGCTGTTTTTATTTCTTCGTGAAAAAGTGGCCAGCTTTCCGAACGACATGATCCATAGCGTGCTCCCGTAAATTTTTCACAAAATGAATTAACGGTCTCTCGTGTCTGTTCCCTCCCTTTTATGAGTACGTAATCTTCCGGCTCAAGCGGCTGGAATATTTGCATAAACGCTCCGTCAAAACAAATTTGTTTAAAATCATACCCCTCTTCGTTAAATGCGACTTTTTCACAGAGTGCCAGAGATTTATGAATATCCCCGCCTGTAACGTACATCACTAGATGTCCCACGGCGTGCGTGCACGTTGCCTGTTCCAGTCGTGTCGGGTTCCAGTTTTCTCGTTTATTGCAAATATCAGTAAGAATGGGCTCTAATTCAGCAACACTTGCCTCTGGCAGTGCTTCAGCTCTAAACCTTTCCTGAAAAGCACCATGGATGCCTCCGTTTGAACACATACCGCTTGGAGTGCGAGCAATAACTTCTTTCCACCTTGAAGGGTCTTTGGCAGTTTCTTTCGCGCTCAAGTTGTGTCCCAATACATGGCAGTAAAAATATGAATCATCTTTTTGTTGAATCAGTTTCGTAACAGCAAACGCATTTTCCATTGAAAGCTCGGTGTCCATCAATTTGGGTATTTCTCTATCGTAGCAAGCTGGTTTATATTCTTCTGTTGCGCATATTTGCAAAATAGATGCTGCGTGATGTGCAAGTGAAGAGTTTGGTTTAATGTAAAAAATAATCATCGCTACCACGAACAAAAAGAGAAAAGGCAACAGAACATTTTTTTTATATATTGATTCCATAAAAATTAAACTTGCTTACAATATTGTTTATACGTTTCGGGTATTTCATTACAAATTTCTTGCGATTTTTCTTTTAAATACCAGCCTCCAAGATTTGAAAGTCCATATTCAAAGCATTTCTCCGTTTCGGACATGGTAAGGATTGGAGCCTCGCAGAAATCAATTACTTTTTTATATTCCTCTCTGGGCTGTCCATGCTCTAGAAGCCCGTGTACAAGACCTTCAAGGCATGCTGTATAAAGAATGTCCGGCAAAGAACGGCATGCCCCCACCTCCTCGTCGTAATCTTTATCCTGCAGAATTGTATATATAACGCTTAAATTTGAAAGATAGCGGACAGCAGATTCTCTATATTGTTCCTCTATTTCGTTTATAAAAATGAGTGATTTTCCTAAATTGTTATCCGCGGCGCGAAACATAAGAGAGTTCATATTCCCGTAACAACTCTCTTTGTATTTTTCTGGCTGATGCGTACAAAGAGAGATAATCTCATCTTGTTTTAAGGACCAGTTTTTTTCAAGTATGTATATGTTTGCAACGCTATTGTATATCCCAGAAGCACATCGATAGAGCTCCTCGTCTGTCCGAGAAGCGCTTTCACAAAATGACAACGCATCTTTTATAAGCATTTCTTTGTCCTGTTGACGACCGTTGAAAGTGACCTGCATGTCAATAATTCCGTGTCCAATGCCATGGAAACACTGCAGTGTCGCATCTGGTATATCTGGGGTTATTTTTTTATCAATAAAAAGACAAAATTCACGCGCTTGTTGTATGTCACCCGTATGAGTAAGAAGCGCCTCCATAAATCCATGATAAAATCCATACGCGCATGCCGATGATTTTGTAGTTAAAATTAAATCTTTGTTTTTTAAAAAATACTGGTATGACTCAATCCCAAGATCGTGGGTAATTCCATGGCACGTTTCTCTAAATCCTAACTCTGTTTTGTACAGGCTCTCAAGGATAGAAAATGTTGTGTCAATACCATTATTTTTTAATTGAGAAAATAAAAGGGACCGCCAGCATGCTGATTGTTTTTTGTTATTTTCACATAGGTTTTCTTTTAATGTTGTATTTATTTCATCCGTTACTCTTATCGTTCCTCCAAAGTAAGGAGATAGATGGTCATGATATTCCCATGTTCCAGCTTCTTTAAATTGAAATTTCCAACTTTCTCCGGATGGAACTGGATTTTTAGCGTCAAATTCAGGATATATTGCATGAGATGGATGAAAATTTGATGCTGGCCAGAAAAATTTATCTAGTGTTGTGGAAAAAACGATAGTTGAGCCAATTGGAATAGTAATTTCTTTTGGCATAAAACCTTGCTCCGTTAATGTTGCTCCGTATGTTCCAATTTCTGAGAATATAACATTTGCAGGGGTTGATTTTTGATATGCGTGATACCCGCTTAGTCCGACAATCGGAATGATAATGAAAAGTCCGAAAAGATATTTTTTTATTTTAAATTTTTGCATGTTATTCAAAAACAGGGTCTTTGTATATGGATTGTTGATTTTTTGATAAGCATGAAGAGCGATATGTTTCCGAAACTTCATTAGTGCAAATATTTTTTATTTTATCCTCTGTGTATTCAGCGTGCATTCTGTGAAATAATTGTTTATAGCAGAATTTTTTTTCCGAAGCATTAAACAGCTGTGATTTACAGAATGAAATTCCTTTTTTATATTGTTTTTCAGGCTCTCCATGCGTAAAAAATCCGAGTATTATTCCGCCCCAGCAAATTTCTCTTTCAATACCGACAAAGTTGTTTCTGCACACTTCTATAAACCCACCATAATCGTCTTTAAGAATCTCACGCGCGACCATGACAGATGGAGCAACCCAAATAATTAAATTTCTTATTTTTTCATCAGTAATACCGGCAAGGTGTTTTGGAAATTGAGAAAAATCACCTTCTAAAATAGAGTCCAGTTTTGGTGTAATTTCTCCATAGCAGGCTTTTTGGTATTTGTATGGCTGCTCTCTGCATATGGCAAATGGGTCACTGGGGCTTAGCGACAACCCATACTCTTTCTTTTCCGCAAATCCGACAGGGACGGTAAATACGCCCGTAAGGCATAAATTAAGGTTTGTAAATGAATTTTTAAATAAATATTCGCATATCTCTATGCCAGGTGCTACCATTCCTTCAAAATTGCCCCATACGGATGGATCCGGAGGGTCTTCGGTAAATCCATGCCCTATGCCATGATAGCAGTTCTGAAGTCCTAATATACCCAATTGCCTTTCAGCCTCATCGCAAAAAGAAAGAGCAAATTTAACATCGGGATTTTCCCGCAACAAGCTCTCAAGAAAACCGTGAAAAAATCCATATCCGCAATATGATGTCTCGCCTGTTATGGGAAATGTTTCCCCGCCCTTAAATAACTCATACGCTTCTTCCCCTATCTGGTGCGCTGTCCAGTGGCATGCACGCGGTAACTCTCCTTTTGCGTATGTTTCGGTAAAAAGCGCGTACGCAGCGGCTATTCCTTTTTCAGAAACTGTTTTTCGTATAAGTTCGTCAAAACATTGTCCGGTTTCTTTTTTACACGGTAAATACGCAGTATAGCTTTTATTTGGAAGTACTGTAATTTCTCCCCGTAAAGATGGATTTAAATGGTCATGATATCTCCACGTGCCGGCTTGTGTAAATGTAAACTGCCATTCTTCATCGGGCCCAAGGGCTCTTTGGGGGTCAAAATTTTCTTCAGGGTAATAATTATGAATTGGATGCGGATCGCTTGCCGGCCAGAATGTTTCATTAAGTTTTGTTCTAAACAAGACAGCATCATCTTGAATTATCGTAATTGTTTTTGGATAAAAACCGGTTTCACGAAGCTCAATGATATGATTTTTATTTTTTTGGGTCTCAAAAAGAGTATAGTATATTCCCGACAATACAATTAAAAAAATTACTATAATTAATATGCGTAAAGTTTTTTTTCCCATTGATATACAAAATTATTTATTGAATTTTTCTCCTGTTCCGATAAGGTCAGATTCGCTCACACAACGAAATTCAACTTCTTCATCTTCAAAATTATCACACAGGGCAAGAGACTCTTGTTTATGCCCCGGCATCGCCCAAAAAGACCATGAAGCGCTTGCTCGGCATAATAATTCAGCTTCTATGTTTCCGCCTGACGTTTCTTTACATATTTTTATTGCATCTGAAACATTATATTGAGCAAGATGTGCGCTTACCGTACCAAATCCCAAATAACACGACTTTCTATATTCTTCCCCTTGTATCATTTGGCAGAGTTGGCCTACTTTTATATGATCTTTGTTAAATACCTGCATCCACCATGCGCTTATTTCAAAATAACAAGAGTTTTTAAATTTGCTTGGTACTAGTGTATTACAGGGCTCAAAAGGGTTTTGTTCTTTTAAGTCTCTCACTTTTTGATAGACATTATCTCTAGTAAAAATAGTTTGTGTATTATATTCCATAAAAACACCGGAGGTGCAACCAAAATGCGATGATTCTATCTGAGTAGTGAATCTACATGCCTCAAGCCCTTTAACCAGTGAATCCGGTCCTACGTGCTCTAAAATACCGTGCCCAATACCGTGTTGACACCCTGTTCCATATGGTCCAAATTTTTTAAGACAGGCATTGTCGAGCTTAGCTATAACTCCAATTCCCTCTTTGCTAATTGCTCCCGTAAAAAAACCGTGGAAACAGCCAAACGCGAATGACTTATCGCATATTGCTAAACCATTAACTCCTACTTTTTCATAAAGAAGCTCACCCATGATATGCGCAAAAGTATGCTGTTTCTCAAAATTCATATGGTTGTATGTTTGTAAGAATTCAGAGTAGGCGCTCTCTGGACCAATTTCGTTTATACGGCTTTTCCAATGATCCCTTTTAATTTGAAGATCTTCACGACTATTGCCAATATTTGAGAGCTGAGGGCCTAGAGGTGTACCTACAAAAAACTCCGGAATATTTTTGTTATATAAAAAAAAGATTCCGGAAATAATCACAAGAAAAATTATTATGTTTTTTTCAGATTGAAATTTCATGATAATTTAACTCTCGCTTGCAAGAAGAGAAGACGATATTTCAACACACTCTTTTTTTTCTTCATCATTTACAAAATTACATACGGATTCTAACCCCTCATCTTTAAAAAGAAAAGCGGCGTATGCCTGGCATTCCTGTCTTCCCGCGTCTAATGTTATGGAATTGCAAAAATGTAATGCTTTTTTTACTATCCACTTAGTGTCTGGGATCATTGCATGCGCGATTCCACGGAAACACCATGTTTTTTCATTCGCATTAACTATAACAGTGCATAGTTCTCCCATTTTTTTATATTTTCCTATAGTATTATAATCTTTTAAATTTGCATTCCACCACTGAGTTTGCCAAAAATAACAAACTGAGCGCATCTCTTCTCCCAGAGAAGTACACGGAACGTATACGGAATCTAGCGCAAAAACTCTTGGTTTTTGGCTTTTATTTAATGACGGGTTTGAATTATATTCCATAAGCACACCCCCAACGCATCCTTCCACGTAGCGGACACTCTCTCTAAGATATGGAGCGGTAATTAGGGAACATTGTTCAAGCCCTTTGAGTAAACTTTTATAATCGTATCCCAAATAAAACAATATTCCATGGCCCACGCCGTGTTGGCACGAGGCTGTTCTTTTGTTGCTTGGCAAATTCAAGCATTCTTTATTTATTGATGGTATTATATTAAGTCCATTTTCTAAAATTGCCAACGTCATCAACTCATGAACGCATCCAGCGTCTCCAATTACGTAATCACAAAACACAATTCCCGAATAACTTTGTTTTTTATAAATAGCTTCGCCAACGATGTGGGCTGCGGCATGTTGTTCAGCGGGATTGAGCTTCTTATATTTCTTTTGGAATATTTCAGAAATCTGTTCGGCGTTTTTAGTGCTCATGTGTTCAGACCAATATTTTTGTTCTTTTTTTAGAGAAAATCCTAAAAATGATTCCGACGACAGATTTTTATGGAGCAAAACACCTCCTATGATAATTACAGCTATAAATAATATATTTTGATATGGTAACAATTTCATATTTAGATATGCATGACACAAAAAACAGTATATTGCATATACAATATACTGTTTTGTTTTTAAAATCTATATAATCTTACTTGAAAAGAGAGTTAAAGAAGAATACCATTTTTTCCCATAAAGATATTTGGGTTTCAATATATTTTCCTGCCAGCTCGGGAAACAAATACTCTCCCCTGTTTACTATTTCATTTCGCCCCTTTCTTGTCTCGGGAATAATTGGGTTTGCGCGAATATACGGGTCATGTCTCACGCCTGTTACTTGCCATGATACTCTAATTTTTGGTTCACCTCCGGCAATCATAAATTGATTATCCTTTATTTCGCTTTTTATATACAAACTAGGAGACGATTTATTTATTGGCTTAACCTGATATCTAAAATCTTTATTGAGTGCTTCAAAATACGCAGGAAGCTCGACTACTGCTTCACCTTTTTCATCAAGCGTTACAACTCTAAATATTTTTAACATCCGGAGATTCAACGAACGAATGATAGAGTAATTTATTAGCAGGATCAAGTGGATGGTCTATGACGAATGAGCCGGAACCTTTTTTTAATTCTCCGGTAATCGTTAAATTTTGGGTAAATGTGGTATTAGTAGTAAAAGTTGTTCTATATGTTCCTTGAGCATAGTAATAGCCTTCTGCATAGTAATAACCCTCGCCATAGTAGTAACCTTGAGCATAGTAATAACCCTGACTATAAGCAGCTTTTGCTATAGATGGTAATTGAAAATAAAACAAAAAACCTATCAAAAAGAGAAAAAATAGTTTGTTAGTGTTATTCTTTTTTTTAAATGTTGTTTTAGTCATATAATTCAGGAAATACATATTCTCCCTTATTTACCAACTCATTAGACCCTTTTTCTACCTCTGGTATAATCGGATTTTTAAGAATATACGGGTCATGTCTCACGCCTGTTACTTGCCACGATACTCTAATTTTTGGTTCACCTCCGGAGATTACAAATCTATTATTTCGTATTTCTTGTTTTATATAAAGATTAGGAGAAGGTTTTTCAAGAGAGGAGAATTGATATCTAAAATAAATATTTTTAACATCCGGAGATTCAACGAACGAATGATAGAGTAATTTATTAGCAGGATCAAGTGGATGGTCTATGACGAATGAGCCGGAACCTTTTGCAAGCGCGCCGGTAACAACCACGTTTCCTCGCACCGTAACACTTTCATTAATACGAGAGATTGCCGACGCAATATACGGGAAAAGAAAAATTGCCCCCATAATTCCGGATGTGATAATTATAACAACAGGTGTTTGTCTAGTTTCCATATATTTCAGGTAATATATAAACTCCTTTATCTACTAACGCACTGGTCCCCTTCTCAATTTCAGGAATAATTGGGTTTGCAATAATATGTGGGTCACGGCGGATACCCGTTACTTGCCAGGAGACTTTTATTCCCGCTTCCCCTCCAGCAATAATAAACATATTATTTTCAACACCTTGTTTAATGTAAAGATTGGGAGATGGTTTTCCAATTGGGGTCACAAGATACCGGTAATCTTTATTAAGCGCTTCAAAATATTTTGGTAGTTTTACTTTTGCCTCTCCGTTTCTATTTAATTTCACAACACCATCGTAAATATTTTTAACATCCGGAGATTCAACGAACGAATGATAGAGCAGTTTATTCGCTGGATCAAGCGGATGATCTATGACAAGCGTACCGCTTCCTTTTGCAATAGAGCCGGTAATATTTATACTACCTCCAATTGTTACTGAATCAGTTAATTTTGTTGACCCGGATTGACCAGACGCCAAAAATGGAATGAGCATTAAAAATAATCCTCCGATGAACAATGACATTTTTTCAGCACTTTTCATATTTGCATATCATTATACATGCTAATCTAATCGTCGACAACTGTGGATACCCTTACAATCCCCACTCACGCAATCTTTTTTGAGCCTCTATGTTATGTGGATTATATTGCAGTAATTCTTTCAATAGTTCCCTAAAATGAATATCTTTGGCAAGAAACGCCAACTCCGCGCGCTCCAAGAGCAATATTTCATTTTTGGGACTTAGTTTTTGTGCTTCTGAATAAGCATTTTTTCCAAGCTCGTATCCTCCGCGTACGCCCAACCTTTCAAATACAAGGTATATGTTTCCGAGCGTCCCCCAATTTCTGTAATCGCTCGGATTTATACGAACGGCTTCATTGGCATAAGAAACGGCGTTTCCGCCATATTCAACTATTTTTTTATTCTGTTCAGTAAAGAGAACAAGGCCCTGTGCCATCTCTGTTTTTTTAATATAAAAATCCGCGAGCTTTCTGTAATATATGTCCTCTTTTGAAATCTGCAATGCCCGCTTCACGGTGTCTAAAAATAATTCTTTACTTTCAATCACAAGAGCATTCTGATAAAAAGCATATGAAATTGATTTTTTTGTATAAACTATAATACCAAGCGTGCTTGTAAAAAGTACAATGCCCACCAAACATGCAAACACAACGCGAGAGCTTCTTTTTTGTAATGGAATAATGATCTTGTTTTCAGAATCTTTAATGATTTGGAGTGTGATACAAATGCCTGTAAATAAAAATGTAAAGGCAACGAGGGTAAAATTTACTGGATATAGAAGGGCAAAAATCCACAAGTATAGAGCAACAATAAAATTTCCAATTGCCAAAGCATTTTTTTCCAAAAATGACCATATGCCAAAATACAAAAATAAAATAAAAAATACAATCCACGCAAATCCACCTAAAAGTCCAAATTGGATTAAAAGACTGCTACTCCACGATCGTGTGGGAGTTTCTTCAGGTGCGTATAGATCGTATTGATATTGAACAGTTCCAGGCCCACTTCCTAAAAGTGCTCGCAGGGGAGATTCTTTTATTGTTTCTTGTAAGACAGCCATATTTTCAACGGGAAAAGAAAGGGCAAGTTTTGCCTCTTCTTTAAATGCGCAAAAGAGAATCAGTGATGAAAGGACAAGTGTAATAATTGGAAACACGCGCATCATCTTACTTTCTGAAAATATATATAAAAGCAATGAAACAACGGCAACAAGTCCTGAAAATATAATGACATTAGTTGTTGTGTCAAGAAATGATTCTATATTTTTAATGAAGCCCAATTTATTAAAAAAATTCATTGCCCCACTTAATGGGATGAGGGTTACGAAGGAGAAAAGAATAATCTCATATATATATAAAATTACTTGCTTATATTTTAAAAAATATATAGACAAAAACAGTACGAGAAACAAAAGATAAAAAAAGAAAAATGTGTTTTCATGATTTATAAAGTATATCCATGAAACATAATATGACTTTGAAAAAAGCGATGAAAGAAAAATAAAAAGAAAGATACAGTATAGAGATGCAAAAAGAGGATGGGCGGGCAGGTCAATAGAGTTGTTTTTCCACCATGAATATAATAAAAACCCCGCCGATACATGTATGGTAATAAAAAAAAGTACGAATTTACCCGCTTCTGAGAATAGATAAGAGTATCCGGGAATTAAAAAAAGCGGCAATAAAAAAGAGCCTATAAAAAAAATAAAAATAGCCACTGTCCTTTGAGACGAAATCATGTGTTAATTATAGTATAGTATAGAATATAGATTGTGTATTATGTTTAAAAATAGAATCAATTTCTGGGGGCTCCTCCTTTTTTTATTATCAGGATTTTTAATTGGTTTTTTGGCTGTATCCTTTGTATTGCAACATCAAGTTAATAAAAATATTAAGACTGGAATAATAACATATATCGGAAGGCAATATGGAATTCTTCAGTCTGTTGATCTTAAAAAAAATACGATTAAATTTGAAGAACGAAGTCGATTTTCACCGGAAAAAAGGGTCATCAATGAAATTTATTTTGATAAAAATACTATTGTTCAAAGAGCTCTTATTTTTTCAAAAGACGATATAGTGTATAGCATAAAAGACACTATTGAGAGCTCTATTGAAAATATTCGTCCCGGTGAGTATGTCATTGTTTATAGTTCGTTAAATGATAATTCCAAGTACACGCCCTTTATACTCCATGGAGAATATTTATTTTAAATACTGCTTATTGTTGTTTTTTGCCAGTTTTAGTTTAGGCATTATTTTGGGGCATGTCTTTCTTTTTTCAACAAATACCAATGAACAGACCGCGCTTGTGAATGAAAGAAATTCTGATATCAAATTAAGCCAGATGAAATCAAAAACAGAGAAGCTGTGGGTCACTCTGGATTTGGTAAATTTTGAAGAACAGTCTATTATTTTGAGTCAAATTGCAAATCCATTTTTTCAAGTGTCCGGTAAAACAAAAGTTTATTTTGATGATTCTACACGCGTCTCTGTTCGTGAAGGCTATACTATTTCAAATAAGTTTTTTTATTATGATAAAGATATATCATTTTTAAATGAACTTTCTTCGGGAGATTTATTGGTTATCTACGTACAGAGAAATAAAGAAAGATTTTACGCAACACAAATCATTCAATATAAAACGTATAAAAAGTAAAACTATGTTAAACAAATGCCTCCTTTAACAAAAAGAAGAATATGTTATTTTTTTGTCATTATCATGGTTTTTTGTTTGAGTTTATTATTTTTTTTATTTTTGATGGCTGAAAAAAATAAACCAGTGCTTTATACGCCGTTCTCATCAGAAGAAGTCTTCAGGGGCGGAAATATTTTTTTCATTAACCCAGAAGAAAAATATATGATTGTGAAAATCAACAATCACTATCATCCGACCCGTGAAAATCAAAAAATTAAAATTGTGTTTAATGAAGAAACACGCGTGGTAAAAAATATCCCTCATTTTGAGAATAATGCACTGGTCTTTTTAGATATAAAAGACACAACAATAAGTGATCTATATGCTGGCGACAAAGTTCAAATTTTATATGATATTCAAGACGGGTATTTTGTTGCGGAGGTTATAGCCGTAAACCCGCTATAATAGCATGAAGTATCAGTTAAAGCGCCGAGTATGTATACCGATAATTCTAAGTTTTTTTATATTATTGGTTTTTTATGTCAGCGTATTTAAAAATACAGTTCAGTTGGAAAAAGAAAAAAAGTTTTTTTCAAAAGAGCTTGCCCAATTTATTCTTCCTGAAATTGTTATAGACGAGAAACACTATACTATTTCTGAAGGCAGCATTGTTTTTGTTGAGGCGCCTCCTACTCTTAAGCGCGAAGTTGTGGCGCTTCGCGCAGGATATTACTCACTTTTGACCCGCGTAGAGCCGTTTCTTGCTATTCCGGAAACTGACATAGAAACATTGAGGAACTCTATCGCTCGTATGGAACAATCTTTTGATAATTTTGCGGGGTATTATTATCCACGAGAGGAAAAAATTTTAAGGTCAAATCTATACCCGACTGATTTTTTATATTCAATTGCCGACCTTGAGAAGGCACGCAGAGACGTAGTGGAACGTCCTTCAGTCGAAAACATCAAAACATACGATGCGTTACTGGAGAGAACGGTTAAGATATATCGCAAAAACGCTGAAAAAATGAAACACATATATGCTGAGCATGACCAGAAAAATTTTTTTCTTCCAACAGGAACTATTTCAAATGAAACATATGTAACATTTTTAAATACTCTGATTAATGCTTCATACGATATTGACGAAAAAAGAAACAATAGAATGAAGTGTTTTAATGGGAATATAAAAAAATGTTCTTTAGCATCAGCTTCTTTTCAGCCCTTTTTAAATTCACAAGAAGTATCTGAACAAGAAAATTTTTATAGTATTCCTGAAATTATCAAAAGCAACGCGTCTTTAATTCGTAATTACTACTCAATACTCAGTGTATCTAATGAGACAGAGAAACAATGGTATGAATCCATGCCGGTCATTGTTCTCGGGAGCAGCGCCTGTGCTCTTGAAGATACCCCCGCATATTACACTGTCATGCCGCAGAAATACGGTAGTGAATTCAGCCCGAGAATAGTTCTTTTAAATGACCTATATTTTCATATTTCAAAAAATACAGAAAAGCCGCTTCAGCGTGCTCTTCAGGAAAAAACGAATGCGGCCTTTCCTCTTTTGTATCAACCAATACCAACTTCCTATTCTTGTCCGGATTATGGCACTGATTTTGTAAAGATAATGGCAATTCTTAAAATTCGGTCCCTGCTCTCCGAACATGATTGGTTTTTGGGCAATAAAACAATTACTGAACTCCAGGAAAAAATAACAGCTTTTCCGATTGTGTATCAAGATGACGTCGTCATTTTTTTAAACACCCTTTCTTTTTTGTATGGAGCAAAAGATTTAAAAACAAATTTCAATACAAATGAATTATTGTTTATTGAACGGTTGTTGACGCTCTATCGCACAAAAACAGCATACGTGGACCAGCTTATCTTTGCCGTTACCGGATATAGCAAATTTTTATCAACACTTGCGTTATTGGGGGTAAAGGTTGATTTTCATGATTTGTTTCTTTTCTACGCCGCACCATCATCAGCCTTTTTGAGTTTTAATAAGAGCATTGTTACAGACACTCCATTTCTCATTACTCATAAAGAAAAAAATCTGGAGAAAAACGGGTTAATATCTCTTAAAAATGATTTACAAGATACATATTCGCGTCAAGCAATTATAGATATTATTAAAAAGAGCGATTTGATAATCTATACAAGGCAAATTCCTAAATAAAGTACTTATTTTTGAGATGGTTAGATCGGGGCAGAAAAGGCCCGTACTTCTCGGAGGACCTCATCTACTAAGTTTAAAACCTTCTTTTTTTCTTTTGCGGATATTTCTGGGACAAAAAACATCGAAGTACGAACTCCACTTACGCAAGAATAATGGTATTCTTTTTGGGGAATGTCACGACACCACGATATCAGTGTATTATACTTAACAGTAATATTTATGTTTGATATGTTGTGAGGCCACAGATTAAAAGCGAGCCTGTGATAGCACGTTGCCTTGTATTCAGAATCCAATGTATCACATGGCGTATATATATTTTTAAAATCTAATTCTCGGGGACCTAACTCCGGTAACATATTACGTTCATTATATTCCATAAATACACCATGGTAACATTCGTTTCCAAAATAATCTGACCCTCGCCTTGAAGCATCTTTTTTCCCTTCTGTATCAGAAAAATGTAAAGAACAAAAATCAAGAGCTTCGCGCAAGTCATCAGTTGTATATTTCCCAAGAGCAATAAGGCCATGTCCAAAACCATGCAGACAAGTTGTAGAATAAGTGCTAGAGAGTATTTTTTTGCATGTTTCGGCAATATTTTTTAAAGTGGAATATCCCCCGTCTAAAAATGCTCGAGACAAAAGCTCATGGAAACATCCTTCCCAATACGCGTAATCGCAAAAGAGAAGGGCTTTTTCAAGGCTGTAATTGTTGTAAAGGGCATTGCCAAACATATGCGCGTTAATATGTTTGTATTGATTAGGAACCACTTTGTTTGTCTGTTTAAAGAAGGCATGTGCCACTTTTCCACCCCACACATCAATACAGTCCCCCCAACGTTCTGTTTGGGTTTTTATATTATTTTCATCAAAATATAGACACGGATGAAACAATTGCGTATATGAAAAAATTAAGACCACAAATATAAAGCACAATAGTAAAATAGGAAATCTTTTTTTATTTTGAAAATATTTTGTTATCATATATAACACAATATATTATGAAAAAATATATAGAATATAGCGTCGCAGTAATTGCCCTCATTATAATGGCGCTCCTCATTCCGAGCAAATATGAAAGTCACCCAAGCGTGGTTGTTATAACCGACTCTAAATTTATACCACAAAACACATATGTACAAACCGGAGAAACGATTACTTTTATAAACAAAGGAACACGGAAGCACTGGCCAGCGTCAGATGAGCACGTAACTCACAGCAATTACCCGCAAACATCTCCAAGAGATTGCTTGGGAAGCTTATTTGACGCGTGTCGCGGACTCAATCCAAACGAACAATGGTCATTTATTTATGCATTTGAAGGGGCGTGGAGTTATCATGATCATTTATTTCCTGAAATGGTCGGAACAGTATATGTAGAAGCAGAGGAAGATAGACATACCCGTTTAGTTGATTTTAAAAATAAACTTGCGTTTAGTTCTCCATTTGATTCTAAAAAAATAAATGATATTTTAGTTTATCTAAACAAAGGAAAATTTGCATCCCTTTATTCTTACGAGCAAAAAAATCACATTATCCGGCTAAGCAACAAATTCCCCAGCATTGCTCTAAAATATTTGACTTTTGTTGGGTTTGAAAATGGGAAACAAATTGTCGACACCCATTCATTAGCACATATTATCGGAAATTCTCTTTTTAAAAAATATGGTATCGGGAGTTTAAACTATTGTACTCATGAATTTACCTATGGATGCCAACACGGCGTTATTACCGGGTTTTTGTTGGAACACAAAAATGATATCGTTACTGTGGAAAACGAATGCGTTAAGATGTTTTCAGAGACTATTGGCAACTTAAGTTTTTCTGCTATCGCTTGCTTGCAAGGCATTGCACACCCGCTTCTTATTGAAACCGATTTTAATATTAAAAATACTCTTTTGTTATGCGATGGACTGTCTGTAGGCAATAGACAATATTGCTATGACGGTGTCTTTATAGAATATGCCTTTTTTGCAAAGCAAGACCAACTAGATAAAAATAATATATGGCGGACCTGCGCGACTCTTCCGAAAGAGCACCGAGAACGATGTGCGTATTTTCAGCCATCACTTACAAGACAGATACTGGAAATGGATTTTTCTCAAACTAAGGCACTGTGTACTTCGGCGCCAGGGGCAGATTTAAAAACCGGTTGTGTTCAGGGTATCGGCGCTTTAATAGCACATTCAGCACAAACTAAGGCAGAAATGAAAGAACTATGTAATTTTGTCGGAAATCCAATACTAACTGATAAATGTACGACAACTGCGTATCAAGAAATGTGGTTTCAAAATGTTAATTAAAAAACCGCTATTTATAATTTTAAATAACGGTTTCAACAGGATAATAGTTCATGAGTTTTGATAATTTTCAAAAATTTGTTCCCAGCCTTCTTTAAATGTTGCGGTTAAGACAAGGTCATGAAATTTTCCGTCTCTAAATTTGTGCTTTTCTAAAACACCCTCTATCCGTGCTCCGGCTTTTTTTGCTTGATTTAACATACGAGCATTTTCCCGATATACTCTTCCGTAAACTTTTATTAACTTTAAAGTGTTAAACGCGTAATACAGTAAAAGCATTCGGGCGTCGAAAGCAAATCCACAACCCCAATATTTTTTTTCTCCGATAACCTGCAGAAATTTAGCATTTTTATCAACTTCACTTATTTCTTGCAAGCGCCCAAAACCAATCGGCTCCTCGGTGTCTTTAACAACAGTGATAAAGGTATGTTGTAAAAGAAGGGAATTATTACCGATAATATCTTGTTGTATTCCGCGCATAAACGGAGTCGTCATATCAAGATATTTTGTTACATCCGGGTCATTTAGCCATTTCTTGAGAGTGTGGACATCTTCTGCGGTCATGGGTCGCAGATAAACTTTTTTGCCCAGAAGTCGCATGAGTACCGTCTCTTTTTGTTTCATTCTGAAAGAACACTATCACGCTTAAAAAAGAAAATCAATTTCTGATAATCCTTCTCTTTCCCATGTTCGTGTCTTGCGGCAGAAATTGAATAGTAAGTGGTTCGTATTTTCCTTCTCTAACCCCGTCGGCGTATGTGTACTGCGGAGCAACGCGAAGAGTTTGGGCAAATATTTTAGCCAACACGGTGGAATCTGCCTTCTTCTTCTTATTCCACGAGAGCTCTATTGTTACCTTTGGTTTGAGCACTCCATATCTGTCTTTTATTTCAATGTATTGCACAAGAAAATCTCCACCAGTCACGTATTCTTGGCATTGCGATACTACTCTCTCTATTTCAGCCAAATTCAACTCTCCTCCTGGTATTCTAAGTCTGTCAATTTCGATTCTTCCGTCTATTGAAATAACGGGAGTTTTTATACTACAAGGGCAAGAGGAATAAATTATTGTCGCCGAATCCCCTGTTCGATATCTAATAAGAGGAAACACAACCGGCGATATGGTAGTAATAACCAGTTCACCCGAAGCTCCTTCCTTTGTAAGGGTCTCACCGGATGAGTCAATAATTTCAAAAAAAACATAATCCGGTAACGGATGCACGTACTTTTCTTTTTTTCGCACAATTTCTGTACACGGTCCAGCTATCGTCGCTTGTGTTTCTATGCTCGCGTATTCTGAAAAAATAACGGCATTTGCAAAATATTTCTGAATAAATCGCCATTGTGTATCTGAACATCGTTCGCCAAAAAAAATTATTGCTTGAACTTTTTGTGCCAAAGATTTTTCAGAAAGAGATGAAACAAGCGATGCGATAGCGTATGGAAATCCGTAAATGATTTCTGGTTTATATAGATTAAACAGACGTGCCGAAGTCTGCATATCTCCAGGGTCAAGATATAAATAATCAATTCCCAGTCTGTTCCTTACATCGTTGGCATAATAACTATGCGCACCGCTAAACGTAACTGCACGATTAAGGGATTTTTGTTTTATGTATTTAACGTGAAGGGGCGGCTTATAGCTCTGAGGTTTTTTCCCCCATTTAGGCATTAGCAATATCCCACGACCGGATGTCCCCGAGGTCGGACGTACCATGTCCATATCTCCTAAAGGAATAAACAACCTGTCAAAAAACGAAGTCCTCTGCATTTCGCTCCGTGTTAAAAATGGTATAGAGACCCAATCATCAAACTTGGTGCAGTGTTTATATTTTTTTCTATAAAAATTACTATAGTTACTTTCCAAAACACCATTCAAAACAGCTAACGCCTCTTTTTGTGCTTCAGGCGGGTTCATAGATTGTGATAATTTCTTTTCCTTTATGAATATTTTTTTTTGCTTTTTTTGAGATTTGCAGTCTTATGAGCGGTAACGCGTGTGAAATAAGACTCGTGATAAAGCATGTACTGTTCTCTATTTCAAAAAAATATTCTGGGTTTGGCAAAAAGCCGTTTATTTTTTCTTTCAAAAATTTGTAAGGAAGATACCCGACTGGAATTCCAGGAAATATATGGAATTCTATATTTATTTCTCCTGAAAGCCATGGAATGCGCGGAAGAGGCCCCACAGGAACAATCAAATGCCATCTTTTAACCTGATTTTCATACCCTTCGTCAGAGAGCATTTTTTGGATTCCAATTGCAATATCTGGCGTTGTCACCACCAGCCGTGCTTTTATTTCTTTTATAACCTGTACGGTAAGCGGGAGATTTCTATGGGATAAAACAGATACCGGAATCTTGCTTTTCCTGCAGGTACGGTAAAACATCGGCCCCATTTGCCAGAAGGTGGGCACCACAAGAATTGCAACAATAGGATCTTTTTTTTCTACTTCCTCCTTTAATAAACTCCATTCATAATCAACTCTCTGCGGCAGAAGAAATAAGGATTTGAGATTATTAGGGTCAAACTCTGAAACAAGATAACGAATATCTTTTTCAGGATAATGAAATAAATTTTTTGAATATTCCTGCAGGTTATTTATTGTAGTCCGGGGAATACGATTAAACATTAACTCTAGCCCCCCCTTTTTTATTTTGGGGATATTTTTATACAACGAGCTATGCTTGTTGTTTCTGACAAACTGCAATATAGAATATATTTTTTTTTGTGTATCGGGAGACATATAAAAGATAAAGTGAGGCGAATTTAAAATATCACATTTCCTTCAAAAAACAAGCCCGTGCTCTTTTAAAAATATGGCTGTAATGGACCATTTATTTGTTGAATGCTTGCCCCCTTTTTATTAATTTGTTTATCCCAGGTTAACAATACCTCTTTTAACACAAGGCCGATTTCAGGATATTGATCAAACACATTTTTCTTTTCGTTGGGGTCTTCAATAAGATTATAAAGTTCGTATTCGGTAAAAAGCGTGGATTTTCCAGATAAATGTTGCCACCAAGAGAATCTTTTTTGTATATCAAAACTTTTTCTATAAATAAGTTTCCAATCTTTTGTTCTAACGGCAATATCCTTAAAAGAATTTTTATCATCTAGGATCTTAAATTCGTTAAGCCACTCTTTCTCTTCGGTGGGTAACGTTGTTACGTTGTTTATAATGATATTTTCCCACAATGGAGTACGTTCGATAAAAGCATATTCGCGAGGAGGTGAAACATCTTCTTTAAAAAGAAACGAAAAAAAACTTTTACCTTCAACCTGATTTGGTATTGGAATGCCAAGCGTCTCTAGAAGAGTGGGTAATATGTCAATATTTGAAATTTGCTCATCAATGCGCCTCCCCTTTATATTTGGAAACTTAATAACAAGCGGCGTCCTTATTTGAGTGTCAAAAATATCGTAATGCGCAAAATAACCATGCTCCCCAAAGTCTTCTCCATGTTCCGAAGAAATAATAATGACTGTTTTTTTATCAAGTTTTGTCTCTTTGAGCACTGAAAAAAGTTCTCCTAAAAATTGATCTACTAAAAATATGCCGTCGTCATATCTATCGTGTAAAAACTGAATATCTTTACTATCTAAAGGTTGTGGCAGTTCACCCTTTTCGCGTGGATAAAAATAGCCATTAAAAACACGAGAAAGCATAAACCACTCCAGCGGATCATTCTTAAAAATTCCGTCATAGAGAGTATCTGAAAAATAAGTTGGCTTGTTAATGTTACTACCCTGATATGGCCAATGTATGGTTCCGATGGGAACCCATAAGAAAAATTTTTCTCCAGAAGTATTTCTTAGGTAGGATAAGGCGTCCAGTGGCAGTCCGCGTCTGTCACGAATGGTTGAATAATCACTCCAATCTTTTATATCAGGTAAAAAATTTGTGTATATTTCCTCAGTAGTATACTTTTCCGTATTAAAAGATTCTTTTAAGTGTTCAGTCAGGTATCTGTCAAAGCCTCGGGAGAAATTTTTTCTCATTACCTCAAATTTTGGAACAAACTCATTTGAAGAACCGATGGCAACTGTTTTATATCCGTACTCCTTTAAAATTTCAGCAAGTGTTTTTTTATTTTCGGAGAGCAGTGTTGAGAAATTTATTACTCCACTTGAAGAAGGATATAAAGAAGTGTGAAGGCTCATTTCACTCACTGGAGTTATGTGGCTAGTGACAATATGCTGGTCAAAAATAAACGCATTTTGGGCCCATTTATCAAGGCGAGGTGAGGTTTTTCGAGAATAGTCATAGAGACTGAGATGGTCTTGTCTTAAACTATCTAATGAAATAAGAATTACATTGCAGTTAAGACAAGAAATGGAGCTTTGGGAAACAATCTTTTCTTTGCTATAAAATAAAAAAATTGATAAGGTAATTATTATTACAATCAAAAAAACGGTGGAAAATAATTTTTTCATCTGTAAAAATTTATTCTTCATTATTCAAAAGTATAACAAAATTAAGATAAATTATTAAATTTTTCTAACGCGTAAATATTAATATTATGAACATAAAAAATATTTCGGCCCTAGTTGTACTTGTTATTATAGGCGGATTCTTCTCCTTATTTGCTATTATTTTACGCACAAACGAAACCCATGATTTAAGCTGTCTTGGTTGTAATGTTATTATAGTTGGCTTTGATGCCCTGCAAGCAAGCCATGTAAGTCATCTTGGCTATTTCCGCGATACAACTCCAACCCTTGATCAATTGGCGGCACAGGGTGTTAGTTTTTCTAAACATTATACGGTGGCGCCGTGGACAGTTCCTTCGTTCATGTCTCTTTTTACCGCACTCTATCCTTCTGAGCATAAAGTAGTAAATAAATTTTCTACATTTACAAGAGACGTGCAGGAAATTTCAAATTTGAAAAAATTATCTCCCGAAGTTCTCACAATTGCAGAAGCATTTAAAGAATCAGGTTATATTACCGGAGGTTTTACGGGAGACGCTGGAGTAAATTCAATATTTGGTTATGACTCTGGATTTAATATCTACACAGATGAACAAGTTTTCGGGTCAATGTCCCGTAGCGCAGAGCATGCCTTGCAGTGGCTCGATAATAATAAAGGTAAAAAATTCTTTATGTTTTTTCATGGCTATGACGCGCATGGTCAATTCTCTGAATTGGAAGAAAATTATATATCTCGTTATGCTTCTAAGGGTTATGATGGTCGTTTTAAAATAACTCCAGAGGAACAAAAAAATTTGCGGGAAGAAGGATTGGAGCGCGGAGAACTGTCACTTACCAAAGAAGAAGTATCAGCATGGAATGCTTGGTATGACGGGAAAATTCGAGATGCCGATGACCGCTTGGGATTGTTTTTGAGCGAACTGGAAAATCGGGACATTCTCAACAACACTCTTATTATTGTTTATTCCGATCATGGCACTGAAATATACGAACATAAACGTTTTGATCATGGATATTCTTTGTATAACGAATTGATTAGAGTGCCGCTTATTATTAAATGGCCAAATAAAAACATTGGGAAGATTATTTCCACGCAAGTCAGGTCAATTGATGTTTTGCCGACTATTTTCGATATAGTTGGAATTCCTAAAAATGAATTATGGCAAAAGCAAATTCGCGGAGAAAGTTTCCTGCCCGTTATTTCTGGCAAGGACAAAAATAATCGTCCAGTATTTTCTGAAACAAATTATCGCGCTTATACTTATAAACGGTCATTAATTACGCCTGAAGAATGGAAACTAATCGTTACCATGGAAAATGGAGAAGTGGAGCTTTACAATCTTAAAAAAGACCCAAAAGAAATTACAAATCTTGCGAAAAACGATATTGGGCGCGTACACGCGATGAGAGAACTGCTATACAAATATATGGAAAATACAGGACAAAACCTAAATGGCCCGTGGGCGACAGCTTGCCTTCCGGTATACAATGGCCAGTGCTCCAATTAAATTAAAAGAATATTTTATGGCTATGGGCATAGCCTAGAATTCGGGGTGAAAAAATTGACTTTGTACAATTTTTATTATAAAAAAACGTAAGACCAATCGCAGAAAGGCAGCGCAATGGTGACCCCAAACTCTCAGAATGAAGACGTAGTCAAAAGAACAAAGAAACACTCATTTTTCTCTTGGACGGCGCAAGATGCTATTAACCCAATTTCAATTGCACGGGCAAAGGGCGTTTATTTTTGGGATGCGGATGGTAAGCGGTATTTTGACTTGAGTTCACAGTCAATGTGCGTAAATATCGGACATGGTAACAGACGTGTGATTGATGCCATAAAAGCGCAGGCAGATGAGCTGGTTTTTGCCAGCATGAATGCCGTCACAAAAGTGCGCGCGCAGTTGGGTGAGGAACTTGCCCGCGTAACGCCCGGCGATCTCAATAAATTTTTTTTCACGACTGGAGGGACAGAGGCAAATGAAAACGCGATAAAAATGGCGCGGGCATATACAGGACGGCATAAAATTATCGCTCGTTATCCCTCATATCACGGCAGCACGCTCGGTGCCATGACGCTTTCTGGAGATTATCGCCGCTTAGCAAATGAACCCGGTATCCCCGGCGTTGTGCATATTTTTGATCCATATAAATATCGCAACTTGCTTTATCGTGAGGGCGACAGCGATGAGGTTTTTACGCGCTGTTGCTTGGAACAAGTAGACGAAGTGCTTAAGTATGAGGGACCACATACCGTTGCTGCGATTTTTATTGAAACAATAGTTGGCACTAATGGCATTCTCATTCCGCCTGACGGATATCTGCAAGGTCTTCGTGAAATGTGCACTAAATATGGCATATTGCTTATCTGCGATGAGGTAATGACAGGGTTAGGACGTACCGGGAAATGGTTTGCGGTAGATCACTTTAATGTTGTACCGGATTTGATGACGATGGCAAAGGGTCTGACCTCTGCGTATTTACCGCTTGGGGCACTTGCTATAAGCGACAAAATTTACGATTTTTATCGCGACAAGGTTTTCTATGGGGGCTTAACGTACAGTGCTCACCCTATGTGTCTTGCCGCCTCATTAGCGGTTTTGCGCGTGATGGAAGAAGATGACATTGTGGGCAATTCAAAGCGAATGGGTAAAGTGATGAGTAAACTTCTCGCCGATTTGAAGGCAAAACACATTTCAGTCGGCGACACACGTTCTATTGGATTATTTGGATGCGTTGAATTGGTAAAGAATCGCAAAACTAAAGAGCCGATGTCTTCATATACGAAATGTAGCCCCGAGATAGTAAAATTAAGCTCATTTCTTAAAGAACAGGGTGTTTATAATATTATTCGAGGCAACATACTTCATACCAATCCCCCGCTCATTGTTTCTGAAGAAGAATTACGAGAAGTGTTTGAGATTATTGATAAAGCGCTTGAAATTACGGATTCATTTACAGAGAAGTCATAAAGCGGCCATATAAGCCGCTTTTTCTTTTTTCAGGTATATTGTGGACAATACTTTAAATTTAAAATGAATTATGCTATACTGTATTTTAATATCAGACAAATAATTGTTTATAATCCAATGAAAAAAATATTGGGAAAATTAAAGATTTTAGGTTTTGTACTTCTGGGTGTTTTGCTCGCGAACATTCCTTTATCTTCAAATAATAAAATTGCTGAATTAAGTCAATGCATTGATGATAAAAAACCTTCTGCACAAAAAATTGAAATCTCACCAGAAGAAACTGTTTATTTCATGGGGTGCGGCGGATTTTTTTAAATTTTTAAATGTAATTAACCATAAGAAAAAATCCAGATTAATCTGGATTTTTTCTTAAACTTACGGTGACCTCGGAAACACGGTATGAGCACTTTTCTTTTATCGGTGGCGCAAGATTCCGACAAGTATCTATAGCATCACGCGGAGTTACTCCCTCTAAAACTCCTTTTATGATGAACGCCTGGATTCTACAGGCAAGTTGATGGTCAGGATTTTCCGAACTCCCATCGCACAAAGACATAGCTGTGCTCGTATTAAAATTAGCACTTTCCATGGCGACATCCCCTATTCCCTGAAAACAGGGAATGGCGTGAGAAGTGGCTTTTGTAATACACCATTCTCCAATTTGTTTTATTGTATCTGATGAAATATTGTTTTTAAAAAATAGACCCTTCCAATATTCCGGCTGAAAAAACACACAGGAGTCCTGATAACGCTCATCAACTTTATTGCATGGGTATAAAGAATCACCTTCAAAAGGACTGTACGACGGGGAAATCGACTTCTGTCCAATGAGCGCGTCTTGCCTTCCATATTCCATAAAAACGCCTTGATAACAGCCCCCTATGGGGCTTTTTAAGCTAAAGTTGTCACACAACTTCAAAGCACTTCTCAAATCTTCTTCTGTGTACCCTGTATACGCCAAAATACCATGTCCTGCACCGTGTTCGCATCCTTGTTCGTGTCGTATTGTATTTTTACAAACAGTGTCTAAATTTTTAAGAATATCAACGCCATGTTCCTTAATTACTCGTTCTACTACTTCATGGAAGCATCCATTTTGAAAGCGACGGTCACAAATAGCCAATCCGTCAATACCTTCTTGTTCATAAAGCACTTCGCCAAAAATATGAGATTTTATATGCTGTGTTAATGCAGATGATTCTTTAAGAACATTTCCTAATTTTTCATATGCATTTTTTGCTCCAGTAGTTTCTATTTGTCTTTTCCAGTATTCTTTTTCTTCCGCAAAGGCCATGTCTGGTTTCCATACGTCACTGCTTGTATACACTATGCCGATGAGTATATAGGCAATAAAGAAAAAAAATATTGCAAGAAAAACAATGTTTTTTCTGTGTTCCATTTATCTGTTATAAAACGCAATTTCGTTTGATAAACTTTTTTTACAAAATGTTTGATGGTTATTTAACAAAATAATATCGCAAAATTTTTCTGCGACCTGGACATCATTTTCTCCTCCCCAGTAGAGGGATTTTACCGCAGAGTCGGTACAGGAGAGAATCCCATCTTCTACTTTCGCGAGAGTGCACCATTCATATACAAGCGACAACTGTTCCCTATTCATTTTTTCAACACTTCTGATATCGCGGTTATTCGCAAGGACGGTAAATTCTTTTCCAAATCCTCCAAAACAAGCATCTCTGTTTACTCCTATGGGTAGTGGTGCACATAATGTAAATGCTTTTTCAAAATCAACCGGAGTCGGATTCCCTAAGTTCGCGCCAACGAATTCAAACAAGTGAGGAGTAAGGTACACAAAACACACCGGCTTAACTTCTTTCGGCATGAAATTCGCGGTACAAGGATACAGCGGATTACCTTCTTTAAAATACACCTTTTTCTTTTCTTCCCATGTGGTTTTGTCATGAAACCCGCCTCCAATCATTTCCATAATAGTACCCCCTACACACTCCGCATATTCACGATTATTGTATTCTTCCGTTCCTGTTTTTTTACAAAGAAGCACCGCCTTATCTAATTCGTAGCCAGTATACGCAAGAACACCGTGTCCCAGTCCATGAAAGCACATTGTATATGCTCCGCTACCTCCGGGGGCTTTTTTGCAAGTATAGGCTATATCAGAAAGCGAACCTTCTCCTTTATCCAGCAGTGTTCCAATAACGATTGAGTGAGAACACGCATTTCTGAAATCATCCGTGCATATTGAAATACCATTTATCCCGCGTTGCTTGAACAATTCATCTCCAACCACATGACCTAATAAATGGAGGTCTATATTTCCTGGCAGTGGGGCTTTGAGAAGCGCAGCGAACGCGTACTCAGCGCCTCTTTGTTCGGCTAATTCTTTAAAGTATTTAGATATTTCGGCAAAACTGACGTTGTTATTTTTTAAAAGTGTTTCTAGTTGCGTATTTGAATCTTGTTTGTTAATCCAAAACAAACCTCCCGCTATAAGCAAGACAATAAATATCACAGGAACTGCTTGTTTTATTTTGTTGATATATAGATTTAAATCAGGCATTATTATATTAACTAAGTTACCGCATTTTCTTTTGAATGGCAATTCTTTAAGATATTGTTTTGTTTATGAAAAATTTCTCAAAATCTCATTTAATATTGGGAATTTCATTTATTGTTATTTCCCTACTTTTCTTTTTCATACAACAAAGCAAGGTTAACACAAAACAAGATATCGTTGATATGCGAGGAAAAAATCAAGTGTCTGTCATACTGACTGAAAAAGGCTTTGAACCGCGATATGTCAAGATAAGCCTAAACACGGAGATTGTTTTTAGTTCTGCACTTGACAACAAAACATTCTGGCCTGCGTCTAATTTACATCCGACACACGATATTTATCCAGAATTTGATTCAAAAGGCCCTATTCAAGAAGACAATGTCTGGTCTTTTGTTTTTAAAGACCTGGGAGCATGGGGTTTCCATGATCACATTCGATCATACTTTAATGGAATTATTTATGTGGAATAGAAATTAATTTAATCCTCTGCACTCAATATGTTAATATCATGCCCTCATTTTTAACTATTCCCAAAGATTCCCCGAAGATTCTGCAAAAACTGTCGTCTGTCCTCCGATATGTAAGCAAAAGTCGGAGAAGCAATTTCTATCAAAAGCATTTTAATGTTAATAATTTTCAAATACAAGACATAAAAACATATCAAGATTGGGAACTAATCCCATTTTTAAAAAAAGAAAATATCACCAAGACACCAATGTGGCAGCGGACATATCTTCCCCGGGAAAAGGTATTCGCAGTCCGATTTACAAGTGGAACCACAAATCGTACGGCCTTATTAACACCGAGAAAAGTTTTTGGTAATTTTGCTATTAGACCTTTTCAGGCAGGTATTAAACGGCAGATATCATTTATGCAATCATGGTATTTAAGTGAATTAGAAAGGCGCGCAAGCGGTTGCGTTAGCATCAATATGTTTTATCCAAAAACCCCGAATGATTTTGATTTAATGACAAAAATTGCCACACAATTTCACCCAGATAGTATAGCCACTTATCCTATATATCTACTTGAAATTGCTCCATATTTTAAAAAACAAGGTATACTAAAGAATATTAAAATTGTTGAAATCTACGGAGAAAGGTGTTCTGAATCCTTACGGAAAAAAATTCTTAAAGTATACGATAATCCTATTTTAGTTTCTAACTATTCTCTATCTGAAGCAACCGGGGTTTTAGGCGTTGCGTGCGCTTATACGATGAAACATCGCCTCACATCATTTCATTTTGATAATAATGCTCTTTTTCTGGAATTTATAGATCCGCAAACCGGAAAAGCAAAATATCCCAACACTCCATCAGAACTTGTAATCTCCTCTCTTTCTACGGACCAGCCCTTTCCCCTCATCAGGTACAGAACCCAGGATCTTATTAAAATTGAGGAAGAGAAATGTCCTTGCGGAAGAATTGACCCACGATTTGTAATAGTAGGAAGACTATCGGAACGAGTAAGGATGGGTGGCTCATTTGAAATTTCTCTTTCGGCGATTGAAGAAGCAGCGCACGCCTGTAATAATTTAATTAATGAGGATGATTTTGAGGCGCATTATTATTTTAAACGTGGGGAAAACAGACGGGACACTTTGACACGCCCGCAACTTCATATGTGCATTAAGCCTGAAAAAAATAATGCCAATAAAAAAATAATTGCTTTGCTCTTGGCAAAAAATTTAATGGTTGGAATAAAAGATTCATATGCTGATAGCGTACGAGAGGGTTATTTTTTACCGTTAACCGTTTCTATTTTATCTAACAAAAAGAAGAATTCAAAAAAGGAAAAAAGGATAAAGTTTTTTACACATTTTTAATTTATAGTATTATTGTATATCTCATGATTGAAATTGTAAAAAAAACGTTAAATGTTTTTATTATAATTTTTATATTTCTTGCTTTGTTTTTTTTAGGAGCGTTTTTTAAAAAAACAAATGCTTTTCAAATGATTCAAATACGCGCGTCTCTTTTAACATCATGCCGCTCCATTTCTGAAGAAAACAAACAAATAGATTGTGTTTTTAATAAAATAGATAGAGAGATAGAAAAGACCGGAAACATTGATGGCGGTATGCGTGTTTTTATGGTGGCACGAAATATGATCGAACCTTTCAGTAATGAACGTCTATATACGTGCCACTCAGCATTACATCGCGTTGGAGAAATTGCGTATTATAATTTATATACTAATGCAAAAGATATTTCGGATATTAATTTCCCACAAGAAACTACCGGGTGTAATTACAGTTTTTTCCACGCCTTTATTGAACACCTAATTCAAAACAATCCCAATCCTATATTTGCGACCGAGACATGCGAGTCTCTGATACTCCATTTGCAAAAGAGAATGAGTAACATTTTAGAGGGCTGTTTCCACGGAGTCGGCCACGGCTTTATGCGTGCGCATCTGGACCAAGTACCACAAGAAAAATGGGATGATTTTCAAACAATCACAATGGAACCTCGTTTGATGTGTGGACAATTACCCAAACTTGAATATAAAAGAGCATGCTGGTCGGGGGTTTTTCAATCGCTGCTTATTTCGGGATATAGCCTTCATTTTTCAAAAGAAGATGTGTTAAGTGGATGTGCTACACTTGAACCTCAAGAATCTCAATGGGAATGTTATTCACGGACAATTCGTCATCTTCCATTTAAAACGCCAATTGAGCTTCGTAATACTATAATAAAATTTGTGCAAGACACAGAATTACAGCAGGTTATTTTTTCTTTTGGAATAGCCCACAAAATACTTGCAGGGCTGCAGGGAGACAATAACGGCAAAGACTATACAAAAATACTTGCACTTTGTGAAACTGTTACCGAAGATTTTTATAGATCGTGCATTGGTGGAATTATAAAAGGTGTTGTTGCCACGGCAACCCCCCAAAAAGAGTATCGCATGTTACTCACGCTTTGTTCGGAACCAATTATAATTCAAAATAAAGTAAGTGCATCATGTTATGAAGCAGTTTTCCAAAGATTACTTTACTTTTATACCCCATTGCGCATGATATCAATTTGTAAAAAATTTCCGATAGATGTGCGTGATGAATGCAAAAAAACATCAGTCCAGTAAATTGTATCCTATGTTTAACTTTCTAAAGAGGAAATTGAATTTTTTCAGCATAATTTTTATATTTTTTATCTTTTTTGTTTTAGGAATCTTTTTAGTAAAAACAAATCCCGACAACATAACATATGCACATGCATATACATCTCTTTTAACCTCGTGCGGGTCTGCTATTTTTAATCCAAGTGAAGAATTAAACACAGATTGTATATTTAGTGCTATTGAAAAAGAAATAAAAGAAACCGGGGATATTGATAAAGGTATTCAAATTTTTATGACTGCACGCAACAACATTGATCCTTTTAAGAATGAAAATGAATATCCGTGTCACCTGATGCTTCACGAAATTGGTGACATTGTATATTATGTTCTATATTCTAATACAAAAAATGTTTTAGACATTAACTTTCCACAAGAAACTTCTCGGTGCGGTTATGGATTTTTCCACGGTTTTATGGAGCATGTTATTCAAAATAATTCTGATCCCATATTTGCTCAAAAAACATGCGAAGATTTAATGTATCTTTTAGAAAAAAGAATGAGTCGTATCTTAGATACGTGTTTCCACGGCGCTGGACAAGGCTTTATGTTGGCACAAATGGACAAGATACCGCAAAAAAACTGGAATAATTTTCAAATAATGACACATGATCCAATCTTGCTGTGTGAACAACTATCAAAACTTAGATATAAAAAAAATTGCTGGTCTGGAATTTTTCACTGGGTGCTTTTTTCAGATTATGGCCTTCATTTCTCAACTGAAGATGTATTAAATGAATGTGCTAAATTAGACATTAAGGAGATTCAAGGGGTGTGTTATATATGGACAACACGTATTTTATCTTTTAAAAACCCAGAGGAACTGCTTAATTTTATAAAAAAAATTATTCAAAATACTGAAGTTCAACAAAGTGCTTTTTATTTAAACATTGCTCAAATGTTAGACCGTGAAAAAATTCCATATGAGAAAATGCTCGCACTTTGTGAGCCAATGGAAGACCTGTTTTATAAATCCTGTCTCAATGGAATCGCGAAAGATCTTGTTGTTTCAGAAACCCCGGAAGATTTATTCAAACTTTGTTCAGGTCCTACCATAAGGCAACGCAATGCTCAAGAGTTGTGTTATAGTGTAATGTTTGAAAAACTGTCCTGGATTTATACACCAGAAAGTATAAACGCTTATTTGGAGAAAATTTCTCACTAATGTCCCACAAAGAATGTAGTCAATTAATTTAATTTTTCTTTAAGATTAAGGATAAATCCCTTCCAGCCATCTTGGTCAGGACGGACATTTCCCCATTTGTCGGAGTCAAAGCGTGGCGCGATGAGGCGGAGCGCAATTTCACCACGCTCAGTGCTTGCGATAATAAGTTTATTTTCAGTCGGCACTTTTTTATAAAATACAAATCCGTCAAATCCTGCGGTCGCGGAAACGACAAGGTTCTTCCAGCTCTCTCCAAAATCAGTTATCTGATAGAAAAGCCACAAGTCAGAGGTTTCGGGAAGCGTATCAAAGTCTATAATATGCTCAAAACTGCCTACAGAAGTATTAAAATGGGTTGGCACAAGATTTACAACCACTTCCTCTTTCACACCCACCGTAGAGTGTCCATAGGTCGCGTACGTGGTGTTTCCAATCGTATAGGCAGGGTCAATGGTTCCCACATCAAGTTTTCCTAAGATG